>JBBROE010000008.1:0-65545 GCA_038229695.1 Chitinophagales bacterium | reverse complement strand
TGCCTGTATGACGAATTCGCGCCCCAGTGGATTAGCGTCCAGCACATGGTTAAGGCTTTCGTTGAACAACAGCTGGGTAATGCCGTAACGGTCGCGGAGGTCTACAAAAGTGATGGATCCGAATTTGCGGACGGTCTGGACCCAGCCGGCTAAGGTTACCGCCTGTTTTAAGTCTGAGATCCGGAGTGCCCCGCTGGTATGCGATCTGTACATGTGATGAAGATAAGTATGGATTGTTTTAAGGTGGGCAAAGGTAACGCTTACAGGCTTGCCGGCCATATTTTCATGTCGGCGGAATGGTTGTAAACCGCGGACTATTAACCTGGTGACCGCTCATTTACCCACTCTGGCAGGCTGACCGCTGCAGCGAATCAGCCATTTTCTTTGCCCTTCCAGTAGGAAAGCAACTGAGCGGGCGTCGGCGTCATAAATCGTTGTGCATCAGCCAGGGTTAATGTTTGCTTTTACCGGGCGGAGGTAAATATGAAAATAGCGGGTCGTTCGCTTTTACTTGTCAATTATTGTTTATATTTTGTTGCATCAAACCACCCATACTTCCATCCTCCTCTGAAGAGCTGCTTCCCGGTTAAGTGATAGCGTTACCAGGTGTTCAACAACAGATAGATACAATCCAACCCGTGTTCAACCACAACCGAAGTGTCGCCTCTAACCACAAAAGAGTTACCCATGGAAGTATTTTTTATCTGTATCACGGTTTTTTTTACGGTAGCCCTGGTTTCCGTTCTGCAGGATCCCTCGAACAGGCTGCTGCAGCGCTTTCGCTATAAAAGTTTTCTTAAGTCAGAAGGCTATTACCGCAGCCTGATTGAAGCACACCTGCCCTATTTTCGCCGGCTTACGCCTAAAGAACAGGACCTGCTGCTTTTCCGCACTTATCTCATACAGCATTCTAAGAAATTTCATTATGTAGGCATTGAAAAAAAAGAAGAAATGCCGGTATTGATCAGCGCTGTGTCTGCCCAGCTGACCCTGGGTCTCGAAAAGTTTTCCCTGAATTATTTCCGGGATATCTACGTACTCCAGCATGATTACCATTACGGATACTATTCACTTCCCTTCATGGGGCACGTGGACAGCACCGGTATCTACCTGAGCTGGGATAATTTTCTCAAGGGCATTCACCGCGCAGATGAGAACAGCAATGTGGGACTGCACGAAATGGCGCATGCGCTGGCTTATGTCAACTTCATCGTGAAGTCAGAGGAAGACGGCCATTTCAAAAATGAGTTCAAGAATTTTTCCCAGGTAGCACGCCCAATCTTCCAGGAGATGCAACGTGGCAAAAGAAATTTCCTTGGAGAATATGCAGCGTCCAATTACCACGAGTTCTGGGCCGTAAGCGTTGAAATGTTTTTTGAAAATCCCTTCCGCTTCAAATACGAGTTGCCGGATCTCTACACGGCAACGGTTAAATTATTAAAACAGGATCCCTACGAAATGATTGTAAACGGCACCGGCAGCCTGCGCGCATCGGCCTGATGGTTATGGAATATACCGATCCTGCTGTTCTGGTCCTGCCATCATTGCAGGCGTTGCCTCTTTTTTTCTGAATATCACCAGGTAATACCAGGCCAGCACACCAAGGCCGGCTACAAACGGCACGATGGCTACCTGCCGCAAACCGTAACCATGCCAGATGTTTTCATCGAGGCGAAAAAATTCTCCCACCATCCAGATGCAGTTCGCCGTTATCCAGCATACCACTGCCAGGTTGTGAAATAATTCACTTTTAACTTTTCTCGTTTGCCAGGTAATGACCATGGCCACCGATAAGGTCGGTACAATCATGATAAGCCCGGGAATACGCAGCGTCAGCGCCCAGCAAATGTCCTTGAGCAGCCAGAGGAGGATATGGATGTTTTCAGTCCGCCTGAAACTGGCCGGGATGGAATAGAGATCTTCATTCATGACTGAAAAATAAAATAAATAAGGAAATCGGCGCCAAATAATTGCTGCCTCCTTTTTGCAGAGGCCCTTACTGCTTGGACAACAACCGGCTGAACCGTTGCACATCCGCCTCGCGCTGGATGGGTCCGCCGGACAACAGGTGTGTCGCCAGCTGCCGCGCAAAGTAGGGTGCCAGCGAACAGCCTTTGGTTCCCATACCGTTTAAAATTCCCAGCGTTTGATGAACCGGGTGCATACCTACAAAAGGTTTTCGTTCCAGCGTGGCCGGCCGGACGGCAGCGTGGTGATCGAGGACCGTGAAAGGCATACGCAACGTTTGTTGCAACCAGTTCGTCGCAAAGTTCAGAAAGCCCGGGGTGGGCTGATCATTATCGAATTCCCACAGGTAGGTTGAACCCAGCCAGAACTTGCCTTCACCCATTGGCACCAGCGTATATCCCTTTTTGATGATGTGGGTGTCGGGAAAACCGGGGATATGTACGATGAGGTATTCCCCTTTATTAAGGCCGAAAGGGAGGTTGGGGAAGTAGGGATTATCGAAGCCGGCAGCCCCCTCGCAAAAAATAATGGTCTTTGCGGTGATGTGCCGGTAGCTGACCTGCCGGGCATCATACTGTAAGTCGCCCGGAATAAAAGGCGCTTCCAGCAGGCAGCCTTTCCGTTTAAGCAACGCGCGCCGATGTTGCAGCAGGGACAAAATATCTACCAGGTAAACGGGATGAATAATGCCATACCCGAAATCATAGTTGATCAGCGGCAGCCAGTTGTTCTCATCCTGCGGCAGCGAAAGATACTGGCTGTCTTTGGCAAAACGATCCAGGAAGGCGAGGCGCATCTGCGGGGTACTGAAGCAGTCGATGACTTCCTTTTCGGACAGGACTGCTACGCCAGTTGATTCGGCGATAGCAGCATATGCCTCCCGCGCAAAGGGCATCAGTTCGTCGATTAGCCATGTCTTCACGATGCGACGCCCGGTGACCGGGTTGATGATACCCGAAGCCGCTTTTGAGGCGGTATTTGGCCGGCTTTCGTCAATCACCATTACTGCTGCGCCGGCTTCCGTCAAATAATAACTGAGCCAGCTGCCACATAGACCCTGTCCAACAATAATAAAATCCGTTACCAGTGGTTGTTGCATGAATGTTCTTTTCTGCGATGCGTGTTACAGGTCGGCCCGGCGACCAAAATGGTCAGGGCAGGTCTGCTGCTACAGCGCTCAGCCTGATTCCGCTGCTGTGCGCACTGAATTCCGGCGCGTACATGCATTGCACGGTGCTGATGCCATTGCTGAAATCACCGGCATGGGTCACAAAAAGCGGGTATTCGAAGACGTAAGTTCCCTTTGCTATACGCGGAAAGAAAAAATTGGTACTTGCATCCTTCGTACTTTCGTAGTATCCGAGTCCGCCCTGGTACCGGTAGCCGCTCAGCACGTTCACCGGTTCGAGGCAGCTCGCACGCATGTCCTTCATGTGTACGTATTCCATGTCTCGGTCCGACCGCAGTACAATCCGTACCATAATTTTATCGCCTGTATGTACTTCTTCCCGATCTTTCACGGGCTGCAGTTCAGGTCCCCGATCGGTATTGACGGACCGGAACAGTTGTTTCTCTAGCGAAAGCGGGGTGGCTGCCGGCGTTATCTTGTCGAGGTCTTCAAAATATTGCCAGTACACGGCGCCCCACGCGGGTCCGTTGACAGCCGGTGGCTTTGCCGATGCTACCCGAACGGTAATCTCTCCCATGGCGGGTTTTACGAATGGACCTGCAATGTGATCCACGAAATAACCGGTGCCGCTTTCGGCCTTGTCCTTACTGCTAATGGTTTTGCTGCCCAGGGTGATCGTGGCTTCCGGCGTTTGCGCAAGCCAGTTGCTGCCCTGCAACAACAGGGCGTAACAGGCTTCGGCGGTTGCCCTGGTAGTAGACCAGTTGTTGGTCTGTTTTTGCTTCAGCAACCAGGTCTTGCAGTCATCCGTCAGCGCATTGTCTTTTACGATTTCAGCAAAGGCTTCCACCAGGAGGCTCTGCGTTTCTACAGGCGATTCCTGCCAGTAGTAGCCGCCCCCGCTATTTTTCCAATACATACCCATCTCGTCATTGCGGACGGCGTTTTGCTGTAACGATTTCATAATATCTTTCGCGGTTTTCAGGTCGCCGCTCCGGTAGAGTGCCAGGGCTATCATGCCCTGCAGGTAAGGCGGCTGCTTCAACCAGGAACGCTGAGCCTGTCCCCTGAAATAATTGACGGCGCCAAAGCTTGCTCCAGGCAGGTTATAGCGGCTGAAAAAGCTGCGCATATAAAGGTATTGCACGGCGGTGGCGGAAATGGAGCTTGCCTGGGAAAGATGGCGTTTGAGCAGGTCGTCATAGTCTTCTTTTATCCGCTGATCACAATAAGCGACGGCCGATTTCAGGATCGGTTCCCAGGCCGCAAGCCATTGGGGCTGCAGGGCGCCAAGGTGCTGGAGGTGGCCGAGGCCCGACAGTACATACTGGGTCATGTACCGGTCTTCCGGGCCACCCGTAAACCATACGAACCCGCCGTTGCTGCTTTGAAGCCGCATTATCTTCGCGAAAGAAGCGCTCATTTCCGAATTCAGCCTGGCACTGTCGAACAACCGGGCAATATTTTTTTTCTGTTTATTTTCCGATTCCGCCTGAACCACCCACGGCGTTTCTTCGAGCAGCACATTTTTCAGGTCTTCATTTTTCTGCAGGGGCGACACCAGTGCGGCCGTCTCGGATTTCTGCCATCGTTCAATAATAGATTTTATGGGAGGAGAGCTGCCGGTAATTTTAGCCGCCAGCGCATTGGCGTAGTAACGGTTAAAGGTCTGCTCCGCACATTCCCAGGGGTATTCCATGAGGTAGGGGAGTGCCTGCACCGCGTACCAGGCCGGGTTGCCGGTGAACTCAACGGTGAGGCCGTATTGCTGCAGGGTTTCGCTGTTGCCGCTTTGCAGCAGTTTATCGAACCGGAAACTTTTGGGCGACTTGCCGCGGAAAGGCAAGGGCATGCTCTCGGTGACCAGCATCCGGTTGGTGAGAACCGGCAGCGAGGCTTCTTCCCCGTCGCTGTTGTTGCCGCTGCTGACGACGAACCGGTAGGTTACGGCGCTGTTGTACTCAAATGGAACGGCAATGGAAAATTTCACCGTGGCATGACCGTGAGCGGCTGCAGTAAAAAACTGGGTGGGTGCGATGTTGTTGAACCACCCGTCTACCGGTTCGTTGGTGGCCGTGTTGAAGAGCGTGAGTTCTACCGTGCCGGTTTGTTCGCTGTCGGTCAGGTTCACCACGCTGGCTGATAATTCCAGGTGATCGCCCTCGCGCAGGAAACGCGGGGTGCCGGGTTGTACCATCACCGGTTTTTGCGTGGTGAGACTGGCACTTCGGTAACCGAAAGACAGGTCGGCCGTATGGGCCAGGGCCTGGAATTTCCATTGGGTTACCGCCTCCGGCAGCGTGAAGGAAAAGGATACGTTACCCGAACTGTCCGTATGCAGGGCCGGGTAGAAGAAAGCGGTTTCGGCAAAATTTTTCCGCGTCGGGACGGTGACGCTGGCTGCCGGTGCAGCCGGCCTGGTGGTTCCATAACCGGCAACGACTACTTCATCCAGTGCCTTCGACTTCACTTGAATTCCCGCTACATGCCCGGCCAACTTATCAGAGACGGACTCGTTTTTGTCTGTCCCGGGCGCCGGAGCCGGAACGGAAAATGCCATATCCTGCACCATGCCCGGCCGGTAGAATCTTGTCCTGCCCAGCTTTTCCGTGATGAGCGCATCATAAATTTGCTGAAAGTATGTTACCGGCAGGTTGACCAGTTTTTGCTGCGCCTGTACCGCTTCAAAATTGTTGGCGCCCTCCCAGCTCCGGGTGGCTGTGTAATTTTCCCAAATTCCCGGAACCGCCCACTGGTGCGGCTTAAACTGATCGAGCGATGCATCATACATCGAGGCGAGCAATTCCGCCGCGACGCGGTCCTTTTCCCGGCCGCTGATGTTTACCGTCCATTTCTCCGTGCTGCCGGGCAACGTCTTATCCCGGAAGCTGCCGAGGGTTACGGCCAGTGGTTTGTTGGTCCACGGTATGTCGATAAAATGCCGCTGGCTGTAAAAGCGGTTATCCGCCACGTAGAGGTCGGTCACCCAGTAACCGCCGCGATCGCTGTCACTGGCCCGGAACGTGGCAGTAGTTGAATTGACAACCGTGTCAAATGTGTAGCGCGGTTGCGTAAATTCTTTTTTGTCCGTTTCCCGGATTAGGAAGAAACGGGGCAGGGTTGTGCCGGTGGTGATCGAACCCAGTTCGCCGGGCTGCAGCGGTCCGGTCTTGTCTACAGTCCAGGTATAAGTAGGTGCGGGTACCGCCATTGTTTTGCTGTCGTACAGCAAGGTGAAGGCAATGTCTTTTATCGTGTCGCCATTTTTATCCAGGGTGCTGGCTTCCGCCGCGTACCAGCCCGGTGGCAGCTTTGCGGCTGGCAGATCAAAATGCCCGGAGCTGACCGTGCTGTCTATTTTTCGCAGGTAGATTTGTTCGCGGGGCCAGTTCCTATAGTCGGATTCGTCCCGGTATTCATCATGCGGAAAGTTTTTAACGAAGACCGCTTCCGTCAGCGGAAAAGCATCCGGGGTTTCCCAGTAGCGCTTCCTGATGAGGCGATCCGGGGCATGAAGGCGATAGAGGTATACATTGACCAGGGTGGGACGAAACAAGCCATTGATATGCGAGCTTTGGATGCTGATGGTTCGGAGGCTGTCGGTGGCCACCGAGGCAGGAACTGAGAGGGCCAGGCGGGTGGTTTGGTAAGCGATTGGCACTGTAATTTCCGCACTCCTGGTTTCGCCGTTGCCATCGGTAACGTCTGCGCTTACCCGGTAGTCGAATACCGGCAGTAACGCCGCACTGATCGAAGCATCGGGCAAGGCCTGAAAAGGAATCGTGAAGCGGCCCTCCGCATTGGTGGTGGTTACGCCATGGGCGATCTCCATGTTGCCACCGCGGTCCATGCTCCCTCTCCAGGCCTGCCAGGAATAGATAAAGCGGGGTACGCGCTGCACCCGGTAGCTGACCGTGGCGCCCCCGATGCTGTTGCCGGCATACCCTTTGGCTACGCCGGTAACGCGGACGCTGTCATACACCGCGTAATCAGCCATCAGCGAATCATAACTGATGGCATACTTCGGCCGCTTGTATTCTTCCACGGACACCGTCACGTCGCCGTCGATATCATCATTCAAGATCGTGAAGTTTCCGTTGAGCAGGCCGCGGGGTAACAGGAAGCTGCCGGAACATGAACCGTAGCTGTTAGTGGTGACAGCCACCGAATCCAGCGTTTCCCCGTTGGCGTTATGCAAATAAACGGTCGACTGGTGCCCGGCCAGCGGTTTGTTCCGATGGCTACGGAAATCCTTTGTGGTAACGATGCCTTTGAAGAACAGCTGTTGCCCGGGGCGGTAAATGCTCCGGTCGGTAAAATAAAATACCCGCGCTTCATCCAGTTCATAAGATTCGGCTTTGCCCTTACCGGTGTCCGGGCGGGCCGGGCGGAAATAGCTGTACTGTCCATCGGTTAAGAAAAGGCGGTCGTTCCCGGCCGTGATATCCAGCAGGAGCATTTCACGGCGAATCATGCCTGTGAGCCGGAAGTAGCCATGACTATCCGCCGAATATTTTTCTCCTTTTGTTTTCCTGTATGACCGGCTGTTGTAGTCGTACACCGACCACCAGGCCTGCACAGCCGCCCCGTCGAGTGGCATACCGTTTTCGCGGTTGAGGATAAAATACGCATCTCCGCTGTTGATGAAACTGATGGCAGAGACATAAAAATATTGTGCGGCCATCGGGTTGTTGTCCAAAGAGAAATCAGCGTTGGCGGAGGTCAGCAGGATATACCTGCCCGCCGCCAGCGCATCAACTTTAATTTCTGCGCGGTGGGGCTGCAGGTCACCGGGGTCAGGCAGCGGCTGTTGCCATGAACGTAAGGCAGTCCGGTGCGAAAGATCCTGCCAGTAGTTGTCGTCATTCCGTATATCCGTTTTCGGATCGGGCTCCGCCGGCAGGGCAATGAGGCGGCAGTATAGGCCAGCTAAATTCTTGTAACTAACCAGGGTCCGGAAGGGCTGCCCGGGCAAGTTTACTTTTTCGGTTTGGAGTTGCAGCGTGGCCTGTTCCAGTTGTTGCAATAAGTTAAAGCAGGCAGCTTTTCCTTCAGATGAGTCAGGTTTGGCCACGACCTGCCGGCAGATCGCCGCGGCTTTTTGAAAACCATACCGGTTGTTGCTGTCGGCCTGTGGGAGGAGTGGATTCCAGGCGTTGGCTTTTTCAGCATAGGCAGCTGCGGCGAGGTAGGCGGCATAATCTGCTTCAGGAACGGTTGGGTATTGGCGCTGAATTTCAAGCAGCCGCAGGAGGAACAGTGAATCCTCGTTTGCCACCGTTCCCTGCTGCTTTACAAATTGCAACCGGGCAATGTCGGCTGCTATCCAGGGGCCGGGCCGGATATCGTTTTCATGAAAGGCCAGCAATTGCTGGTAGATGCGCAGGGCTTTGAGGAGGTGAGCAGCGGTATCTCCGTCCGCCAGGGAAACCGCGGTAAAAGATTTTGCCGGCAAAAAATAGTCCGGCTTGTTGAGCTGGAAGGCGCCTGGGTTAGTCAGGTCCCTTTCGCCCGCGGTGAAATAGGAGAGTGCCCGGTAGGCAAGCAAATCAAACAGCGTGGGCCGCAGGTTCCGGGCGTTTCCTTTGATCAGGACGGGTTCAAAGGAGGCCAGGCTCGTCTGCTGCAGCAGCCGGGCGTCTTGCAGGGAGGCCAGGTACAATGCACTGATTTGATCGGTGAAGTCGCGACTGCTCCAGGTGGCCGGATCTTTTTGAAGAAAGCCCGCAGTGGGCGATTGCGCGGCTATCTCCCAGCGGCGCTGCTGGTAATAATCGTACAGTCGTTCTGCGCGAATTGACAACAGGATGCTTTTTGCCGGCTGCGTGGCCGCGGCGGCTTCGTGCTGCCAGCGCAGGAAGTCGGTGCTGTCTGCTTCGGTTATATTTTGTTCCAGGTAAGATTCGTACACCAGGCTTCTAATCAGCTGTGCCTCGTTTTTTTCTTTTTTTGCGGTTGTATATATCCGTTGTACTTCCGCAAGGGCAGACCGGGTTAGCCCTTTTCCGGCGGAAAGGGAGTCGACCGTTTTCCACCATATACCATACGGGGGATGCCCGTCCTGCCCCGCCGCGGGAAGCATTGTCGTCAACAGTATCGTGATGATCCAGCCCGTAATTCTGTTCACTGCCATGCTGCACTTTTTATAAAGATAATTAAGTTGAATATGGGATGCGGCCTGCCCCGGTTTTGCATATCCATTGCGTGCTTGCCTATCCCCGGTCATTTTACCTGCGACATTCTACGCCAGGCCCGATCCTGTTTCCCGCAACAGGCTGCAAAATAATGGTATTCCCTGCGGTTATTTGCAGGGTTGATTATCAGGGGGTTGACTTAACAATTTCTTATGCTTCGGGCTTTTAACGCCGCTTACGTGTTACGGTCTTTAATACAGTTGTTTTTTTTGATTGAAAAGACGCACAAAATTTTTCACATAAAAATTTAAAGTAATGAAAAGAATTGCTACCCTCTTATTTGGCGCATTATTGATGTCAGCGGCCAGTTTTGCTGCGATTATTCCCGGTCGTTTAACGGTGACTGCAAGCGGCCGTACAGAATTCCGTGTCATGGTCGACGGCAACCGTGCTGACCGGCAGATTGGGAACAGTATTGTCTTCAATAATATGAGGCCCGGCCTGCATTCCATTACAGTATTTGCGGTCCATGATTTTGGCAGCAGCCGCTGGGGCCGCGATCGCGAAGAACTGCTCTACAGCGGTGGGGTAAGTATCCGGCCCGCCTTCTCTACCCTTGTTGAACTGAATAACAGGGGCACAGCGCGCATCACCGATATACCGATGCTGGTAGTACGCGGGGAACGCGGTGAGGACCGCCGGTTCGGACGCGATGAATACCCTGATTTCGATCACGGCAATGTTTCCGCCAGCCTGCTGCCCGATGACGATTTCTTTGCGGCACAGCGGGTGATGGATCGCGAAAATGATCGCGGCCGCATGTTATATGCCAGCCGGCTGGTGAGTGACCATACCGTTACCGCGATACAGGTGAAAACATTGGCGCAGTATTTCAGGGATGATGCCGACCGGCTTGATTTTGCCCGGATGGCTTACCGGTCCACCTTCGACAAAAATAATTTTGCCGTGGTCAGCAGCGCCTTTCGCACCGAACAGGCAAGGAACCAATTGTTTGTTTTTTTGCACAATGCCCGGTAGGAAGACCGGTTGGTTTGGGCCCCGCTTCGTGCGGGGCTTTTTTATGCCGGTAGCTGCGGCCGGCACTGCTGTACAAGGGAGTGACACAACGCTGCCTGGCCTTGCACTGCCGCCCGTCAATAATCAGTATAACAGGAAGGGGCAACCGATATAGAACGATAAAAAAAAGTCCCCCGGGGCCGGGGGACTAACGAGTTATTGTGAAAGCTTATTTCTTATTGATCACTTCAGCCATTTTTTTGCCGATGTCGGCCGGGCTCTGCACAACATAAATGCCGCAGGCAGCCATGATTTTCATTTTCGCTGCAGCCGTATCATCCGCACCGCCGATGATCGCGCCGGCATGTCCCATCCTGCGGCCGGGAGGCGCTGTCTGGCCGGCGATGAAACCCACGACCGGTTTTTTGCCGTTGGCTTTCACCCACTCTGCCGCTTCTGCTTCCATGCTGCCACCGATTTCACCAATCATGATAATGCCATCTGTTTCGGGGTCGTTCATGAGCAACTCCACGGCATCGCGCGTGGGTGTGCCGATGATCGGGTCTCCGCCAATACCGATAGCGGTGGAAATTCCAAGGCCTGCCTTCGCCACCTGGTCAGCCGCTTCGTAGGTAAGCGTTCCGCTCTTGGATACCACGCCAATGCGGCCGGGTTTAAAAACAAAACCGGGCATGATACCCACTTTACATTCACCGGCAGTGATAACTCCGGGGCAGTTGGGCCCGATGAGGCGGGTTGATCTGCCCACTAAAAAATTTTTAGCTTTTACCATATCCTGCACCGGGATGCCTTCGGTGATACATACCACCAGTGCAATGCCCGCATCTGCTGCTTCCATGATGGCATCGGCAGCAAATGCCGGTGGCACGAAGATGATGCTCACGTTGGCGCCGGTACTTTTTACAGCATCGGCCACGGTATTGAATACGGGGCGATCGAGGTGCGTGGTGCCGCCCTTCCCGGGGGTAACGCCGCCGACTACCTGCGTGCCGTATTCGATCATCTGCGTAGCGTGGAAACTGCCTTCGGTGCCGGTAAAGCCCTGCACGATAATTCTGGAATCCTTATTCACTAAAACAGCCATGGTATAAATATTATAATTGTGGGCAAAAATAGGTGTTTTAGATTAGGTTTTCTGCTGCTTATTTACGGGTTTTCCGGCAGCGGATCAATGGGCAGCACCGTTGCTACGCTCAGTTCGGCGGCATCGCGCTTGGCAGCATGATCCCCGTTACGGCAACGTTCCCGGGTGTTGCAAAAAGTCCTGGTGGCGAGTGCCTGCGGCGGCTGTAATTTCGGGTATCGCGGCTATTAATCTCCTCGTGTAGGCCTCCGTGGGGTGGTGGTACACCTGGTCCGCCGTGCCCGTTTCGATGATCTTTCCCTGCTGCATCACCATGATGCGGTCGCTGATATAATGCACTACGGAAAGGTTATGAGAGATAAAAATGATGGTGAACCCGAATTCCTTTTTGAGATCATTCAGCAAATTGAGCACCTGGGCCTGTACGCTTACATCCAGTGCGCTTACACTTTCGTCGCAGATAAGAAACGACGGCGAAGTGGCCAGTGCCCGCGCGATGACAACCCGCTGGCGTTGTCCGCCGCTGAAGGCGTGGGGATAGCGGTTCGCATGCTCGGGCAGCAGGCCCACTTTGGCCAGCAGGTCGGCTACCCGCCGCCGGCGCGCGCTTACCGAATCCTGCCGGTAATGTACGCGGAGGACCTCCATCAGTGCATTGCCGACAGTGATGGACGGGTTGAGGGCCGAATAGGGATCCTGGAAAATGATCTGGAGCTGCTTCCTGCTGCTGCGGAGCGTTGCCGGTGGGTACTGCAGCCAGTTGTGCCCGTTGAAAATGATTTCTCCGGAGGTGGGTTCAATCAACCGCAGGAGGGCGCGGCTCAGCGTAGTTTTACCGCAGCCGGATTCGCCGACAAGGCCCAGGGTTTCCCCGCGCTGCACGGCGAAGCTCACATCGTCGACCGCGCGGCTGAAACGAAGCACGCGGCCGGTGAAACTTTTTTGCTGCGGGAACCAGACCGAGAGATGCTTTACTTCAAGGAGGATGCCGGGCGACGGGCTGTTGCAGGTTAAATCAGTGTTTTTTCCATTTACTAACGCTGTTGGGTATACGCTTTTAGCGGTGTCACTGTTGCCGAGGAAGTCGGCTACTACGGGCAGCCGGTCGCCGCGGCGGTGCAGCTCGGGCCTGCAGGCGAGGAGTGCCTGCGTATACGGGTATGATGGGTGCAGCATGATGGTTTGCACGTTCCCCTGTTCCACGATACTGCCCTGGTACATCACCACCACGCGGTCAGCAATCCCCGCGACCAGTGCCAGGTCGTGCGTGATAAAGATAACGGCCATACCGGTTTCGTGCTGCAGCGTTCGGATGAGGTCGAGGATGGTCTGCTGCACGGTAACGTCGAGGGCCGTGGTGGGCTCGTCGCAAATCAGCAATGCCGGTTCGGCACTCATCGCCATGGCAATCATTACCCGCTGTTTCTGCCCGCCGCTGAGTTGGTGCGGGTAGCGGTTAAACATGTCCGTTGGATCCGGCAATTGTACTTTTTCGAAAAGGGCAAGTGTTTTCTCCCGGGCGGCGGCGGTGGTCATGCGGTGGTGGGTGCGAACCGCCTCCATCACTTGTTTTCCGCAGGTGGTGACCGGGTTGAGCGAGGTCATGGGCTCCTGGAAAATCATGCCTATCCGGCCTCCCCGGAAGCTCCGTAACTGGCCGGCACCTGCTTTGAGGAGGTCTACAGTCGGTTGGCCGTTTTCTGCAAACCAGATACTTCCGGCATAATGCGTGGTATCCGGCGGCAGCAGCTGCAGTACAGATAACGCGGTTACTGATTTCCCTGAACCGGATTCGCCAACAAGGGCAATGATTTCACCGCGGTCGACAGAGAAGCTGGCGTTGCGCAGGGCATGGTGCTGGCCCTGCTCACCGGAAAATGAAACCCCGAGCTTGTCGATATGCAGTACAGGGGGCAATGGCTCAGAAAATATTACAGGTTAATAATTTGCGGAAAGTAATATTTGGACAAAGGTGGCAGGGCTGGTTAAAATCGGAGGTGCCTGACCGTCATCCCGTCGTTGATCAGTTGTTTCAGGGAGTCGATGCCGATGCGCAGGTGCGTTTCAACAAAGCTTCTGGTTACTTTTTTATCGCTTTCTTCGGTTTTTACACCTTCAGGTACCATGGGTGAGTCGCTGACAAGCAACAGGGCCCCGGTGGGAATTTTGTTGTAAAAGCCGACCGAGAAAATGGTGGCTGTTTCCATGTCGATGGCGTAGGCCCGGACCTGCTGCAGGTATTCCTTGAATTCGTCGTCGTGTTCCCACACGCGGCGGTTGGTGGTGTAGACGGTACCCGTCCAGTAGTCGACCTGGTAATCGCGTATCGTGGTGGATATCGCTTTCTGCAGGGCGAATGCGGGAAGCGCGGGTACTTCCGGGGGAAAGTAGTCATTGGACGTTCCTTCGCCGCGGATGGCCGCGATGGGCAGTATGAGGTCTCCGATTTTGTTTCGTTTTTTCAGGCCTCCACATTTGCCGAGGAAGAGCACCGCTTTCGGCGAGATCGCGGTCAGCAGATCCATGATCGTTGCGGCAGTCGGACTGCCCATACCGAAATTGATAATGGTGATGTCTTCCGCGGTGGCGCACTGCATGGGCTTGTCGCGCCCCACCACTTCCACATCATGCCATTCAGCAAAAAGATTAATATAATTGCTGAAATTGGTGAGCAGGATATAATTTCCAAAGCCATCCAGCGACTGCCCGGTGTACCGTGGGAGCCAGTTCTGCACGATTTCCTCTTTTTGTTTCATTTTAATGCCTGCTTTTGCGGTTTGTATTGGGCTAAGGTACTAAATTGCCAGAGCAGAAAGCCCAGGTCATTCATGATTATCATCAACTTTCCCCCCCATCAATATAAGATTCGTGAGCAGGAACACAAGAAGGAAGAAATATGGGATGATGTAAGGCGCCTCTGGGTGAGCCTGACACCTGAAGAATGGGTGCGGCAGAATTTCGTGCAGTTCCTCATACAAAACTGCGGTTACCCGGCACCGTATATTGCCATGGAAAAAAAGATCCAGATTGGAGACGTTAAAAAAAGATTTGACATCCTGGTCTATAACCGCGCAGCCAAGCCCTGGCTGATGGTAGAATGCAAATCAAAAGATGTGGAGCTTGGCAAACGGGTGTTGAACCAGGTCATCAATTACAATATGGCGGTAGCCGTGAGCTATATGCTTATCACCAACGGTGAGTTCTCCTACGGATTTTACCGGAATGGCATCGGTATGGAGGCCATGACTGAAATGCCTGCCTACGAATAGCCTTACCATTTTGATGAGTCAGTCCACCACGGAATAAATGCCTGGTGCCGCCACGGGTAAACCGGCTCGCCTATTTTTGGGAGCAAAATTTCAACTGGTTGTCCGCCTGCTGCGGCCAGGAGTCGCTCGGGGGGCTCGTTCCAGCGATGCAGGCTCAGTGCAAATTTCCCCCAGTGTACCGGCAGCAGCTGCCTGGCTTTCAGGTCTACCGCCGCGCGGATGGTTTCCTCCGGCATCATATGAATATAGGGCCAGCGTTCGTTGTACTGGCCGCATTCCAGTACGGCGAGATCGAACGGACCGAACCGGTTACCCATATCCGCAAAGTGCCTGTCGTACCCGGAGTCACCCCCGATAAACATTTTGAATGTTCCGGCATCGAGCATAAACGATGCCCAAAGCGTCTTGCCGCGGGTAAGGCCCCGGCCTGAAAAATGGCGCCCCGGCATTGCCGTCAGTTTTATACCTGGCAGGGGTAAGCAGGCTTCTTCCCAGTCCAATTCCGTAATAGTTCCCGGCGCTATCCCCCAGTATTCAAGGTGGGCGCCGGTGCCCAGCGTGGTCACCGTTTTCTTCACTTTTGGCGACAGGGCAAGGATAGTTTCATAATCGAGGTGATCATAATGATCATGAGTGAGTACCAGCAAATCTACCGGCGGCATATCGGCGGCCCGGTAGTGGTACGTGGCGTCAAAGGATTTGACCATGAACGGAAAAGGAGAGGCATGCCCACTGAATACGGGATCTACCAGTATCGTATAACCGCTGATGCGAATGAGGTAGGAAGAATGCCCGAACCAGGTGATCACCGGTTCGTTGCCGGGAAGGCTGCCGAGGTCGGTTCTTATGACCGGAAGCGGAGCAGCGGGCCGGATGGACGCCGGCTTGTTTAACCAGGCACCAAGCGTGCCGAAGAAAGAACTGTCTGCAGCCATCACCGGTGTTTCGTGCTGGTTGCGGAAAGCACCGTTTTTGTATTGGGTTGAGCGGCTGATGGCGGCCAGGCGACTGCCCGCCGGGTTTCTACCAAATACTTTCATGCTGCGGGATGGTATTTTGCGGAAGGTACAGCGATTCGGGCAATTCTGCCACGGCCGCTCTGCCGGTGGGCATGTGGTGTTCCGCCTACATGTTTATTGCTGTATATTTATCCGCTCGCCACCGCTGATACTTTTAAATGAATTTGCTTGGTCAAAAAAATTTCCCTGTTTACCGCCTGCTCAATCGTGGTGGCCAACATGATTGGCACCGGGGTGTTTACCAGCCTCGGGTTCCAGCTGGCCGCGGTTCACCAGGCATGGACCATTGCCCTGCTTTGGCTGTCGGGCGGGATGCTGGCGCTCTTCGGAGCAATGGCCTATGCAGAACTGGGCACCCATTTCACCGCCTCAGGCGGAGATTATATTTATCTCTCCCGCGTCTTTCACCCGATGCTCGGTTATCTTTCAGCATGGGCCGGACTAACCGTTGGTTTCTCTGCGCCGGTCGCGCTTGCCGCTATGGCCTTCACCCGGTATCTCGCGCCTTTGGGTGTGCCGGATAAGACGTGGGTAGCCATTACCGTTATACTTGTGATCACCCTTTCACACAGCTTTACGCTCCGGCACAGCAGCCGCGTACAGAACGTCAGCACGGTGCTGAAAGTGATGTTTATCCTCGCCCTTATCGCCATCGGGATGGCGGCTTCGCCCGCGCCTGTCAATGCGCTGTATTCGGGACCTGGTTTGGCGCGCGAGGTATTCAGCCCCGGCTTCGCGGTGTCTATGATTTATGTGGGGTTTGCCTATACCGGCTGGAATGCTGCAGCCTACGTGGTGGCCGAGATCCGAAACCCCCGCCGCAACCTGCCGCTGGCACTGGTGGGGAGCACGCTCTTTGTAGCTGTTTGCTACCTGCTCTTCCAGTTCGTGTTGCTGAAGCATGCCTCCGCGCAGCAACTTACCGGTCGTGAGGACGTCAGTTTTATCGCGTTCAATAACCTGTTGGGGGCACGTGGCGGGAAATGGGTCAGCGTATGTATTGCCCTGCAGCTCGTCGCCACCCTTAGTTCCTACCTCTGGGTTGGCCCGCGCGTTACCCATGCCATGGCAAAAGAAAATACCCTGTGGAAGCCGCTGGCTAAGGAAAATAAACATGGGATACCGGTTGCGGCGCTGTGGCTGCACGCTGCATTCAGCATCGTCCTGGTGATGACCGGCTCGTTTGAGAAAATCCTGTTGTATGCCGGGTTTGTCCTGCAATTGATGTCTTCACTAACGGTATCGACTAGCCTTTTTATCAGGAACGGGCAACCGGGGTCATTTACAACGCCCTTAAAACCGGTGTTGCAGCTTATTTTCCTGTTGTTCAGCGCCTGGGTGCTGGTTTTCACTGCCATAGAACGAACTTTTGAGAGCATCATCGGACTGGCAATCCTGGCGGCAGGGGTAGTATTGTACCTGTTCGACCGGCCAGAACCGGGAGCAGCACTGCGCCGTTAGTTCCCGGCGGTATTCCCATCTCGTACTTCGCGTAAAATGTACCGCAACACCAGGTGGTTTTCACCGCGCTGAAATTTTACCACTTTAGGGTATTGATTGCGGCTTAACCCGGGCCTACCTTGCATTTATAATCAACGGCTTTAGCGTAGTCCGGCAATACCTGATCGTTTCATTTTACGAGTTCCCTGTTAGTAGCCTGTACCCGTCGCCTAAATCATGTACGGTTCACTTTTTCCCGGCAAAATTGCGGGGTGGTATTTTATTTTTCATCCAAAAAATCGTTTTTATGTCTGACAAAAAATCATTTACTGATCCTCCCCGTGACGTTACAAACGGCGTTGCCATTCCCTGTTGCCCTGAACTTATCCAAGACGATCATTGTGATGTCTTCAATTTCAGCCGGGTATTGAATTACCCGACCAGCCTCGTCGCTGCATCGCGCAAACGCGTGATCGTGGAGGTGATCCTGCGGTTTAAATTCACCCGGTGCACGCTGGGCCTCACCCTCGGCGACCCCGTATACAGCACAACGCTGCTGCCCGGGGAGAAAGTGAGGCTGGCCACGACCGATCGCCGGAGCCGGTTCACATTCGACAGCGAAACAAAGCTCAGCTACCGGAGCGAGCAAATCTCGGAAGAAGAATACTATATGACGTCCGTCCAGAAGTATATGTCGGATGCCGCGGCGTCGCAGTCCGGTAACGCGTTCCAGTCGTCCGACAGCCATTTTGACTTTCATGGGGATGCCGGGGGCAGTATCAATCCCTTCAGCCTCAGTGCGAGCGCCAGCACGAGTGCGGCCGGCAACCACAACAGCCGATCCGTCAGTGATTACCTCAACCAGCAGAAAGCCCATGTACAGAGCGCGTCGTCGCAGGCTGTCGGCGCTACCCGCAAAGCCCAAGCGGTGTCTGTGGGCGAAGTAAGTACACGCACACATACCGAAGGCAGTTCAGAAGATCATTTCGAGGCGTCTTCGCGCGAGTTCAGCAACCCGAATCACTGCCATGCCGTGACGTTTATTTTCTACCGGCTCAATAAAAAACAGCAGATCAAATTTGAACTGGAGTCCATTGAAAGGAGGGTGCTGGACGAAAATGCCCCAGTGGGCGGCCTGCTTCAGCCTGGCACCGCCAGGCTGCCGATCGCCCTGGTACCGCAGGACATACCGGCAACATCGCTATTGAGAAAAACTGCCGTTCCCGTCACCGGGCTGGTTGCCAGTACACTCTCTGCAACGGTAACCGATACGGCCAGCATCAGTGCATTGAATGCAAACACCGGCAACCAGTTCTTCACGGCTGATCAGTTTGCCCTTCCCCTTGATGCGGACACCCGCAGCAAAGCGTTGAAAGAAGTGGACGAACAGCTGAAATCAGCCAGCCTGCTGGGTAACGACGGCAAACCCAACCCTGCGATCTCGGAAACCATCCATTTCGAGGCGGTGTTTTCGTTGCCCACTGCCGGCATGATTGTGAAGGGCTGCCTCGATGATTGCGACATCTGCGAACCTGAAGCCAAAGAAAATCTCCAGCTGCAGAACGACCTGCTGCGCAGGCAGATTGAGCTGCTCGATAAATCGCAGGAATATCGCTGCTGTCCCACCCCGGCCACGGGGGATGGCGATTGACCATTCATATCTCAAATGATCCTGCCCGGATACCGCAACCCTGCTAAAACTGGGTAGTCATTACCGGTATGAAAACCGTAGCCCGTCCGTCCGCACCCAACCCGGAGGAAGCCGAAAATCCGTTCTAGAGTAGGCAGCTTGCTAAAATTTATATTATGACAGTTTTCAATCTGGTCCGCCATGCATTAAACAATGTAGACGATGTTGCCGGCCGCTGGCAGCATGAAGGCGGCGAAGTGTACATGAAAGATAAAAGAGTAGGGTATTATGCCAGTACCAAGCGTGTCACCTTTGGGGCCACCGACGCGCAAAATACCGCAATGCTTACGCTGACTATTTTCCTGGACAAAGGCAAGACCGGCGTAACGGAGAACATTACGGTCCAGGGCGCGCACGACTTCAATACCGGTAATGAAACCGGCAGTGTTAGTGCTGCGTCGGCCACCCAGTCCGCCTTGCGCGATAAAACCTTCAGCCGCGTAGTGAATACCGTGAACATCGGCTGACGGCTGTTCACCCGCCCCGGAGTCTTACCCGCTGCGCCGTAACGCGGCAATTAACCACTTATACATTTTACAAACCTTTATCATGGAAAATAATAACAACCTTCAGCAGCTCCGCGAAAGTTTCAACGGCCTGCATGCTGCCGAACATCCTGCGACCGAACAGGCCGCAAAGGAGTTTAAAGCCAAAGTGGTAGCCCACTCTGGCAACACCTATTTCGAGGAGTTACAAACGGTTTCTTACAACCCCGACTTCCAGCTGCTTGAAGCTATTTTTATCGCCAAGCAACCCACCGGTTACAGTGGTAACCTCTGTACCGACGGGTCGGTTGCCTTTGTTCGTTTTTACCTTGACTATGGCAGTGGGTGGGAGGACCAGGGCTATTCGGGCGTGAATGAGCACGACATTCCAACCGGGACCGATTGCAGCAAGCAACCGGAAAAGCCACTCAGTTATTCCGCCTCCCTGAAAATTAACCCGCGTCGTTCATTTTGTGATAAGGCCGTACTTCCGAAAGCACGGGCTATCCTGGAGTGGAACAAAATACCTCCTGCCGGCATGCCGGGCTATAATTCGATCTGGGGTGATACGGTAGATGATGTCATCCAGATCAAACCCATGAAGAAGATCATTTTTGATCATATTGATTTTAGCTCCCTCGCCGAAATGATGGTGACCCACCCGCAACTGAAACTCAGCGAAGCGGCAGGGCTGCTACCGGGCGGCGGCAAGATATTGCAGCAGACACAGCTGGCCATGCAGCCGAAAGCACTGGAACTGCCCGACCTCGTAAACCTGTACCAGAAGGAGAAGACCGTGTCTGCCGGTCGGTTTGCGCTTTCCTCCATTCAGTACGCCCTCAAGAGCACAGATACTGCGCAGATTAGCCAGCAGATTGAAAACCTTAAGCAATACGGGATTGACTGGGCTGCTATCCTGGCTGAACTGGGAAAGACAAATGCCAATACTACTTATGAACAACTGGAAAAAATCGGCCTCGATTATAACCTCGAGCAGTTTGTCGCTTCCTTTCGGATCAAACGGCCGGCGGGTTACGCCGGCGGACTCTGCAGCAGCGGCAGCCTGGAGTATGTATCGTTCTGGGCCGACTGGAACGACGACTGTACCTGGGATTTTGTAGGCACCACATCAGTAAACGTGCACGATATCGGCTCCATCCCGGCCGGTGGTCTTTCCTATGCCGCTGTGCTGCCCTACGACTTCAACAAGCTGAGGCAACATTGTACCAACCCGGAAGTGGTCAAGATCCGGGCGGTGTTGTCGTGGAACCTCGCTCCTTCACAAACCGATGCGGACAAACTCGAATACTGGGGTAACCGGTTAGATGCCTATATCCAGGTTAAACCGGGTTATGGTACCGGTACCGTACAACCGATTATCAATATACTTGGCGGTATCCCGGTAGATAAAATCAGCAATGCGGATGGCCTCACCACACCCGGGGCAAAGTTTGCCCTCAACCAGGCCGCCGTTTATGACAACAGTCCGTTTGGCGGAATCATCGTGGTACAGGGGCCGCCCTTTGCCGGCTACCAGTACCGTATTAAAGTGACCAATATGGCTACGCTGGCCAGTTACTACATCGGCAATGACTTCACCGCCGTAGGGTGGCTGATGGTTTCCCCTTATGTGCAGTACACTACCGTAAGTGCCAACCCGTTTACGCATTACTATCCTTACCAGCCGTACGATAAAAATACCGATAACGTGCTGGCCCGCTGGAGCCCCGGTACCAACGACCTGCTGCGGCTTGACATGGATATCCAGGGTATACCCGGCGTTTTTACAAAGTTTATCCAGATGGATAATGCGTCGCCTGAAATTTCGCTGGTGATTGATGACAATGGCGACTGTACCCACTTCAAAAAAGGGGATATCATCACGGGATCCTTTAGTGTCTGGGATGCGCACCTGCAGCGTTACGCCATCAGCTCTTCGTTTGGCGGCGGCATCAATGGTACGGCAAACGGCTCGGGCTCGTTCAGTTTCCCAACCGCGGCTGCCACTACACCCTGTGGTAAGGTTTCGATGATAGCGTACGAAAAGACGATTTATAACAGCCAGTCGACCGACAATTATTCTTACGAGGAACAAATCATCTGCCTGCAACCCAGTTAATATGACCACCACGGCTGAATCATGGTTGTATCTTTTGCTGGCAGCACTCGCGGTGTGGCGGCTGACACATTTACTGTCGAAGGAAGACGGGCCGTTCGACTGCATCTTCCTCATCAGGCAAAAGGCAGGGGCGGGCTTCTTCGGAAGCCTGCTCGACTGCTTTTACTGCTGCAGTATGTGGGTGGCGTTCCCTTTTGCGTGGCGGCTGGGCAGCGGTTGGTTTGAAAAACTTCTTTTCTGGTTCGCGCTGTCCGGTGCCGCCTGTTTGCTGGAGCAGGCCACCACGGCGAGCGGCAATGACCGGGAAAGTGTATCGTATAACGAAGACGAATAATAAACAAATTTTATGTGTAACTGTGGACGAAAGCGACTGGATAGGGCGGGCAATGGCCGGCCACTCAGCGGGGCGTTAACATTTAACGGCGTTGGTAACAACAAGTTGTGGCAGGATGTTTTTTTTGAGTATACCGGCCACACGGGGGCTACGGTAACCGGCAGGGTCACCGGCCGGCAGTATCGTTTTCCTGAACCGGGCGCCAGGCTGGCGGTGGATTACCGGGATGCAACGGCGATGATGGCCGTGCCGGTATTGCGGCGGGCATGAGGGAGTTTATATGGTGAGCGGGTAATGGTTAGGATAACGGGATCGCTAGTCTTCCTGTTTGGTTCGGTTGATGGCATCCAGCAGTCCGCCTGAAAAGCGGTCATCGGCGAGCTGCCAGAACATGATGCCGTTGAGCTGGTGCTGCATAGCATACTTTACTTTCCGCTGGATCGACAGGCTGTCGTCATATGTGGCGAGCAGCCGGCGTTTTATGTTGAACGCGTAGGGCGCATTTGCGATGCTGTCCCAGTATTGTACAAACCCGTTTTCCAGGCTGAGGGAATCCTTCAAGCCACTGAAAGAAAAGCCGTGATAAAATTTTGCCGGCAGGTAGAGACCGTTATTGATGGTATCCGATACTTCAAAGAAACGGCCGTAGAAGGCAGCGCCGATAACAATTTTAGCAGCCGGTACCCCCGCGCCCAGCATCATTTTTACCCCGTTGTCCGTTGATTCCTTCTGGTGCGGGGTCGAATAAAGTGGCGTGTGATGTCCGCTGGTGGTGCTGAAACCGGATACCAGGTCATAACTCATCAGGTTCACGCGGTTGACGCGCTTCATCACCTGCTTCCATTCTATCGACGAGTCGATAAATTTTGTAAAACCCCCGGCGGCGAAGCTGATTTCATTCGACTTGCCGAGTTTCCTGCGCAGCTGCCTGATCAGCAGGGTGAATGCATGCTTATCACCAGGGCTGTAGGCATGCCCGGGGAATCCCTCGATGGCAGGATATTCCCAGTCGAGATCCAGGCCGTCTGTGCCAAAATAATCATTCAGTTGTTTAACAGACCGCGCAAAATCCCGTCTGCCTTTACGCGTATTGAAAACGGTAGAGCAGGTCTGGCAACCGCTCCAGCCACCTAGCGAAAGAATGATTTTGAGGGAAGGATTTCTCGATTTGAGGGCCACCATCCTTACAATCGTGGCGCTGTCACGGGCATTACCCACAGCGAGTTCGTTGCCGCGCAGGTGACAGAAACAAAATATAAGATGAGTCAGATCTTCGACCTGGAAACTGTCAATCATCGTCGTTCTTCCAGCATAATAGGCAATTACGCTGAAATCCTTTGCGGCCGAAGGAGTTTGGGCCCGTCCGGTTACGACGAAAAACATGAATAATAAGGCGGGTAGCGAACGATAGTTCATAGCTCAGGGGTATTTTAGGCGACCTGGATGGTCACGGGTGAGTAAATTACTCGATTGCCCTTGAATAGCCACAACATTTGCGCTCTTTTCCTGTTAGTCAATGCTTATCGGACGGCGTAAAGTCCTTTTTAAAGATGCTGTTAAATATTATGCACATATGGCTGGAAATGTGTTCAACAGGCCTTTGAATTCGTATTTTCTGTTTGCTTGTATTACCTTTGCAGCCTAATTAGAAAACCCCGTTTTACATGATCGCTATCTTAGTTTTTTTCTTTTCGCACTGGTTTCTCTCGTTGTTTTTTCATACTTTTTTTCTCCACCGTTATGCCTCTCACCAGATGTATACCACCGGACGAAAAAGGGAGAAGTTGTTTTACTTCCTCACCTGGTTTTCCCAGGGATCATCTTTTTTGAACCCGAGGGCCTATGCCGTCCTGCACCGCATGCATCATACCTATAGTGATACAGAACAGGATCCGCACTCACCCCATTTTTTCAAGGATGTGTGGCATATGATGATTCACACCAAGGAAATTTACCAGTCGTTCCTTACCGGCACGGCGATGCCGGACAGCCAGTTCACTGAAGAGTATCTGCCGGTTTGGTCAAGGATTGATAAGATAGGGGACAGCATCATAACCCGGGTATTGTTTGGTATTGCCTATACCGCTTTCTATGTTTATTTCGCACCCAGTGCCTGGTGGTACCTGTTGCTGCCGATACATTTTTTGATGGGGCCCATCCAGGGTGCCATTGTAAACTGGTGCGGGCACAAATACGGGTATTCCAATTTTAATAATGGAGATAAAAGCCGGAACTCGGAACCCTGGGGTATCTTCCTGCTGGGTGAATTATTCCAGAACAATCATCATAAATTCCGCAACAGCCCGAACTTTGCTAAGAAATGGTTTGAGTTTGACCCTACCTACGTGGTGATGACGATATTACATGGCGCAAGGATTATCCGGCTGAAGAAAGCTGGTTAATACCCTAAAGATATTCCTGTGAAAAAAATTGACCTGCTCTCTACAAGCAGGTCTTTTTGTGCTGAACCATGTATCAGCGCAACGGTTCGAAACAATTATAATTAGACTGGCGGAAAATTTTCCCGGATTTGAATTGAATAATGCTGCAGATATTGGCTTTCAGGATATGCCCGCGGTGCAGCCTGCCGGCTTTTACCTTTAACTCTCCCGTCCAGTAATATTCAGCGAAGACGGTATCGCCTGTTTCGATCAGGGACCGGTGATGAAAATACTGGTTGGCCAGCATTCGCCTGCCGGCAGCAACCCCTTCCATCAGTTTCCTAAAATTCCTTTCGCGGGTGGTTGCGACGATCAGGTTGGGATAATCCACCTGCATAAATTCAGGGTGCAAAACATCGAGAAATGCCGCTTCGCTTTCAGTAAACCATTGCAACAGTTGAAAATATTTCCGGAGAAGGAGGGCATGGTTTGGCATAAAGTTGCGTTTGTTGTAACAAAATAATTCCTTTGCTCAACATATTCAACAGCCAGAACTTGCTCATGGTGGCAGTCCTCGAACGAGGTCCTCTTATTCCACGCTTTTTTTCAGCACGGCAATATCCAGCTTATTCATGGTCAGCATCGCCTGCATGGCCCGTTGAGCCTTTTGGGGATCGGGGTGGCCGAGAACAGCTCCGAGCATGGCGGGGACAACCTGCCAGGACAAGCCAAATTTATCTTTTAACCAGCCGCAGCGTGACGGGGTGCCGCCTTCTACTAATTTATCCCAGTAGTGATCGATATCCTCCTGTGTTTCACAGCTGATAAAGAAGGAGACCGCTTCGTTAAACTTGAACATCGGACCGCCATTCAGCCCCAGAATTTTTTGCCCGGCTAGTGTAAAGCTGGCGGACATGGCTGACCCGTCGGGTTTGCGGGACATCACAGCGCTTGTTGCGTTTTCAAAAATACCAGCGTAAAAAACTATGGCTTCATCCAGGTTGTTGTTGAACCAGAGAAACGGTGTAACAGTTACTTCGGGCATAATCATCTCGTTTTTGCAGGTTGCGTGAATTTCCGCGCCTAAAAATACGAGATTTCAATGCGGGGCGGGTGGGCAGACGCGACAAAGAAGGGGGTTAAAACGACTTGTGCCGTTACGGGAGAACGATTTATTTTTCGCCAGTAAGGTATTGATATCGCTGATGAGTTGCGCTGTCTCCAGCTGAAGCGTACCGTTATAAATGGCGCGAAGGTGGTACCCAGCAGTCCATGGCGCCTGCCGTTGATCATAACTTAGTTGGCTCTTATTTTTCCGTTGTCGTACCAGCATGGCTGTGGCCCTTCTTCCTGTCCTTTCTCATAAGTCATGGTACGGACCAGCCGGCCTTCGCTGTGCCATTCCCTGCATCGGCCTTCGTATTCTCCATCGGGAAAGAGATAGTCCAGCTTCTTTTCTCCGCCGAGCCACCAGGCTTCCAGCCGACCGGTTTTTTCGCCCATAGTATAAAAACGCCGTTCCTGCAGTTCATACGCCGGGAGAAATTTTATCCAATTGCCGTCCTCGCGGCCGTCCCTGTAATTACTGATAGCGGCGGTGTCATGCGTACCAGGGTGCCAGTCTATTAACTTTTCCGCAAAGGGCTGGCCGTGGTAAAACAGGATGTCGCCGCGTGCTTCTAGCGCTGCATCCCCTGATTGCAGCCATATTACCCCCGGCGGCTCTTTCGAAGCGCGGGGTCTACCGGGCTCCCGGTCACAATAGGGTCTACGCCTGCCCATGGGGCTGCACCATGACTTTACCGGCCGTGGTTGGTAATGCGGAAGATGTCGTTCCCGGCTTCTACGCTGCCCGGGTGGTAAATAAAGGTGCCGGTGAAGTCACCCGATGAAATGTGCTGCGAGAAAATTCCATCGACCTCCGGGTTATGCATTACCCCTTCCCTGACCATCATTTTTGCGCCGCCATCTTCACCGGGGGGAGGGCCCTCTTCTTCGGGCTGAAATTTATATTTAACGGTGCCGGGAAAAAAAAGCAGCAGGTGAAGAAAGATGTCAGGTTAGCCATAACAGTTAGTTTGGATAAGATAGTCGTACGGCAAGCTTTCCTGCAATAGCATGCTGCAGGACTGATTTCCGCTGCCTGTTCCCCGTTTATGTATGGCCCCGGGGGGTATGCCTGCATGGGTTAGCTGTGTCAGCGTGCCGTATCTCTTAAGAGCCGCAACGCGTTGTAAGTGGCCTGGTAGCTGACGGTGGCGTGGTTTTCTGTGGGCATATAGTCGAAGAACACGGTGGCTGTACCCGGGTTGGCCGCTTTGAGTTTGGCGGCGAATGCCCGCGTCACCTCCTGCATGGTGCGCGTGGTCTTTCCCGGCGGCAGTCCTTCTTTTCCTGTACCGATATAGATTTTCAGGCGGGGTGTCATGTTGAAAGATAACCGGCCGGTAGTTTGCCGCAGCAGGGATTCATTATTCCACCAGAGGGAGGGGCTGATGATGATGTAGCGGTTGAAAAGCGGGGTGTGCTGCAGCAGGATTTGGGTAGCGAGGAGCCCGCCCAGCGATTCCCCGATGAGCGTGCGGGTGCCGTTGGTTTTGTACTGCTGTTCGATAAAGGGTTGAACTTCTTTTTCGAGGAAGCTGATGAAGTCGGCTGAATGGCCGGACGCCGGGTAATGTTTCAGCAGTGCGGTGTCTGTTGCCGGGAAGGTGAAGTCGCGCATGCGGTTTACATTGGCGATACCGACAACGATCGTCGGCGCAACGCGGTTGACCCACGGAAAACTGCTGAACTGGTAGAGCCCTGCGGTATGGATGAAATCTTCGTCGGCCGAGCCGTCGAGCAGGTAGGTAACAGGGTAGCGGTTGCGATTGCTGTCGCTGTAACCTTCGGGAAGGTAGATGTTAAGGAGGCGGTCTTCTCCAAGAACTGCGGAGTGGAGGTGCCGCATTTGACCGAGTACAAAAGGCCGCACTGCAGTGTCCTGGGCGTCTAAAAATAAGCAGGTACAGGTAAGCGCTAGTGCGAACAGGCAGTACTTCATGAGTATGGTTTACTGCCGTAAATATAAGTTGGCTTTTTGTATTGCTTTCCGGGCGCTCCCGGCAGAGGTACTGAGCAGGGCGCGGTAGTACCCCCCGGCTTTTTCGCGGTTGCCCGATTGTTCTGCAGCCAGAGCCGCTCCATACAGGCCATTGAAGCGAAGCGGGTGATCGGCCAGGTCTGCCTCGAAGGCCGCGAGGGCAGCGGCTGGCTGACGCAGCCGGAGCAGCAGCTCACCCAGTTGCTCGCTGGCGGGCAGCACTTCGCCCGGCGTAACCGGGCTTTTTGCGGTATGATTTTCCATTTTTACGGCTGCCTCCATTTGTTGTACGGCCAAGTTGTTTTTGTGTTGCAGGAAGAGCAGCCAGCCTTTACCCGCCTCATACTGTATCGCCACCTGGTTGGCCTTATAGCTGTCTTTCCGGCCCAGGAGCGTGTCCCGGCTTATGCGAAGGCTGTCGAGTGCCGCTTCCGCTAATGCCGGCCTGTGCTCCTGCACGGCGCCGAGCAGGCGGGTGAAATGAATGATCGATCGCTGCCAGGGAAATTCCTGCCAGGGAAAGCCTGCCGGACCGGCTTCGAGCGTAGCAGCACGGCCCCACAATTTATTTTCCAGGCAATAACGGGCTGGAATAGCTGCAAATGCATAAGCGACTTTGAAATTAGCGGGATACACGTTGTCGATCCTGGCGGTGTATTGCACCAGGCTGTCGGCACGGTGATCATCTCCCTCCTGCAGGTAGGCGTACACGAGGTAATCCAGCCCGTGCAGTTCCTCATCCCAGTGGCCCTTCATCTTTGCCGCTGCTGCATAGCGTCGTGCGGCGTCCACCGAACGGATATTGGATTGGATACATTCCTCCCAGAGTCCCAGCCGGGTAAAAATATGAGAGGGCATATGCAGCGCATGGGCTGAAGAAGGGGCAATACCTGCGTAGGCGCGGGCGGCAGGCAGGGCCATGGCGGCCAGCTCGGGGTAGTCGTAGGAATGGATGAGGTAATGCGCGATACCGGGATGGTGGGGTTCCCCGGGGTAAAGGGCCGACAGCAGTTCGCCGGCTTTCCGCTGGAACCGATAGGTTTTATCAGCGGGATCGGCCGCAGCATCCAGTGACAGCGCATAAAAGATGGCTGCCTCCGGATCGGTGGCATAATCCCGGTGTACCGTTCCCATCGCCTTCATGTACGCCAGGCTGCGAACGTTGTGGGGGCGGTGCTGCCAGTCGCGGTAGAATTCCGCGATGGCGTTGATGTAGGCTATCTCCCTGTCCGTTTTGTGCGTTATGGATTGAGCGATGGCAATGGCTTTACTGCCTTTACCCAGTTCAGCCGGTGAGGGAGGGGAGGGCCACACCTGGTGGTAATTGCTGAGTGCAACACCCCAGTAGGCCATTGCGCAGGCAGGTTCCCTGTTGATGATAGACGCAAAAAGTTTTTCCGCTTCTTCGTATTCAAATGAATGGAGCAGTGCGATCGCGGTGTTGAAATCCGATTGTACAGCAGGCGAACAGGAATTCGCAAAATTCACTTTACCAAATTGCTGATCAGGGGGTCCGCAACTGATCAGGCTGCCTTGCCGAAGGCCAATGGAGGCAATATCGGCCGCAGCCGGCACTTTGCTGTTGTTTTTGCAGGAAACAATCAGTGCGGCGGCGGCGATGACGCTAAAAAGAAGATAACACTTTTTCATGATGGAAAGATGGTGGATGGAAGCATACAGCCTTGGCCCGTCGGGTGATGTGCTGGTCCTTTATCCCCCCCGGATTCCTTTTCTTGCTTTCTTTAGGCCGGCTTCCGAAATAAAATTATTGGGCTGATAGCGCAGGTCGTCCAGGAACACTTTTTCCGCGGCGACATACCGGTGTTGCTGCAGGAGTACGTGGCCGAGGTAGTGCCGGGCAGGAATGAGCCAGTCGCGTGGCTCCTGGTATACTAAGGAATCTTCCGTTTGCACCGCGCTGCTGAATTCGGCGACCGCTGTTGTAAAATTTCTTTCCTGGGCGGCGATGCTGCCGCTGAGGATGCTGCGTGCCACCCGCCCTACGGAAACGGGCGCGTTAAAAGGTACCATCACCACGGCGAGGTCGGGCAGTGCCAGCAGGCTGTCTATTTGCCGGAGACAGGCACTGGATCGTTTGAGCTGACCGAGGTGCGCAAATGCCATCCCCCGCGCAAAGGATCGAAGCAGCCTGGCATTGAGGTGGTTGCCGCCGACCGGTGGGTCAGACAGAATAGCATTCCATTTCCCGTAGGTGATCATCGCCAGTAACGGTGTCATGTACACGTACTGCACGAAATTGCCCATGGGCGCATCGAGGGCGAGAAACGCTGTATCGATTACTTTCCGGCAAGCCATCGCAGCAGCTACTGCGGCTGTTTCGTTGCCTGCATTGATGGCACAGGCGGCCTGCATATGGAAATTGTGGTATTGGTACAGGAAGACACCACCGGATACGGCGGGAAAGCGGACGAAGTATTGATCATAAGAAACGAGTGCGGCGGTGTTCGCGTCCACCCCCTTTTGGTATTCACCGGTACGTATATAGATATGAGAAGGCATGTGCACCATATGCGAAAGGCCCGGAGCAAGTGCAGCCAGTAGCTGGGCACTGCGGTTCGCTTTTCCAGGCGTAGGGGATCCCTCCATCACATGGATGAAATAATGGTTCGCCCCGGGATGATCAGGGTTTTCTTGCAGGACATGCTCCAGTACAGCAACAATGGCCGGCGTCCAGGGCTTTGCGGTAAGGTTATGCTCCCAAAGATCCCAGGGGTGCAGGTTCATGAGCGCATCGGCATACAATGTACCCACCTCAGTATCGTTGGGATATTTTTCGAACAGGCGCTGCATACGGCCGGCATAGGCCTGGTTTAGTGCGGGCTGCCCGGTAGTGGTGTCGGCGCGGTAATGCGTGCTGATAGCCCGGATAAGATCCTGCTCCACGGGCGTGGCGGCCGGCAGGTGGTCCAACGCTTTCTGCACTGCCTGCTCCGCTTCGGGGGCAGCCGTATAAACACCGTCGTTGATATTGGGTCCGTACGCCAGGGCTTCGCCCCAGTACAGCATGGCACAGCCACTGTCGAACTGCTGCGCTTTTTTAAAAGAGGCGAGGGCTTCTATGATATGGAAGCCATAATACAGGTTGATGCCCTGGTTAAAGTATTGCTGCGCGCTGTCGGACGACGTGGAAACCAGCCAGCGGTGCGTACCGGTGCCGGGCAGGATGGGCATGGCATTGATCTCCGCGTCATCCAGCCGGAAATCCGACCAGTCGGGGGCGCAGCGCAAAGCCGTCATCCGTTTTTTAGCGATGGCCTGGTGATAGGCATTGACATCTATGGCAGGCGGCCGAGAAAATAGCCAGCCGGTGCTGGAAAAGATGAAGCCTGCGCCACCAAGCAGGCAAAGCAGGAGTATTTTCATGGTAGTTTGTTTTGGTGAGAGAAAGATGCGAGGTTTCCGGGTCACTAATGGCATAAAAAAGAGCAGCCAATTCCTGAACAGTAACTGCTTCCCCGTTTACGTATCAACGTTTTTTTCGATTCGGGCATAGTGAACAGGGTGGATCTTGGTCACGTTTCCCGCAGCTGGTTGGTTATTCCCTGTTGGCAATTGTTACATGGATTGTTTTTTCCGAACTGGCCAACAATATCACTTCCTGGTGAACCGTCCGAAGTCTACAATAAAGGTAGCAATAATTGAATTTCCCGAATCGCCGAAAACAGTGCCCAGGCGCGCCAGAGCCAGGTTATGTACATAGGCAAAATCCATGACAACAGGAGAAAAACGGAGGCTGATGCCCGCGGTGGGGGATGTTTCGTCCAGCCCGGCCCGTACCGCGAAATGCCTTTTCCAGATGTTTTGTTCAATGCCGAGGTTCGGTTCGATGGCAGTGGAATGGGTATTCAGCAGGCTGTTGGAGCGGTGCCTGATATTGCCGCCAGCGTCGATCATGGCGCCCGGCCAGGGTACTACGGCAATACCTGCCCGGTATTCCTGGCTGTGATTCATACCGGCAGCGGTGCCCCCCTTATCCAGCCGGTATTCCCGGTCGTTGCTGAATACCGCCCTGCATCCCAGGAGCACGCTTTTCAGCGGCTGCCAGATCAGCCCGATTCCGCCTGATGGCGACCACCTGGTGTGGTAGCGGATGTTATCGGTTGAAGTCAGATCGTTCTGCAAATCAAACTGGGAAACTTCGTAAGACAGCAACAGGCCAATTGAAAATCCTTTTCCCATCGGCATAGCCGCCTTGATAAACACTGCCTGGTTATTTCCATCGCCCTGGTAGCCTCCTGGAGCGTTACCGGGACCCGGCGTTTTGAGGGTTGCCGACACATTGCCGGCGGTTTGGGAAAGCGCCATGGCATATAAGGCGATGCCGTTTTTAAAGCGGGGAAGGGTGACGCCAACGGCGGTAAAGCTGAAGGTATTGCCATTGCTGTAACGGGAGGTGCCTGCGTCAATTAAAGCGGTTGAAGAGTCGCGCCAAACCAGGGCGTAGTTCCCTGAGGTAGCCCCGTCTCCTCCCATACCAATGGTGCGCACCCCTTTTTTTATTTGTGCAGAGGCGAATTCCCGAATCAGGAACTCAGGACTTTGCGCTCTCCCGGCGATCGGAAGACAGGCGCTGCATACTGTGAGGACAATGCCAGGCAAGATCAGATAGTGTCCCTTCACCCGCGGTGCACGGCTCATATTATTTTTTTTCAAGCGTTGGGTAGCTAACGCCCAGTTGTTCCAGGTAGGTCTTATATTTCGCCGGGTTGTAATAATAAGGTTTCATTTGTTCCCGGTACCTGTCCATGATTTCCTTGTTGAGGTAAATGGGTGGCGGATCACTGGCAGTGATGAAGGGAATGTATTTGGCATCTTTGGTCTGCACGTTGGTATAATAGTCCCTGGCTGCTGCAAGGATGGACGGGTCTGTGAATAAATCGACCAGGGTGAGGGCCGTCGCTTTTGCGCCGGCCACGCATCCTTTATGGGCGATGGGTGTGGCCATGGCGATGGCATTGCCCCAGTGGTGGCCTTTGAGCCCGGGTATGTTCGCCGGGTAACCCAGTACGATGGTGGGTACATTCCAGGAAATATCAGCGATGTCATCGCTTCCGCCGCCCCAGGAAAAAGGCACCGATCCCCTGATGCTGTCGATGGTAGTATTCAGCCCGTCGATTCGTTTGCCTTCCTGGTCCTTCTCCGGCGCCTCCATGAGTTTCTGGGTGGCTTTGGCCAGTTGCTGATCGGCATCAGTCCACACCGGCATGCCCACGGTTTTGATATTGGCATACATGGCTTCAGCAAGTGCCTTATTGAAATGTCCCGGCCAGGCGGTTCCAAGGGTCTGGTAAGAAACTTTGGTATCGGTCATCATGGCTGCGCCTTTGGCGATGTTGATCCCAGTTTCGTACATGCTTTTTATATCCGCATAATTTCGTTCCCTGAAATAGTACCATACACTGGCTTTAGAGGGCACAACATTCGGCTGGTCGCCACCGTCCATAATCACATAGTGCGAACGCTGGGTGGGCTTCAGGTGTTCGCGTTTGAAATTCCAGCCCACATCCATGAGTTCTACCGCATCGAGGGCACTCTTGCCGCGCCAGGGGGCTCCGGCGGCGTGGGCCGCGTCACCGTCAAAAGAAAATTTTACGGAGATCAGGCCATTCATGCCCGGGTCACCGTAATTGCAGGTGAAGTCGCTGTTTACATGGGTGAAGATGCAGGCATCAATATTTTTAAAATAGCCGTCGCGGACATACCAGGCTTTACTGGCAACAAGTTCTTCGGCTACGCCCGGCCAGATAACAAGGGTGCCGGCGATATGATTTTTTTCCATGAGTTGTTTCATGGCGATGGCTGCGAAGATGACGACGGCCTGCCCGGAATTATGGCCTTCCCCGTGCCCGGGGGCGCCTTCCACGATGGGTTTCTTATAGGCTACGCCAGGTGTTTGAGAAGCCTTGGGGATGCAATCCAGGTCGCTGCCGAGTGCAATGACCGGCCGTCCGCTGCCCCAGCGGGCCATCCAGGCGGTGGGAATGCCGGAAATGCCTTTCTCCACTGCGAACCCGTTTTTAGCGAGGATATCAGTCAGGTATTTCGATGTTTCGAACTCCTGGAATCCCAGTTCGCCGAAGCTGAACACCATGTCCACCATTTCCTGCACCTGTTTTTCTTTGGCCGAGACCAGGGGCAGGATCTGTTGTTTCAGCGCGGCGATGTCTGTCTTGCTGTAGGTGGCCTGTTGTGCAAATACATTGGAACCCGCCAAAAGGCAGGCAAAACCGAGCGCCGTGAATAAGCAGAAGCGATTGAGCATAAAGGTTAGTTTGGTTATTGAGATCGGTAGTGGTCTGGGCGGTTGAAGGATTACCTGGCGGTACCGGCATCCGTTTCATTGATAAATTTGGTGACACCGGCCATGTAAACGGCCTGGTCATCCCACATGGCGAGGTGACTGCCATTGGGGCAATACAGGTAATGCCCGTTTTTGACCAGCTTACTCTGGGCTTCCATCGCCTTCGGATCCATTGTGTCGTACCTGGCACCGACCATCAGCGTGGGCACCGTGATTAGGTGCAGGCTGTCTTTAATATCCCATTGGGCAAGCCGGCCGCTGATACCGAACTCGCTCGGTCCCTGCATCATCGTGTATACTTCACTGTTAGCATGTTTGAAAGCGCGGTTGATACCGTCGGGCCAGGTGTTGAGCCGGCAGAGGTGCTGGTGGTAAAAGTTGGGCGTCAGCAGTTCCATATAACGCGGGTTGCTGAAATCTTTTTTCGCTTCAATCGACCTGATTTCTCCGAGGACCGCGGGGTCCATTTGCTTGGCCAGTACTTCATCCGCATAGCGGCCATATTCAGGCGCGCTCGCCACCATATTGGAAACAATCAGGCCCCTGATATGCTGCTGGTATTTCAGGGCATATTCCATGGCGAGGATCCCTCCCCATGAGTTGCCGAGCACATAAAAATTCGAGGAGTCGGCACCGATAGCCTTCCGCACCTGCTCCACCTCGTCTACAAAACGCGGGATCGTCCACAGGCTGCTGTCTTTGGGCTGGTCGCTGTAATAGGATCCGAGCTGGTCGTATTCATAAAATTCATAGCCCTGCCGTTCAAAAAACGTTTCGAAACATTCCAGGTATTCATGGGTCATGGCGGGTCCGCCGTGGAGCAGTAAGATTTTTATCTTGGGGTTGCTGCCAAAGCGTTTGGTCCACACGTTATATTTTCCGACCGGTGTTGTAATGGGAACCAGGCGCACCCCCCCGCCCTCGATGGAATCGCCGTAATTGAAATAATTCTTTTGCGAAGCTGATTCGGAAGATGGCGACTGCCGGCAGGAAAAAAAGATCAGGGTGAGTACGACCAGGACGATGAAACGCATAGACAGTTAGTTGGGTTAATGCTTTAAAAAAAGGGTCGGAGGCATGCGCAAATTATTCGTCCGCGAATTCCTCCAACCCTTATTGCCGAAACGGAAAGTAACACTTTTTTGGTAGAAACGGGCTGATGCCCGCGCCGTTTGCGGCTTACGCTATGCCTGCTGCCTGCTGCTGACCGATCGTTCCCTGGTGAGCCGGATATTGCTGATGGGCTGGTAGAGCAGGGGTATTTGTTCCACCCTGATATCACATTTATCGAGGCCGAAAGCCTGCTGGTCGCTCAGTATAAGACTTTTCAGGATAAAGAAATACTTCAGTAACAGCCCGTCTTTTAATGAAAATTCATTTTCTACCGAGAGAAACTTCTCTATCACCACAAACTTGAAATCCGGATCATCGTTATATCGCGTTGAACCATCGGGCCTGTTGTGCCTTGTACGGTTAATATTAATAAACAATTAATCAATTCATCAATGCGGCGGCAGCGCCCCGTTGCTGCCGGCGGTTATGGCAGCAGGATTTTACCAGGCAGTCAGGCTGCCTGATCATCGGCCTGGAAAATGCCAAAGGTATTCCTGTCTTCGTCGAGGAAGTAGCCCTGCCAGCACCGGCCGGGGATGGCAAATTTATGCATGGCAACCTGGCCGCCGTTAGCGAGGATGAGTGCACTGGTGGCATCAAAATTATCTACCTGTACTGAACAAACGTAGGCATTGGTGCCCGCTGGGGAGGAGGGTATGGCAACAGGGCGTTGCAGCAACCCGCCGCTGATGCCAGGTGTTTTAATACTAAAATAGGGAATGGGTATTCCGTGCTGGCGCTCAAAGTGCCAGCCGAAAACCGTGTTGTAAAATTTGACATCTCTTTCAGGTTGCGAGGACTGGATCTCGAAATAGCCGATAGTGTTCATCGCCTGTTTTTTTATTTTTCGGTTATAGCTGATCGGGAGTAGGCGCATCGCCGGGGTCTGTAGCCCCGGGTTGTTGCCCTTTTGTTCCGTCCGGCAGTCTTTTTTCCTCCAGGCTGGTTTTGAACAGGTCCAGCAGCAGCAGGGCCTCGTAATGGGTGATGACCACCTTTGCACGTTTCTGTTCAGGGAAATCGCCCGGGTAATAAATAATATGCGTTTCCGACGGCAGCGGGTTAATGTTCGGCAGTTTCGGGGTGCCGACTTCCTTTCCCTCACGCAGGTAGCCGTGGCCCACGTCCTTATTTTTTCCAGGGGGATACCACATCAGGCGATCCAGGGAAAGATCATGCGTGTTGGTCATGATGCAGCCAAAATAGTAACGGGTGATGCGGAGCCCGCGTTCGGTGATAACCAACTGGAGCAGGGCGTTGCTGTAGCCAACCTGGTAAATACCCAGCAGGCAGGCCAGCATCCACACCGGCCGCAGGGAAAACACGCTCAGGCCAAGGGCAGCCAGGAGCAGGTAAAAAACAATGCAGTATAAAATCCGCGCACCCTTTATTTTTCTGGAGTAGGCCATGGATAAGGTGATGTTTGCCTTGTACGGCATTGCTGTCAGTATGCTTTCAACGGGTAATTAAAAATACTAAAATTTGTCTTACGGCAACCACCATGCGGCGGTAGCGGCGGTTATTGTACTTCCGATGAACGCAGCGTAGCAACGACGCTGCCACAGCGTGTTGTTGCCGGCCAGCTACCTTTAACCGCCTTCGCGGTTTCGGAATTGCCATACCGTACTGCTGTGGTAACCGGTCACCCAGGTATAGCGACGGCCTGCTCTGACCGCGCCGTCAACTTTTTCAGCGGGCCTGCCGTTGACGGACTGCCGGTAAATTTTTTGAACGCTGTTGGTGCGCGGGTCAATCAGCTGAACGGGTCTTTGCGGGTTGGTGGAGACCACCCAGATTTTTCCTGCGCCGGCGGCGATATCGCCTCCGCCACCCTTTGCCGCCACGTCGATGCCGGCCACCATTTTTTTGGATAGCGGATCGATGCGGGACACCGTGCCATCACCCTGGTTCAGCGTCCAGACCCCATTTTCCCCGGCAGTGATAAAACGCGGATGCTTGCCGACGGCGATGGTCGCGGAAACCGTATCCGTTACCAGTGAAATACATTGCACGCTGTTGTTGCGGTAGTTGCTGACCCAGATTGCCCCAAAGCCACTGCAACTGCCGTACGAAAAGGGTTGTACGGCAATTTGCTTTACGATGCTATTGCGCCTGGGGTCCACTTTAGACAATACCCCGGTGCTGTCAGACAACAGCCATATAAAGCCCCCGGTAGCTGACAGGCTCATTTCACCGGAACTGTCCGCCATACCGGTGGGTATCACGGCGGCGATGGTTCCAGACCGGTGGTCAAGTTTATACAATGATTTGCCGGAGCAGCTCATCACCCATAGGTAGCCATAACCGTAAATGGGTGCGGTACAGGCTTGCGGAACCGCCACCCGCACTATAATTTTTCCCTGGTCTGAAATTTTAAAGACGGCCGACTGGTGATCATCCACCACCCACGCATCGTTGCCATCGACGGCTATAAAATCCGGGTTTTTACCGGCCCGGAAGGCATGGGTAGCCACTGCGGACATGTCGGCTGCGGGGATGCTGTCCGCCCGGGTATGGCCGATAAACGGAAACAAAAGCAGGGCTAATAGTGGCATGGTCATAAATTGGTATACCAGTTTTTTTGCCCGGCGGTATCACCTATCCCGGCATCCTTGCGTCGCACTCTTGAGCGGCATCACGGTAATGGGCAACCGGGAACTATTTCTCCAGGAACGCCAGTACCTTATTCATTAGCGAGACCCGTTTGTTGCTAAACGGGTGATCGGTGTTCCAAACTTCGTAATCAAAATCGGCAGGGTGTTGCGCCCGGATAGCGGTAGCGATTACTTCGTTACGGTGATGCTCATCCAGCATGACGATCGATTTTTTCGCCAGCAATGCCGCATGCGTGGCGGGTTCGTATCGTTCAGGGTGTGTCATCACGGGGCCAAAAAGATCGCTGAGTGAAGTATTCAGTACAAAATATTTCGTGGAATTACCACTTTTGGCAATGAGGTCAATGCGTTCTTTCGCATTCATCACCTTTTTAAAATCGAGTCCGATATTCCAGGTGGACAGCGCAAACCCTTTTTTCACGGCGGGCAGGCGGGCAAGCGCCTGCAGGCATACCCAGCCACCCATACTGTGACCGAACAGTGCGATATTGGCCGTATCAATATGCAGCGAATCGCTGTAGCGGTGACAGAAGGCCACCACGTTCACCACATCTTCCACGCAATTAGTAAAGCTGAATTTTCCCTGGCTGCCCCAGGACCCGCGGTAATCAAAATAGATCACGTTCCAGCCATGTGCCCGCACCACCTGGGCGATGTCGAGGTTTCGTTCATTGCCTGGGTAGCCGTGCAATAGCAGCAGGGTGGGATGTTTTTCGTTCCCGTTGGGCTGGTAGATTAAACCCGCCAGCAGGCTTGCCCCGGAAGGAATAAACAACTCGGTGGATTTCGCGGGGGCATTCGTGTTCCATTGGATATCTTTTAACATGATGCTGTCCGGCTGGGCCGCAGCGGCAAAAATGCCAAGCGAACCCAAACATAACAAAACATAAAAGCGGGTATACATGGGGGATAGTTTTTATAAAAGGACAACTGCGGCGGGGGCATGGTCATGGTTACGGGCTGCGGCCTCAGGTCGCTGTTCCGTTATATTGTTCCAGGAAGCCCGGTGGCACATAATCGGTCAGCCACACGCCATTGTCGGATAAAAAGAATGTGTATTGCAGCCGGTACATCTCCAGCGCCTTTACGATGAAAACCGCAGGCTGCCCATGCCGTCGTCCCACATTAAGGGCAGTAGGGATGTCCGGGCTGAGGTGAACATGGTGCCGTTTTCTTTTCTCGATGCCGACGGTAAGAATACCGGGTACCGACTGCTGTCCGGTACCATGGTAGAGCATTGCCGGCGGTTCCTTCGCCGAATACCCGAGCGTCACCGCTACAGAATGACCCTGGCTGGCCCGTATCTTATCCCCGCTTTCATTATAGGCAAATCGTTTTTTCGGGTTGTCGGAAACAAGGCGGTCCAGCACCGCGCGGTCTGCCGGCCAGCCCTTATCCCGGAGCTGGACGACCAGCTGGTTCGCATCGGTCCATCCGTTGTCGTCCAGGGTTATCCCGAGTGCTTCCGGCCGGTGCCTTAACACCAGGCTCAGGAATTTGCTGAGCCGTACTGCATTTTTTTCATGTTCCATGTGCGTGAGGGCGTTTCACCGTGTGAATGTCGATGCCGTCGTATTTCCTGCCGTTTGGTTGTGCGTTCACAGTATAGACCCGGGAGGGAAGGTAGGATAAACAGCGGAGCTTTACCGGCCGGGAAATAGTCCTGTCGCCAGCGCGGCAAAGGTTAAGGAGCTGGAGTTTTCTTTATTTCTGTAAGCCCATTCAGAAATCGGGTCAGCGCGGGTTTCATTTTTTCATACTGCGGAAGGCTGCAATAGGCCAACAGTTGCACCGTTCCATTTTCATTGGAGTAATAATAGCCCAGGTAGGCCAATTTAATGCCCGATACCGTGCCTTTCATTTCCAGGCAAACTACTTTGATGCCATTCACCATACGATAATCTGAGTAGGTTTCCTGGATATCAAAAGACGCTCTGCGGGCATTCGAAAGGGCGGCCCGTTTCAGGGATATCAAATCAACCCCGACGGTCTCCGTAATCAGCATCGCATAGCCGTCGACAGTTTTCGCTGAAAAATGATATTCCGGGTTCTTCTCATTGTCGCGCCGCCCGGTATAGGTCCAGTCCCCGGTGTTAATGGATACACCCACGTTGAACGTGGTGCTTTTAACCAGGAAGCCGGCGTCTGCTGATTTGGCAAAGGAGACCGGGTTGAGCTGCAGCGAATCGGGCGCATTGGCCGACGTACTGTCATGGCTGTATTTCCAGGTGCCGTTGTCGAAAAGCGTTACTTCCCGGCCCTGGTCGGTGATGGCTTTCGTTTGTGCGTTGCCGTGTATGGCAAGGCCGTGGGCAAGGAGCAGGAGGAAAAATCATTTGATCATGCCGTAAAAGGTATTGCGGGCTTTGTAAGCGCTGCGGTTCAGGGCATCAAGATAATACCCTGTTCGCAGAAAACGAAAAAGGAGGGGACTTCTTTTGTTCCAATCTCACCGCAAATAATTGCCCTGCCGCATTGCCCACCGCCATGCATGTCCCTCACGGCGAGCGGGTGGCCGAACTCCGGGCGGCGGGTTGTTACCTGGCTTTCACCGCTTGTTATTTCCCGTATGCAGCGGCAAATTCCCGGGCGAAATCTTCCAGCTTTGTTTTACCCAGTTGCTGTGGCCGGTGTTGCTCGTAGTCGGTTCGCAATTCCCCCGTGTGCACGCTGTGGCCCATTTCCACCATGTTATCTGCCATATGTTCAGACAGGCCATTTTTTACGAGGCTTTCCCTGGTCTTATCGTCGGGAAAAGTAAGCCATTGCAAATCCGGTTTGCCGATGGCCTTGCCAAGTATGTGCGCTGCTTCAGTGGCGGTTTTTTCATCGCTGGCAATGTAAACTACTTTTTGTACAGGCGCCGTGGCGACCAGTTCTTCAGCTGCGACCGCGGCGATATCGTCCGGGGAAACCAGGATGAGTTTGTCCTCGCCACCATAATTCGAGCCGATAAATCCCATATGTTTTTTCATGTCCGTGAAGGCATAGAAGTTGGTATAAAATGAAGCGGGCCGGAGGTGGGTGAGCGCGATGCCGGGGATACTGTCGAGGATGCCTTCCACATCGTGCGAGCCGAGGATGGGGCCGGTACCCGCGCTGAGATCGGCGCCAAAACTGCTTAGTTGCACGACCCGTTTAACGCCTGATTTTTCAATGGCTGTTTTATAGCTTTGGCCGATATGGTTGTAATAAGCCCGGTTATCCGGTACGGCATAATTGGGGGGCACCATTACATATACAGCGTCAGCACCGCGAAAGGTATCCGTTAAGAAGGCTGGGTCTTCCAGGGAACCGATGGCAGCTTTGCCACCCACGGCTTCAATTTCTTTTTTGCGGTCGTCGTGGCTGCTGATAACCGTCACGGCATGTCCTTTTTGTATGAGCGCTGCCGCGAGAGGTTTACTGATGTTGCCGAGCGAACCGGTAAGTACGATATGCATAATATTTTTTTTGTTTGATGAAATAGTGTTCCGTTATCAAACAGCCGTTAACAGGTAAGGTTTACGGTTCACCTAAAATTCATATGGCCGTTTCCCGTTTTTCCCGGCGGGCTGGGGTTTTGCCAATGATCATTTTTCGATCAGCTGCTGTAAATAGGAAACATGGGCCGGGCAGGCGGACATAGCCGGGCATCGTTGTGTCACACCCGTCAACGGCAGTGCAGGCATGAACGATCGAGGCGGGGGCAGCAATGATAGACGGGATGTACGGGGTGAAGGAAAACAAATAATCGCCGGGCGACCGGAATTTATTTTTTCCGGCAGCTGTTGTCGGTCATCGCGCTCATGCCGCCGGCCATATTCGCAATGTTGGTAAAACCGTGTTGTGTCAATATATAACTGGCGAGCGGGCTGCGGTGGCTATGCGAGCAGTACACGATAATTTCCCGGTTTTTCAAAGCGCTAAGGGATGACCGTTTCGCTTCCAGTTCCTGCACGGGCAGGTTGATGGCATTTTTCAGGGTTCCGAAATCCGGGCTGGCGCTGCCTTCGAATTCTTCCCTGGTCCGTACATCCAGCAGTACCACGCCGGGGTGACTGCTGATATAGCGGCAAATGTCTTCCGGCCGGATGGTTTTAAAAATTACCGTTGATTTTTTTACGAAATCCATCTGGCAGTGCTGGCACTTGCCCGGGCCGCTGACTTCCTCCTGGTCGCAGGGATAACCGCAGGGGGTGCACTGGTATTTTCCGGCGGTGGCAGCGGAATGGCCGGAAACAGGCTGATACGCCGCAGGGCTGATCCGACCACCGGGCGAACCGGCCAGCAGGATCAGAAAAAAAATGGCCGTTTTCATACTGGTTAGTTTGGCGGGATAACAATGAGCCGGCCAAGCATCGTGCAAACTGCGCGCAACGACCGGTATAGGGAAGGTAAACAAAATCCGGGAATTACGGGTTAAGCAAGTCCGGCCGCCAGGCTGCCGATCATGGACGAAACAACCGTACAAGTGTGCGACGCAACGATGCTGAAGTGGTGCTGCTGCCCGGCTTCAAAAAACAGCAGCGGTCACTATAAAATTCAGGAACAAAACTTGGATAGGCCTGGTTATGCCCTAGTCTGTATTTTTACTGTTCACAATGATGACACAACAAAAGCTCACCAATTCCACCCTGTACCTGATGAGTGTCTCCGCGGGGCTGGTGGTGGCCAACCTGTATTATAACCAGCCTTTGCTGCACCTGATAGCGGTGAGCTACAAGGTGAGCCAGCCGGCTGTCAGTAATGTGGCACTGTCTACCCAGCTCGGTTATGCCTGCGGGTTATTACTGGTCATCCCACTCGGCGATATGGTGTCCAATAAAAAGATATTACGGATAGATTTTATCCTCATGATTCTCTCCCTGCTGGCGGCGGCCCTGGCCAGTTCCCTGCTGCTGCTGGTGGTGTGTAGTTTTTTTATCGGGTTAACGTCCGCCATCCCGCAGTTGTTTGTACCGATGGCAGCGCAGCTAAGTGATGATAAAGGGAGGGGCCGGGCGATTGGGATCGTGATGAGCGGGTTGTTGATTGGCATCCTGGGCAGCCGGGTGATCAGCGGTTTTGTGGGGGAGCAGTTCGGTTGGCGGGTGATGTATTACAGTGCGGCTGCGATAATGGCGGCGTTGTTTATGCTACTGCGGATAAAATTGCCGCGGATTAACCCGCAATATAGTGGCAGCTACCTGAGCCTGTTGAAATCGCTTTGGTTTTATGCGCGAACAGAGCCGGCGCTGCGCCTTGCCGCCTTACGGGGTGCCCTTTCTTTTGCGGGCCTGAGTGCATTCTGGACTACGCTGGTATTTCTGATGGAAGATAATTTCGGGTATGGCAGCACGGTCGCCGGTATTTTCGGACTGGTGGGGATCGGCGGCGCGCTGGCCGCCGCGGTGGTGGGTAAGATGAATGATAAAGTGAGCAAAAGTAAAATCATTTCGTTCGCGGTGCTGATGCTGATCGTGTCGTGGATTGTTTTCTTTTTCTCTGCCCATTCTATCGTGGGTATTGTGATCGGTGTGCTGCTGGTGGACCTGGGGCAGCAGTCGCTGCATATCACCAACCAGAACATCATCTTTTCAAAGAACCCGGATGCGCGGAACCGTGTGAATACCGTGTATATGGTCTGTTTTTTCCTGGGCGGGGCGCTGGGTACGGTACTCGGGGCGGTGGCCTGGCAGCAGTTCCGGTGGACGGGCGTGTCGGTATTGGGGGGATTGTTATCGGTCGCAATATTACTGGTACACCTCCTGTCGCACCGGGAAACCGGGTGACAAACTAATTTTTTCCTTTTTACTTTTGGGCTATTAGTTGAAAACCTGTTGCGGTGTGGCCCTTCATGGTCGTCACCGGGATCGATTGTTGTGCGAGGGTGGTAAATGGCTGCAGCAGGGTACTTATCCAGTCTGTAGTATGGTGCCGGAAAACGGCTCCGTCCGGCTGGGTGAAGACGCCGAAATTATGGCTGTCGCCATCCAGGTGTTCATAGCGCCCCACTTCGTGCGATTCTTCCTGCAGGTAATAATCGCTGATGTAAATAACGCCTCCCTTTTTTAATTTAGCGTGGAGCAGGTTGATCAGTGCCTGCTGCTCGCGGTTGGAGGGGATGCACGTGAGCACGGCGAAGAGCAGGAAGGCGTCGATAGTTTGGTCTTCCACCGGCAGATCTCCGGCGGTGGCGATATGAAAAATGGGGAGTTCGTCAGGGCTTTTTCCAATTGCAATCATGGCCGCTGAAGTGTCGTATCCTGTGACATGGGTATAGCCAAGATCGAGCAGTTGCTTAATTACCCGGCCATAGCCGCAGCCAAAGTCGACCACCCTGCTTTCCCTGCCAGCGAATGGCGCGAAAAAGCCGGGCTGGAGCGGGTGTGTGAAGCTTTTTATGCCGGCAACCCCATCCCAGTAAGCCACCTGATTAGTTATCTGTGCGGATCGCATAGAAAAGCTTTGAATACTTCATTATTTTCTGCCTGGAAGCAGGGCCGGGCGTTATGTTTGCCAATTCAGGCTGTTACAAAACGCCTTTACCTGCTTTTTCTTAATTTTGATTTTTTATGGCCTGCTTATCGGTCCGAGCTCAGTCTTAAGCGGGGCAAAAAAGCATAAACCTAAACAATTTAAGAGGACGATCCTTATATTTCAAGGCGTAATAAATAAATCAACTTTCGTATGGATACCAACAAAACAATACCGCCTCCGGGCGGGTCTACCTTGTATGAAGTGAATGACCAGCCGGCAGCGAAGACCAATGGCAAATGCCCTTTCATGGGTGGTGCATTGATTAAAAGTGCGGGTGGTGGTATGACCAACCGCGACTGGTGGCCGAACCAGCTTAGCCTGAATATTCTTCGCCAGCAGTCGTCGTTATCCAACCCCATGGACAAGGATTTCAACTATGCCACAGAATTTAAAAAACTGGATTTACAGGCGGTAAAAAAAGATTTGTTTGAGCTGATGACCAGCTCGCAGGACTGGTGGCCTGCCGATTACGGGCATTACGGTCCTTTTTTTATCCGTATGGCCTGGCACAGTGCGGGTACGTACCGCATTGGCGATGGCCGTGGTGGCAGTGGGTCCGGATCACAGCGGTTTGCACCGCTGAGCAGCTGGCCGGATAATGCCAACCTGGACAAAGCCCGCCTGCTGTTATGGCCCATCAAACAGAAATACGGGAAAAAGATTTCCTGGGCCGATTTGATGATCCTGACGGGTAACTGCGCGCTGGAATCCATGGGCTTTAAAACCTTTGGGTTTGGCGGCGGACGGGAAGACATCTGGGAACCCGAGCAGGACATCTACTGGGGTTCGGAAACAGAGTGGCTGGGTGATAAACGATACACGCAGAGCCGTGAACTGGAGCAGCCGCTGGGTGCCTCCCAGCTCGGTTTGATATATGTAAACCCCGAAGGACCCAATGGTAAACCTGACCCGATGCTGGCTGCACATGATATCCGCGAAACATTTGGCCGGATGGCGATGAATGACGAGGAGACCGTGGCGCTGATTGCCGGGGGACACACTTTCGGAAAGACTCATGGTGCTGCCGATCCGGGCAAGTACATGGGTAAAGAACCAGCCGGCGCAACAATAGAAGAACAAAGTAAGGGATGGAAAAATACATACGGCACAGGTAATGCGCAGTATACCATCACCAGCGGACTGGAAGGTGCCTGGACCACCACACCGGCCGAGTGGGGATACGAATATTTCGAGAACCTGTTCAATTTTGAGTGGGAGCTGATAAAAGGGCCGGGCGGTGCGTTTCAGTGGCAGCCCAAAGATGGCGCAGGTGCCGGTACCGTACCCGATGCACATGATCCATCGAAAAAGCATGCGCCGTTTATGCTCACGACTGATATCGCCCTGAAGGTGGATCCGAATTACCTGCCTATATCAAGGAGATTTCATAAAAATCCGGAACAGTTTGCCGATGCTTTTGCCCGCGCATGGTATAAACTGACTCATCGTGATATGGGTCCGAAGGAACGGTACCTCGGCCCTGAAGTACCGCAGGAAGAACTGCTGTGGCAGGACCCCATCCCCGAGATTCATTATGAGCTGGTGAACGACCAGGACATTGCAGGCTTAAAAGAAAAAATACTGGGGGCAGGATTAACTGTCTCCGAGCTGGTGGCTACCGCATGGGCATCTGCGGCAACCTACCGTGATTCTGACAAGCGTGGTGGAACGAACGGCGGGCGGTTGCGCCTGGCGCCGCAGAAGGACTGGGAGGTGAATAATCCCGCGCAGCTCACGAAGGTATTGCAGGTGCTGGAAGGCATTCAGCAGGAGTTTAACGCGGCACAGGCCGGGAAACAGGTATCGATGGCTGACCTGATTGTACTCGGCGGCACGGCAGGCGTGGAGCAGGCCGCCAGGAATGCCGGGCATCCTGTTACCTTGCCATTCAGAGCGGGCAGGGCAGATGCGTCTGCTGCGCAGACCGATATCGCTTCTTTTGGCGCATTGGAGCCGGTTGCTGATGGTTTTCGGAACTATGTGGGGGCCGTTCACAAATCTTCACCCGAAGAAATGCTGATTGATAAAGCACAGCTGCTGACGCTGACTGCGCCGGAGCTTACCGTGCTGATTGGCGGTCTGCGGGCCATCAATATCAATTACGATAAGTCAGACTACGGCCTGTTTACGAACCAGCCGGGAGCGCTGGCCAATGATTATTTTATCAACCTGCTGGACCTTGGTACCACCTGGAAGGCCAAGGGTGAAGCGCAGGATCTTTTTGAGGGAACCGAGCGAAAGACAGGAAAAGTTAAATGGACAGGTACACGCGTGGATTTAATTTTTGGTTCTAATTCGGAGTTGCGTGCGGTAGCCGAAGTGTATGCGTGCACAGATTCAAAAGAAAAATTTATGAACGATTTTGCAGCAGCATGGACCAAGGTGATGAACCTGGGTCGTTTCGACCTGGCCTAGTTGCTTCCGGTATGTTCCCTAATTTTTTGTGATAACAGTAAAGGTGACCTGTATGGGTCACCTTTATATTTTATGGCGATGGGTCGCGCTTGGATCCGGTGGCCTGATCGAAAAAAACTACTTTAATCTTTTCAGGAGTAATTCGGCGACAAGCTCCGACGAAGCCGGGTTCTGGCCGGTAATCAGGAGACCGTCTTCCACTGCATAGGGCCCGAAATCTTTTCCTTTGGAATATATGCCGCCTTTTTCTTTCAGCATGTCTTCAACAAGAAAGGGAACCACCTTGGTCAGCTTGACGGCTTCCTCTTCCCCATTGGTAAAACCGGTTACTTTTTTCCCTCTCACGAGTGGTGTTCCGTCCTCATTTTTTGTTTCTTTGAAGATGGCAGGGGCATGGCACACCGCGGTGACTGGCTTGTTATTGCGGTAAAAATCTTCGATAAGGGCAATAGAGTCTTTGTCTTCCGAGAGATCCCAAAGTGGACCGTGTCCGCCAGGATAAAATACCGCATCGTAATCGGCCGCTTTAACAGTGGAAAGGGGAACTGTTTTGGAGAGCAGGTCACGGGTTTCACTTTCGTTGTTGAAGCGCACGGTGGCGGGTGTCTGTGCGTCGGGTGCGGCACTTTTCGGATCGATGGGGGGCTGGCCGCCTTTCGGCGAGGCAAGCGTAATATTCGCCCCGTGGTCTTTCAGGAAATAATAAGGCGCGGCAAACTCTTCGATCCAGAAACCCGTCTTGTGGCCAGTGTTGCCGAGGTCGGCATGACTGGTCAGCACAAATAAAATTTTTTTCATACTGATCTGTTTAAGGTGAATCAATGGCTGGCGATGACAGGAACAGGCCGCGAGAGCCAAGACTTTTCCTGTTGCCTGCAAGTACTACAATGCCGGCCCGTATTTGTTTCATGCCGGATAATAATGCCGGTAAGCGCAGGGCGCGTTGGGTGGGGAGCGGTAGGGTTGGGCGAACGATTTCTACCGGGCATAAAGTTGTATCCCGGCTCACGGTGAGGCGAAGGCTGTACGTTGCGGGCAGGGGTCCCCTAAGCCGGTAGTTTTCCGACCGGCTTATCGGTCATTGATGCCTTTACCCTCCAAAATGCGGGGAGTCATTTTTTCAATACGGGCGATACGCGTTTTGGCTTGTTTGGCATCGGAGAAATAAAGATGGTAGGCGCGTTGCCGGCCGGGGGTAAGGGCGTTAAATGCTTTTTTCAGGGCGGGGTTGCTTTTCAATGCAGCGGTCAACTCCATTGGAAAAACCAGGGAAGGTAGTTTTTCAACCTCCACTTGTACACCTGCTTTTTCGAGGTCAACCGCTTCATGGATATAGGCTTTCAGGTGGGGCTTAAGCTTAATGATTTCGCGGGCGCCGGTGAAGCGCATTTGCCGCCCGACGCGGGTATGCTCACCCGTCTTTACCAGCAGGTGTTGGTCGTCCCGGAGCAGTACGCCTTTAAAAAACAAGAGGGCACAATAGGCTTTGAAGCCCTGGATGATGGCTATATTCTTCCCCTGGAAACTATAACAGGGTTTGCCCCATTTCAGTTCTTCGGTCAGGTCGCAGTCGAGGAGAATTGTTCGTAATGCCGACATTTCTTCCGGCCACACCCGGGCGCGCTCAAAATATTTATTAACCTGGGGATTCATGTGATTGTTTTTGGTTTTTGATATAAAATGACCGTAGTTGTTATCGATGAATAGCCGGTCGGGTATGGTGAATAAAGTAACAAGGAAAAAACATCAGGGCTACCGGATGAGCGCGGACCCGCCCAGTGTTGCTAAAAAACCTGCCAGGACGCTCGCGAAAATATACAATAGGAGTACTGGATAATTGCCCTGCCTGAACAAGCCAACACTTTCATAGGAGAAAGTGGAAAATGTGGTAAACCCGCCACAGAGGCCGGTGATTAGAAACAGGCGCCACTCAAGGCTAAGCCACAGGTATTTATTGGAGAGCCCGAAGAGCAGTCCTATCAGGAAACAGCCGATGACGTTGACCAGGAAAGTGCCTAGGGGAAACGCCATGGGCAGTGTTTTACCGGCATAGATTTGCAGCAGGTAGCGAAAAATACTGCCCAGGCCGCCGCCCAGCCCGATAATCAGTAATGGTTTCATACGTTCAAATTAATAAACATCCCCGAATGTTTACCGCCAATCTTATAAATTCGTTGCAGGCCAATGAGATTTTGCTATAGTATACGGGCTGGGAAGTGTCACTAGCGCTATTATGGGTAAGTCCTGGCAGGGCCGGTTTCCGTAGTTTCCCGTTTTGGTGAACACCGTAGAGGAAGTCGGCGGACAATGATGGTGCATTGCCGGAGGTTCGGTGGCTTCCGCGAAGGGAGATGCCTGTTGTGGTTTAAATACGGCTCAGCAGCGTAGTAAATTAAAGGGTCTGTTCCAGTTAGTCATGATCCTGGATAAGCTGCCAGTTGTTACGAGCTGGATTAAAAGATGTTCCGTTGAAATATAACCGCCAGGAGGCCGGACGATTATCAGGACAGGGCAACCTTTTACCGATATATCGTGTTAGATAGGCTCGCTCAAAAAGTAATGTATACATGGCAGTGAACCCACATTTCAATGGTCTTTATCAAAAGCTTCTATCGGAAAAAACCAAAAAGAAAAGTGAACAGATCATTTTAGTCATAGCCATTGCAAGCTTTCTTATCCACCTGTTTATTATATTTCTGGTAAGTCTGAAGATCATTAACCTCACTACGCCTTCAGACCTGCTGAGCAATCCGATTGCGGCAATATATACCCCTTTTTCATTTATTCTTGTTTACGAAGTATACCTGCTGATACATTATCTTCCAAAATCTATCACGACGTATATCACCAAGCAATACGAGATTATTACGCTGATTATTATCCGGCGGTTGTTTAAAGACCTTTCCACTTTGTCGTTTTCGTCTGATTGGTTTGAAATCAAATATGATTTGCAGTTTACGTACGATTTGGTAGCTTCCGTACTGCTTTTTTTTCTGATTTACCAGTTCTATATACAAAGCCGGAAGAAATACACACCGGTAGTACATGATAGACCCCAGTCGGAGGAAATAGTAAGGTTTATCAAAATAAAGAAAGTGATGGCCACAGCCCTGGTGCCGGTACTTGTTATTGTGGCTATTTATTCTTTTATCAGCTGGTGTGTAAGTGTTATTACCCCGGGTAACGGTGGCGTTGTTGCATTCAAAAACATTAATAATATTTTCTTTGAACAGTTTTTTACCATTCTGATTATTTCAGATGTTTTTCTATTGCTGTTTTCATTTTTTCATACCGATGAGTTTCACAAAGTTATCAGGAACTCGGGCTTTATCATCTCCACTATTTTAATCAGGTTGTCTTTTTCTGTCAGCGGATTGCTCAACACCGGGTTAATCGTATCTGCCATTATTTTTGGCTTGTTGATACTGGTCATACATAATAAATTTGAAAAGCATATTGGCGTAAATGGGAGTAATTCAGACGCTTCAATTAAGTTATAAACGTCTTTTTCATTTTCCATGTTGGTTGGGAGATGGCGGATTGTTAAGGTTGCAATGCTTTACCTAGACCTGGCGGCACAGCCATTAATACTGCCTTAATCCGCAGGGATCTGCCAGATAAATAGTGTACTTACCGTAGTATAGACTACTTTCCACTGACTAAGACCTGTGGGCAGCTGCTGAGTGTTACCGCAAAAACCCTGAGCAGGCTGGTACAAAGGTTGGGAAGCGAGCCGCATTGCTGCGGTTGATTTTAGCACCCGGTTACAGACCGTAAAAAAAGATGGGTTTAAGCCGGCTTTGTTGTGGTGATAAGGCGGTGGCCATCGACGCCGGTCATCATCGTGGAGCTAGCGGCACAGGAGAAACGGCTTTGAGCCGTAAAGAAATGGAACATGTTTAGACATTTCGGAAAAAAAAGAACTTTACGTCACAACCTGAGGATAGCGTCCTTACTGTCTTTTGTAGCGGGTATGGTAAACACGACCGGCTTTTTTTCGGTGAAGCGCTTAACCACCAATGTAACCGGGCACTTCGCCTTTTTGATGGATGAGGTATTCCAGTTAAACTGGTGGCAGGGGTTTATCTATTTTCTGTATATATTCTTCTTTTTCCTTGGCTCATTTGTTTCCAACCTACTTATAGAACTTGTCGCGCAGAAAAGTGACCGGTACATTTATATGGCACCGGCTTTGATTGAAAGTATAATACTTTTTGTCATCGGCTTTTACGGGCAGTATTTAATTGCCTTGCACCCCAACCTGATAGCCTGCAGCCTCTTGTTTGCCATGGGGCTCCAGAATTCTTTTGTAACGACCATTTCGAGTGCTGTCGTCCGGACAACCCACCTGACCGGTTTGTTTACCGACCTGGGGATAGATCTATCCCAGTTGTTCTTTTTTAAAGAAAAGGAGCAGAAGAGAAAATTGATGTCTGCCATCAGGTTGCGATTTACGATAGTCTGTTTCTTTTTTGGGGGTGGAATTCTCGGTGGAGTGTTGTATTCCAGAATCGGGATTTATACATTAACTATAGCCGCCGCCATACTAATTGCGGGCTTAATTTACGACTCCACAAAGTTTACCATCATTCGGTTAGCCAGGAGACTGAAGCGTGAATAGGGATTTCGCACTAGTCAAGCTGGAGTGACGGGTCTCCACTGCGGGGGAGATGCTCAGTCACCCGGCTGTTGGGAGCTATTGAAGGATGGCAGGTGTAAATCGGCCATCCTGAAGCAGCAGAAAACCAACTGAACAATCAATCCATTTGCCTGCCGGACTATTGGAACAGCTTGCCGAGGCGGATACTGTTGTACATGTCATGCATGATCTGCATATGGGGGGCGGTCAGTACAGCCAGTCCAAAGAAAATTGACCCGGCCATCGCGTTGATGTTTACAAACATGAAACCGGTTAACCCAAACAACGCTATTCCTACCATGGCAAGTGCGCTGTACAGCAGCACCTGGCCCGCGATTACTCTCCCGGTAAAAAGGTTGTTCCGCCTGAGGTAGACAAAGATATTTCTCAGCGATAATACGGAATGCCATACAATAAAGTAGAATGTGAAACCAAGCATTAGCGGCAGGATGAAGAGAATAACCAGCATCGTTGCAAAGTAAAGCAGGAATTTGCCCCGGCCATCGTTCGCGGCGTCCTTACTTTTCAAAAAATAGAAAAATGTAGTGACAAAAAACAACACACCGGAAATAGTCATCAGGTTATAATGATTCCCATCAATCCAGTTTATCAACTTTGAATTTTCTGTACCAGTGGCGAATAACCGGAAAAGGAGCCTGACTTCATCGAAATGTCCCAGGATAATGACACTTAGAATGACCAATCCATAGGTGATGACAAATAGTTTTCCGATTGGCGTATCAATATTGAATTGATACAAGTCGGTTTCGCCAAAATGATAGGCGGCAAAAATTATAAACAGTACATTCCCAAGCAAGGGGAATAGCCATAGCACAGCCGCAAAAAGAAAAAGCCGGCTTATATAGGCCGTTAAAAATTTAATTTTTGAAAATCTCCTGCCCCTTACGACCGCATTCCGGCTCGCCACAAGCAGGTCTGCAGCGCCATGAGGCACTCCCAGCACAATGATTCCCGCCAGGAAAATAAAAAATTGGGCATGGGCGTTGAATGCAATGATGTATTGCTGAAAAATCAACAACACAATTCCAAAAAGTAACAACGTAATCCTTACCACCGTCCCAATTTTCTGGTATTTGAATGAATAAAAGAAAGTGTGATGACTTTCATCACACTTTCGGGAAGTTTCCTACGCGAGTTGAGGAGACTTGTCGGACTGGGCCAGTGCATAAATCACAAGTCCAAAGCCAATTTTATTGATGGCATCGCCGATGTTGTACACGATATCCATGGAAAGCCCCTGGAATACCTTCATGCCAAACAGGCCGCCTTCAGTGCCAGCGATATAACCGATTGGATAGATGGCCCAACCCACAAGAACAAACCAGCCGAGCGTCTTAACTGCTGTTGCCACGGCTGGCCCTGCGTTGTTTGCCAGTTTTGCTACATCACCGAACCATACCAGGTAAACGATGTAGAAGTAAGCGATACCGCTGATCAGTCCCCAGATCCAGCTTTGTGCCTGGCTACCGTAAATCGCTTCGCCGATATAACCCGTTACGAGCATAATGACGGAAGCAAAAATCAGCTGCCAAAGTAGTCCAATTTTACCACCGGCCTTCTTGGTGATGAGGTAAAATTCAACGCACATGAGCGGTACAGTAAGAATCCAGTCAACATAACGGAAGAATACTGGCGACTCGCCGGTATCAAGATTGTAACCGCGCATGTAATAATAGTGAACTGCAGCAATAAACGTAATGAGACCTGAGACAAGAATGGACGTCCTCCATTTCTTATCGACATTTGACATCTCAAAGAAAAAGAATACGGAAGCACCCATCATGGCCATGGTGCCTACAAAAAAAGTAAAGGCCACGTAGTTTGTGTTCGCAATCGGGGTAATTCCCAGAAGTTGTGGAAGCATTTTTTTTTGGTTTAGTGTGAATTAAAAAAAGGTAAAAGAAAAGTAATTACTGTTTAATCTTGCCGGCGATAGTTTAAACAGCTTTCAATTCGGAAATGTTCAACGATTTGAATAAATTGGTTAAAACGAAGTGAAAAATTTAAGAAATCATGCTTTGTTTATCCCAGCCGGTCACTGGGTTAAAATCGGTTAGACAATACCGTTAAGGCCTTTTGCTCTGTAATGGACTTTTTCTTCAACTAAAATCCGGCTTGGAAAATCAACGACTAATAAAATCAGCAGCCGGTCGGTATGCTGCAGGGATTAAAAACACCTGATTACTCATAGTATTTACCGGTAATCATTTTGCACCAGAGAGGTCGTCACCAATCGTTACCAGGTTCGTTGCAGAGTCTTGTTTACAGATCAGGCTAAATTGTCTTGTTCCACATTTCGGCCCTCAATGAGCGGGGTACCTGCGTGACAGAAAGGGTTGGAAAGACAAGTAGTATAGATGTGGAGGCAGTGGCCATAACCTGGTGATCACTTTCCATATGCTGGTATAGGTTTCCGGCGGAGGGATGGTTCACTCGTGATGTGGGTAACAGCGTATTTCCGATCCTTAAAGCCCTGCAAGTGCCCCTTACCGGACCGTTGGTCGGGCCAGAATCGTTCCAGACAGACGGGTAAATGGAGCCTGTTACCGGTTCGATGTGGGCAAGTGAATCCATTCCTTTCGGGCTGATGTAAACGCCGCTTCACAGGGTTTCTAGTATCCTGTCTGAGCCTGACGACAGGCCCTGTTATGCACTAATACATCAATATTCACTAGGGGCAATCCGCTGAAGCTGATACATGAGTTCCGCTACACAAACAGGCATGGGGTGACTGTCGAACGAAATCACCCGGGGCTGGCAACTAACTCGTCCCAGATTTTTTAAATTCCGTTTCCGGAATGTCAATGATGGGTTTTCGGTCAGCATTCATAAATTTCAACAAACGCAGCACGTTATTTATTTCAGTACAAAACCTTACTTATTTTTCGTGCGTTGCTCTTCATCAGCCAGGTGCTGCAGGTAGAGGCAGTAGATCAGCTGTCCTTTCCGCATGCTGGACTCCCTGAAAAACTCATTGGAGGCATGCCAGTTTTCATCGGATAATTCAAAACCCAGCGGGTAGGCATTCAATCCTAAAACATCTTTTACTTCACGCATAGCGCCAACCGAGCCACCACTTGCGTACTGGAACGGTTCTTTACCATACACTGCTGTGAGTACGTCGGAAATGTACCGGTACTCTTTACCTTACGCAGGCAGATTCATGGGGCTTGCGAAGCCCGGCGATACTTTATAGGTTATTTTTGCACCCGGCGGGCAATGTTTTTCGATGTGTTTTTCGATCAGTTGTACTATTTCGTCTCCATTTTGGTTATCCACCAGCCGGCAGGTTATTTTTGTCGTAGCATGGCCGGGGACGATATTGGAATGGCCTTCGCCGGTGTAGCCGCTCTGCATGCCTACGATCTCCAGGGTGGGACGATACCAGACGCGCTCCAGTGGCGAGTAACTCGTGTCGCCAACTTCTGCCGTTGTGCCCAGTATTTTCCGGTCGGTAGCAGGGTCATAAGGGATCTTTTTGATCATTTCTTTCTGCCGGGCCGTGATGGGTTTTACTTTATCATAAAACCCTTTTACCGCCACGTTTCCGTTTTCATCGAAGAAGGAAGTGATGATCTGTGCCATATCGACTGCGGCATTAGGGGTTTTGCCCCCAAACTCACCGGAGTGCCCGTCGATATCTGCCGTCTTCACTGAAAATTCCATGGCTACAGAGCCCCGGAGGCTTATTGTTATTGCCGGGGTATTGTCGTTATACTGTCCATCGTCGGCATTTAAGGCGAAATCTGCCTTAAGCTCTTTCTTATTATTTTCAAGGAAAGTTTTAAAACCCGGGCTGCCAACTTCTTCGTTTCCTTCGAACATAAACTTCAGGTTGACAGGTAATTTTCCGTCTTTCTTCAGCATGGCTTCCACCGCCCAGATGGAAGTCATGACACCGCTTTTGTCATCGCTGGCACCGCGGCCATATACTTTTCCATCTCTGGCTACAGGAGAGAAAGGGGGAGTCGTCCATTCTTTTTCATTAACCGGTTGAACGTCGTAATGGCCGTAAATTAAAACAGTGGGTTTGCCGGGGGCGTTTAACCAGCTTGCAAAGACAACGGGGTTACCGCTCGTCGGCAGGGCTTCGGCTGTCGGCATTCCGATTGCTTTTAATTTTGCCACTATCCAGTCGGCCGCCTTGATGACATCGGCGTGGTGCGCAGGAATCGAGGAAATGCTGGGAATAGAGACCAGTTCTACAAACTCTTTGAGGTGCCTGTCCCTATTCTCGTCAATGTACTTGCCATAGTAATCAGTAACGGATTTAGCCGTTGCGGCAAACGGGGGAGGGGCCGTGGATTTCTGGGCAGACGAAGCGGATATGGTAAAAGAAAAAAGTAGGGCAATTAAAATTTTGTCAGGCCTGTACATACTCATATGCAAAAAGTGTGGGTTTATTTGTTCCTGGTTAACGGCGGACTACTGGCAGCCCGGTTATTCTTTTGAAGATAGGGGATTTAGGGAGATTTAGTCGAAATCGTCTTTGGCTGCAGGAAGGGAGGCTGTTGCATGTTACCGCTTTCCCTATTCCAGCTTACCCGGATAGGGAGAAGCCATTCGTCTTTACCAAAATGTAATCACTTGCAGGAATACCGCCACCCTTCCGGGACTTGTGGAATTTGTGGGCGCAAAAAATTATGGTAGTAGTTTACAGGATTTTTCATTTTCCGCAAACAGGTATGGGTGTAAGACACTGCTTGATCAGGGCCAGGAAATCGTGTTCACGATAGCGTAATGTCAGAATTTGCAGCGTGCCGTTTTCCGGTAATGCTTCCATGGCCTGACCGAAAATCAATTTCGGTTGCAACATTACCTACATTATCACCCAATATCAACCAGGTCTTGAAGTAAACCTTAAAAATGCTATGCCCATTTACGTCATTAAACGGCTTGGCCGAAAGTGAGGAGGTTGTTGTCGGGGTCAAGCACCGCGAATTCCTTTTGGCCCCATGGTTTTGTTGCTAAGCCTCCGTTGGGATGAATGCTGACGTTATTATTTAAAAACGATTGGTATAAACTATCGATATCAGCGGTGCGGATATACACGCCTGAATAATTTTCTTTGGGTTCAAGATTTTGAAATTCAAAAAAATGAATTTCTACTGCGTCTCTTGCCACTATCAGGTAGCCCTCGTAATCGGCGCTCCCGGCATTACGAAATCCGAGTTTATTAATATAAAATTCCATGGTAACCCGTTTGTCACGCATCGGTATTTTAGGATGTACAGCTTTTAACATATTTTTCTTTTGATATGTCGATAAGGTTATTAAAAGATTTTAGTGTTGAGTTTCAGCAGCGGAACAGCATAGTGATGACTTTCACTCCTTGAAGGGTCAACCCGGCGCTGTTTTTCCCGATCTAAAACCGGACGTTTTCTATGGAACCAGCGTTACCTTACTTAAAGCATCCTGTCATCATTTAGTGTTTTTGTGGGTCGGCCAGGTAATTCAGTTCAGTCACCCCTGAGGTAAACTGGTGGGTACTTAATAAACGGAGTTTCGTTTTTTCCATACTGCCCTCAAATAAGGGAATACCGTTTCCAAGAATAACCGGGTTCACAAAAAGCCAATACCCGTCAATGAGGTTAAGTTTGATCAGGGAATGTGTAGCCGTCGGGCTGCCAAAAAGAAGGATTTCACTGCCGGGTGATTGTTTTATTTTATTGATACTATCCGAAAGATTGGCGTTGATGACTATGCGGTTGGTCAAATCAACATCTTTTAAAGTTCGGGACAGGACTATTTTTTGAGCTTTGCTATACCAGGCTGAATGCTCCATGTCGTGTTTGCTTGCGCCGGGTTTATTTCCGGCGGAAGGCCAGTAGCCCTCCATCATTTCATAAGTGAGCCGCCCGTATAATGCCGTGTCGGTCTTACTAATCCGCTTCCCAACATAATCAAAAATTTCGGGGTCCACTTTAATCCAATTCATCTCGCCGTTTGGCCCTGCTACAAAACCGTCGAGCGAAATGTGCATAAATGAAATAATATTCCTCATATAACTTCAATGATTTCGTTTGTATTTAAAATGCTTGTTGCCGGGCGTGATAAATTTCGAAATTGGTCAGCTTTATCTCAGTGCATCTACCATACCCCGTTGAAATTACAAAAAAGGTGTCGTCGGCACTTCAGCCAGGTGATAATTATCCGGGAGATAGGCGGTTTGATGATAAATAGCCTGTATGGTCCCACGGGATCGGGCGAAGGACAACAACATTTTATTCTAACAGCAAATAACCCTAACACCGTCTTTTATTCAATCCCCATAATAAATAGCCCGGCTGCCGAAGGTTCCGGGCAACATTGGGCTTCATTTTTGGCGCTTCGCACCAAACGAAGCCTAGTTGTCGGCTGTTATTTTGTTCTTTAATTGGTTAGTGGCTCAACCTTCTAATTATAAAGTCTGCTGTTAGTCCTGAAACTATAATAGTAATGTAGGTCATAATAAATCCAAAAACAATTACAAAAAACGATTTTATAAAGCCCCATATTTTTGAGTGATCAAAAAACTGTCCGATTGCCCATGTTGAATACCCGAAATTTACTATTCCTCCAATTATTTGATATATTTTAGGGTTGAATGTTCCCAGAAATATCGTTGTTAAGGTTAATAAAAATGTTGCTTGTCCAATCACAAAACAAAGAAGAACAACTATTTCAAAAAGATTATATTGGTATTTTCTGTAAAATAACTTTATACTCAAAGCAATAAAAAAACCATTAATCAGATTTGCGTAACCATGATGCCCTTCCATCCAATGAAAAATGTCATAAATCTTAGTCTTTCCAGATAAGATTTCTATTTGGTCGTTATAAATTTTGTCAGCGTGTGTGTAATGTAAGGCTAAGGTACATAATAAGGCAGTTAAAATTAGGAATGGAACAGGCTTCATGTGTCTGTTCCTATTTTTGTAGAAGAACTCCTTAATACTAATACCTGGTCTTATAAGTAGTTCCCTTACGATAAAGAAAAAGCCTTTTTCAAAATGTAACAAATGAAAAAGTTCATGCGAAATATAGTGTTTGTCTATTCTTTTTAATTTCGCTGATTGTCCGCAGTTAGGACAAAAGCTTTCACTAATCTGCTTGTTACAATTTTCGCAATTCGTCATATTTTCGTTTAGATGTTGATTTGATGATGTTTTTTATAATAGCCAACAACGGTATGTATTTTCGAAGTACGGGAATTCAAAGCTGGTCTGCCGGGCCGCAGCTAAATTAAAAATCAAAAGTACAAATTAACATTACATGTCTAACTGAAACTCGTCTGACGCGACTGAAGCCGACGATGAAACAAAGCCGAACTTTGATTGTTCAGCCCGTATTTTGAAAATGCTTTTGTTGGCAGTAGTTTATTTATGTTAGCGGTCTGTGGTTTATGCTTCAAGTTTTTTCTTATTTACCAATTCTGTAAAACTCTTTGCAGCATTTGTGAAGTCTGACGGCATAAGAATTACAGTCGTAGTATTATTGTCAATTCCTATTTCAGATAACATTTGCATCCGTCTTAACTCAAGGGCGATAGGGCTTCCTTCCATTACTTTTGCACCTTGTGTCAACTTTATCGAGGCTTCTAATTCTGCTTCCGCTTTTACAATTCTGGCTCTTTTTTCTCTGATCGCCTCTGCTTCACGTGCCATTGCTCTTTGCATTGCTTCTGGAATTTCAACATCTTTCATTTCAACCATTTCAATTTTGATTCCCCAGGGTTCTGTTGTGGTATCAACAATTTTTTGAAGAGTTCCATTTATTTGTTCTCTTTCTCTCAATACTTCGTCAAGTGTGTGTTGTCCGATAATGTTTCGTAGGGCTGTAACTGAAAATTGATAAACTGCTTTATTGTAGTCAGCCACTTTAATAATGGCGTCTTCGGGATTTGTTATTTTGAACCAAAGCACAGCATTTACCTTTATTGTTACGCTATCCTTTGTAATGGTTTCCTGCTGTTCAAGGTCAACGGTTTTAGTTCTAATGTCAACTCGTTGTTGCCTGTCAATAAATGGAACTATCCAATAGAGTCCAGGACCTTTTATAGATTGAAAGCGTCCAAGTCTGAAGACAACTGCGCGTTGATATTCTTGTGCAATCCGAAGACCTGATAAGAGTATTACAATAATCATTACCAGAATTAGTATTAGTATCATATTGTTTTTTAGTTTAATTGGTGATTGTTGCTGCCATTAACGCTAACGGCCACGGCTTGCGGCTGCGATGGATTTTCAAAAACGTCATCCCACAGCCAAAGCCTAACTGCCAACTGCTACTGAAATTACAAAAAATGCTGAGATCTGCATCACGGGCGAATATTAGCTGACTGGGGATTAAATGCTCATTGTCACCACATCGGCCAGCATAGCGGCAAACCGAGGTTACATGGCGTTGCGTAAGGTCGGCTGAAGGGTTATCAAACTAGTCAAACGCCGGACTCCAGAGCCAGTGCAATTGTCCAACCGCAATGCACCCTCAGCAAGGTTGGGGGCGCAATTCGCAGGAGCGAAATGTTCGTTGCCGAGACGTCAACGTCGAACATTGTTATGATACGATAAAGCATGGTGCCCTGGCTGTGAGTATCTACAAAAATCAACCCGGCGGCGTCGCGTCACCTGCTTTGGCAAAAAGGGCGGCACTGGCCAGGGTCAAGCGACAGGCCAGGTTGAGCAACAACCGAAGTATCAATTGTCGAATAATCTCCCGTAAACGAATTTGACCTTGGAATAAAATAGGAGAGCAGTAAGGCTAGAGGGTTCATACGCTATGCCATATAACGTTGACGGCTTGGCGATGTGGCGGTATTTGAAAATCGTCAGCCCGTAACCTCAGCTAAATTTAAAATTTACAGTTCATTGTTTATTCTATTGCTGCGCTATATTCGTCGGGTGGAAATGAAGGCGGGTAGCGGACAAAATGTTGAGAATGTATTCATCGCCCTGCCATATTGCCAAGCCGTCTGGTAGCAACATAGCCATTCTCAAATTTTTATTTTTGCTTGTTTTGTCAACTCTTCCTCATTTCTATGCTGCGTCCGACTGCACATACTCGTGTAAAATAAGGTGATTCCCATGGTACTTTTTCCCATTCTTGATTTTTCGATGGATTTTTCAATTCAGTTGTCGCCGTTATCGGAATTCCTGGACATATGCAGGAATTGCATGCGTAATCATACAAGTTATTAGGATGGAAAGCCTCATAAGGGTGCACTTGCGGCTTAAAACAACGAATGATTATTTTATTGAAGATAATTCCATTTTTTAAGCAATAATGGTACAAAGCTGATTCTCAAAAATTCTTGTACGGTAAAATTTTACGTGGCGCCCTGGTTGCTGAGCTGTCTTAAATATTAATGTGATAGCAGTTTTTAAGATTACCTTTAAACAAACCTCCACTATGGATAGCACTAGTAAATCTGATGAGTTATTCAACGTTAACAAGGAACTTGCATTTCAGAAGGAAGAAAAAAAACAACGGGCCGCGGAATTAGCAATTGCCAACGATGAACTGCTGTTTCAAAATGCTGAAAAAGAGAAACGTGCAGAAGAATTAGTAATTGCTAATAAAGAGCTCATCTTTCAAAATGAAGAAAAAGAAAAACGGGCCGCAGAACTGATCATTGCCAACAAAGAACTCGTTTTTCAAAACGCGGAGAGAGAAAAAAGGGATAAGGAATTAGTGATAGCCAATAAAGAACTCGTATTTCAGAATCGGGAGAAAGAAAAGCGTGCTGCCGAATTAATTATCGCAAACAAGGAACTGTTGTTCCAGAACGAACAAAAGGAAAAAATGACCACCGACTTAATTCAGCGCAATAAAGACCTGGAACAATTCACCTATATTATTTCTCACAATCTGCGTGCGCCGGTAGCAAATATTATTGGTCTTTCCTTCAGGCTCCAGCAAATCGGGCTTCCGGATGATCTAAGAAGACAAATTGGTGCCGGCCTCTCCACTTCAGTTACTAAACTGGATGAAGTGATTAGGGACCTGAATGATATTTTAAAAATCAGGCAGATGGTTGACGAAAGTAAGCAGTTGATCAAATTCGAAAAATTTGCCTCAGATATTCATTTGAGCATTCAAAAAATGGTCGAGAATGAAAAGGCCGTGATTTTATGGAATTTTACCGAAGCCGAAGAAATCGTCACTATTAAAAGCTATTTGCACAGTATTTTCTTTAACCTTATTTCCAATGCCTTAAAATATAGAAATCCGACTGAGCCACCGATGATAAAAATTACCAGCCGCAAGATAAATGGCAAAATTGTTTTACTCTTTGAAGATAACGGAATTGGGATTGACCTTTCAACAGCGGGGCAGCATGTATTTGGATTGTACAAACGCTTCCATACCGACAGGGCCGAAGGAAAAGGAATGGGATTGTACATGGTGAAAACACAGGTAGAATCCATGGGTGGGACAATCAGTATCAGCAGTGAGGTAAATGTAGGCACACAATTTCGAATTGAATTTAATTCCTGAGAAAACTGTTCACAATGAAACCCTTACGTTTTATTATAATTGATAACGACCCGGTGAATAACTTGCTATGTGGTTTGGCTATTAAAGATGCAGTCGTTGACGCCGATATCCTTGACTTCATTAACCCTCTTAAAGCATTTGAGTACATCAGTGCATACAATGAAAGCAACAATACTATGAATATATTATTGCTTGATATCAACATGTCCATCTGGTCCGGTTGGGATTTTGCTGACCATTTTGAAAAACTGGATGAAAAAATTAAAAAACATTTTAAGATTTATATGCTTTCCTCTTCTATCGACAACAATGATAAGCAAAGGGCGGTAGAAAATAAGAATGTGGTAGACTACATTGAAAAACCTCTCACAGAAGAAAAGGTTTTTTCTTTGCTATAAGCGTGAGGCGCTGTAACTTGTTTTGCACTATTTGTGCTGCTGGTGGTGGTTTAACGAATAGCTGACATCCAGAGCTGAAAAAAGGACTTTGCAGACAATATTGAAAGAAAATCAGTTGAAATTGTCGGCTTGGAGGGTTTAAGCCTTGCTGCTAACGGAAGGGCTTTGTGTTGTTGGGGTATTTGAAAAAGGTCCAGCTGACAACGGCGGCCCAATTATCTTTTAAAAAGTCACGGTAAGTCCTAAAGCGAAATTAATTACCTCCCGCCGAAATTATATCTGACAGCGAACTCAGCGGATGTTCCCACGTCCATCCCCAATAAAGCCAAACCCCTTGTTAACTGATATTTTCGTCGTCACGCTTTTTAAAATAAATTATAGTTGTTATCCATATCGTTATTAAAATTAATAAAATAATAGCTTTCTCAATATCAATCTTTGTAAAGAAATTATTTAATGCATGAAATGAAGCAACTGCTAAAAGTGAATTTGTTTTGTCCGCAACCAAACCAATACCCCAACTCCCTAAAAGCAGTATCCCAAAAAATAGTAAATGTGATAAGCTTAATCCAAAATTTAAATGCCAAACATACCAAAGTATTGTTAAAACGAGAATGCCTGTGAATTTTGGTAACGGTTTTAGAGCTGGTTGAAGAAATCCTCGCCAACCAATTTCTTCACATAGTCCGTAAATTAAAATCGTTAGGCATAATACAATTGAGAAGTCATTGGTGGTGATATAGCTGTATGTTGATATTAGCAACATTGGCAGTAACCAATAAATAGAAAAAGGAATCAAAAGATTTTTAAAATGGCCTTTTAATGTTAGTGGAATTTTGAAACCGAATAATTTTGATGCAACAATTGCTCCGACTGCCGGACCAATACCTGTCAAAATCTCATAATATTTATTACCAAGGTTAGAGGCTAAACTTGTATATTCTGTTACGTACCTTAATGAAATAGCAATTATGTAAAAAACGATAATCGCTTTTATGGGGATTTCTTTAGTCATGATAATAGCATTCTAATATGGCAAAATGAGGACTTTATGCGATTCGTTTATTTTTTGTTATTTCATGATAAGTAAAACTGTACAGACTTTAGTCACTTTATTTTCGGACATGTGGCTTCCTGAAATATCAGCTAACGAATCGGTATTGCCGACCGGTGGGAAACAGAATTCCGTCAAACCCGGCAACTTAAGCTGATTATTGATTTGGTGATTACGATTTATTCATAAGTCAAACTTATAATCTCGAGCCCGAACTGCAGCTTTATTGAAAAAAATAGTTGAAACAGAACTTCCGTCAAGCCCAACTTTTGGCAATACCAATGTTGTGCGTTCGTGCATTTTTGTAGCTAATCTAAATCGTATTCTTTTTTAAGCAGCCCAATTAACCTTTTGCCATAGTCTAGTTGTTGCTTTAATGAACTAATATATATCTCCGTATTAAGTGTCGAAATACATGCGTCGTTAAATATTTTGTTAACTGTTCTTTTATCATCATCAAAAAACAGCTTTCCACCTTCGGGTGCTTTGTAACCGCCATATACTTCAGAATTAAAACTTTTAGAATCGAAGGAATTAACTGTATACTTTGCCGTTTTTATCTCGAAATAATCTTTCACTTATTTCTTCTTCCTTATCAGGATGCTGTTTTGCTATTATAAAATTGTCATTGTAACCAATAGAAAAAACAGTATGATTAATCACCGGTATACCTCCAGTACTATCATTATCTACTAATAAAATGAATTGATTGCTTTCGTCATCATACCAATTGAGCCAGAAGTCTTTTATAAGTTTAGTTTCTGACTGCGGGTCATCACCCCAAAAGCAGCCTGTCAAATTAAGCCCAAGAAATATTATACGTGCTGCTTTCTTCATTTTGGGGGTGTCTCTTTTGCCATTACAGCCAACGACCACGGCTTGCTGCTGTGCTGGGATTTGAAAAACGTCAGCCCACAACCGCTGCCTGGTTTATCGCTGATGCTGAAGATAAAATAAAATGCTGAAGGTTGCACGTCGGCCTGATAACAGCTGAACCGATCCCTAATGCTCATCTTTGCCCACGTCAGCCAGCATAGCGGCAAACCGCGTGTTACAGGGCGTAGTTTAACGTAGCAAATGTGTCGCCAGTAGGCTTTTTGTATGGGCTCCAAAGAAGTGTTAACGGTCGACCAGTTTTACGACCAAAGCTAATTAGCTGTTGCATTTTGCCGGGGCGAGATCTTCGATGCCGCGATGTCAACTTCGAACATTTTTAAGACCCAGCAGACAAGTTTACCTGGCGGAGAATATCTACAAAGATGTACCCTCCAGCTCGGCGTCGACAAGACCCTCAAATGGTCATCCCTGGCTTCGTCAAAAGGTCGAACTTTATCCAGAATCGGTGTAACAGTCGTCCGGGACATAGAATATTTTACCGCTTAAAGATAGTGGGAGAGTACGAATTTTAGTGACCCACAAACTATGCCCTGTAACGGACAGGTATTGCTGCAGGTGGGGAATTGACCAACTGTCTGCCCGGAACTAAAGCTAAATTTATAATTAAAAGTTGATGTTAAGAACTGATGCCCAACAGAATTCCGTCCGCCGGAACCAAAGCTTGGATATGCACTGCTGTTGATTGTTCTTCCGTCCAGCCCCAATTGCAGCAATACTTTTGTTGTGCGTTCGGCTTTTTGTACTACCACTGTTTTGTTATTTTATTTAGTTTATTGTCTTTGAATATTAATGTTATTCTGTCTAGTGAAACTGTGTCACTTTTGAAGCCCATATTTTCGAAGAGTTTGTGTTTAGTCAATGATTTTCTGATTTGCTCTTTGGTCAAGTCTGTTTCGTTAATAATTTTTGTCAAAGCAACAAGGTCGTTTTCTTTGTCTATTTAACCTTCTTTCAGATATGTCAAAGTTGTTACTTGGTCAATGATTGAGTAAAGTCCAAATGCTAAAACAAGAATTAAAGATGTAAAGCACACCCAAAAAGCAATTTTCCATTTATTCATTTACGTGCCTGATTTTTATATTTTATCACAAACTCTTTAGCGTCTCGTAAATTGTCAGGATACTTAACATATAATGTTTTGTCCATAGTTTCTAGGTCTGAAATGTGTTGATAGTAAAAGTCATTGTCAACTAAAAGCTTTACAACTTCCCATTTGCTATTTTCGGTCTTTTTTGGTGGGCTGAAACGGTGAGGTAAAAGTGTCAGAAATTTACCACATTCAGGACAAGGATATTTTAGCTCTGAACCACTACTATCAAAGTCTCGGTTAAATGCAATCTTACATTCTAAGCAAACCTTTTTATGTCCCATTTTTGTCTGTTAACGGATGTCGTTTAAGCTGACGCACAACACAATGATTTATGTTATTGTGCGCTGTAAAGGAAAGAAAAAAGGGCTTGAAAATCAAATGGTGAGGCGGATAAGAAAATAATTGTTGTTGGTGCAATCGGGGTTGAGCGGGGCGGGTGGTTTTATTGCTTTGCAGCAGGGCGGGGGGGTGCACTAATCCAGCATGCCGGCAATGGCTCAATAGCAAATAAGGCTGTGTCATTGGTGCGGTCATTAACGCACTCAACGGTCAACAGGCTCGGTCTACTCCTGTAAAAGGACCTGTCTCCGCAACAGTTTAAGGGTAATGCCCAGCTGGCCCAGGTGGTAGATATCGTGGTGGATAATGCCTTCAATCAGGTAGTGGAAATTGTAATCCTCATACGGTATCTCCAGGTAACTGTCGTCCTGCTGCGCCAGGTGCGCTACCAGCTCTGCCTGGCTCTGGGTAAGCGCCGCTTTCAGTCCTGCCCAGCCCATCTCCCTCAACGCGTCATCGTCTTTCCAGTCGTCCGCGCTGTGCATCA
>JBBROE010000007.1:0-68237 GCA_038229695.1 Chitinophagales bacterium | reverse complement strand
CAACCATTGTGCAGCCAATGCCCACAGCAAAAAGATTGCCGGGCACTTGCGCTCGGCGAAGTAGCTGCCCTGCCCGTTAAAGAAAAATCAATAAAGAAAACACACCGTTGGTTTTTTTATTTTATCGTTGAGACAGGAGACAGCGTACTAATTCATAAAAGACTGGCCGGCGATATATGGGAAAACCTGTATGAATTTGTTTTACACGAAATGCCAGGTGATGAAGTGCCCGACACCAGCAGGCTGGCGCCGATATTGAAAAAAGTTTTTGGCGAGCCCGTAAAAATAAAAACCATCTCCACTGTGTTCCGGCAACAGCTCACCCACCAGCAACTGGCCGGGCAATTCATTACAGTTTCCTGTGATCAGATTCCCGCAACGCTGCGCCAATACCTGCCGGTCAAAAAATCGTCCCTCGGCGATTATCCCTTTCCCCGGTTTATCAGCAACTGGCTGCAACAGGGTGGGCAGGGCGGGCAACTGTTTTAACTGCCCCGCTATTTTTTCGATTCATTTTTTTGTTGCCCATTAGCAAACCAGTACAGCATAGTCATTGCCTGCAGATCGATTTATCCCGCCTTAGCGTGTCTTTCGTTTACTGCTTCCCCCATTTAAGGCACCCAGAAAAAAGCTAATATTTAGGTTAAAAAAAACTAACTTTAAGCAGGCGAACAGGAGGGAAATCAATTATAAAAATCTATCGACTATGAGAGGCGTTAACAGGGTAATGCTAATCGGAAATCTTGGTAAAGATCCGGATGTCCAATACCTGGAAGGAAATATTGGAGTAGCCAAATTTTCTCTCGCTACTACTGAAACCTACAAAGACCGATCAGGTAAATTAATATCCCAGACGGAATGGCACACGGTAGTGTTGTGGCGGGGCCTCGCAGACCTGGCCGAAAAATATCTCCACAAAGGCAGCCTGGTGTATATTGAAGGCCGGCTCCGCACCCGCAGCTGGGAAGACAAGGAAGGGAATAAGAAATTTGCCACCGAAGTAGTGGGGGACAACCTCATCATGCTCGACAAACGAAATGAGGGCAATCACGGCACAGGTACAGAAGGCCCGATGGATAACCACAATAATCCCGATGCACAGCTTCCCGGCGAGCATGCCGGCGACTTACCATTTTAACACGCCGACAATGCCAGCAGTATATTTTTACCGGTAAATAAAAACGGGAATGCCCCTGTTGTTCTTTACGGCTCCCGACTCATACGGCCCATTATATTCCGAACCCTTATCCATTACCGGTAAAACGATAGCCTCACTTTTTCTCTGATGATAATAATTTTTTATTGCAACTTTGCGACTAAGCCTTTGCCGGTCAGTCCCGGCCGGTAAAGCGCTCATTGAATAACGAAAACCAGTTGTTTTGGATTACCTCCCGGATATCAGTGCGCTTTTTCATCTCCATTTGTTTTTTTTACTGGCAGCCAACCCACAGGGTATTACGCTGCTCGCCGTACTGATTCTTTTCCTGTTGCTGGTATCGTTTTTTGTGTCAGGTGCTGAAGTCGCGTTCTTTTCGCTGAGCTACCGGGAAGTGAATATGCTGAAGACAAAGCAGGATGCCGGATGGAAAAGGATTGTCAGCCTCCTGGAAGAGCCCAAGATTTTGCTGGCCTCCCTCATCATTGCCGGAACCCTGGTAAATATTGCCATCATCATTCTGTCCGATTTCTTAATGGACCAGATGGTGGAGGTGAAGGCCAGTTTCTGGCTGGCGATCATTAAAATTATTATCATCAGCTTCTTCCTGGTTCTTTTCGGGAAGGTGCTGCCCAAGGTCTGGGCCACGCAGAACAATCTCCGGTTTGCGTATAACGCTTCTTATATCGTGGAAATTATCCACTACCTGTTCCGGCGGATAAGCGTAGGACTGGTTGGCATGTCTGACAGCATTGAATCTTTCCTGGGTAAAAAAGCAACTTCCTATAGCCTGGACGAACTGGACAGTGCGATCGACAATACCGCAAGTACGGATGCTACGGTTAAAGAAAAAAATATTCTCCGGGGCATAGTGAAATTTGGCAATATCACGGTGAAACAGGTGATGACCACAAGGCTCGATGTTTGTGGCATCAACCAGGACCTCTCTTTCCCTGCGCTCATCAGCAGAATCGCCGGCCTGCACTATTCACGCCTGCCGGTGTTCAAAGAAAATCTTGATGAGGTAACCGGCATCATCCACACGAAAGATATTTTACCCTACCTCAATGAAAATGACGCTTTCAACTGGCTCACCCTGCTTCGACAGCCCTATTTTGTTCACGAACAGAAACTGATCGAAGACCTGCTTAAAGAATTCCAGGAGAAGCGCATTCATTTCGCTGTTGTAGTAGATGAATTCGGGGGAACCAGCGGAATCGTATCCCTGGAAGACATCCTTGAAGAAATCACCGGCGACATCCGCGATGAATTTGATGACGAAGAATCAGGCGATAGCAAGATTGATGAATACAATTACATTTTCGAGGGGCGGACCATGATCAACGATGTCTGTAAACGTATGGATCTGCCGATTGACACCTTTGAATCCGTGAAAGGCGAAAGTGATTCCCTGGCTGGCCTGATATTAGAAATCTCCGGGCGTTTTCCGCAGGTGAACGATGTGATTTCCAGCGGCGATTTTGAGTTTACCATCCTGGAACTGGATCGCAACCGGATCAAAAAAGTAAAAATATCCGTTAACCCCACAGCCTGACCCCTGACTGAAATTTTATGAATATCCGTTTGACCAGCTTTTTACTGCTCGCCCTGGGATGCGTGCTTTCTGCCTGTAACAGCAACTATACCCCGAGACCCAGGGGATTTTTTAAAATCACGTTTCCCGAACACGCCTACCAGCGCTTCAGCCAGCCCGGCTTTCCCTACAGTTTTGACTACCCGGTTTACGCAAAGATTGTCCGCGACAGCAGCTACTTCGAGGACCAGCCCGAAAATCCCTACTGGCTGAATATCGATTTCCCTCAATTTCATGGCAGAATTTACGTCAGCTACCTCCGCATAGGCGGCCAGAGCCGGTTCAAAGTACACGGGCCGAATGGAACCTATATCGATTCACTCGGCACCAACACATTCGACAACCTCATCAAAAGTTCCTACGCGCTCACCTATAAACATACGTACAAAGCCTCCTCAATTGAGGACAGTACGTTCACCACTGCCAACCACATAGGGGGCGTATATTTTAAAATCGGGGGAAACGCCGCTACGGCCAACCAGTTCCTGGTGACCGACTCGGTAAAAAATTTCCTGCGCGGGGCGCTCTATTTCGACGCCACGCCAAATGCGGACTCTCTCAGAATTGTCAACAATTTTCTTCAGCAAGACATGAAACACCTCATTAATACCCTTACCTGGAACTAAGCCTGTCCTAACCGGCCCGTTTCCTTACCCCGATACCTCAAACACATTGCAGGGAGATGAACCCTTTGCTGTAATTTTACCTCAAAATAGGAGCGCTTTGATAGAAATTGAGCATATACTGATTAGTGACGAAATAGTGGAATCGCAATTTGTCTGCGACCTCAATAAGTGCAAGGGAGGCTGCTGCGAAGATGGAGATGCCGGCGCGCCGCTGTCGAAGGCCGAGCTGGATGAAGTGAACAAAGCCTACGAGACCGTAAAACCCTACATGACGCCTGCCGGTGTCGCGGTTACGGAAAAAGAGGGTCGCTACCAGTACGACCGGGAGTTTGGCTGGGTAACGCCAACCATCGCCGGAAAAATGTGTGCCTACGGATTCCGGGATAAGAAAGGGGTAATTATGTGTTCCTTTGAACAGGCATACAATGCCGGGCAAATCGCCTGGAAAAAACCGCTGAGCTGTCATCTCTACCCTATCAAGGTCACCAAAAGCAAAGCCTATGAAATGCTGAATTATGAGCCAAGGGAAGGCCTCTGCAGCCCGGCCTGCGCACTCGGAACAAAATTGAAAGTGCCCACCTACGTTTTTCTTAAAAATGCCCTGATCAGGAAATACGGTGAAGATTTTTATGCGCTGCTGGAAAAAGTTGCGCAAAGCCACTTCAGCAAGTCAAAGAAAAAGAGTACTGGTAACGGGGAAGAATAACCGGTTTCCATCTTAACAATCTCATCAAGTAAACCGGGATAAAAATCATGTCTGAATCAGCTGCCACTTTCAACGCTAAAAGCACGTTCAGGGCTGCAGACCTGGATCACCGCCGGAAAATAAATTTTAATATTGGCCGGTACAACCAGGCTGTGCCTGCAGGGAAAAGCCAGTTTCACGACCTGGAAACTGCCCGGGAAAAAGCAAAAAATATTAAATGGAGGGCCCTGGAAACCCTCGATACCCAGCTCGAAAATTTTGAAAAAGCTTTTACCGCCAGGGGTGGAAAAGTGGTATGGGCCGAAGATGCGCCGGCGGCCTTGGCTGCCATTGGGAAAATTTGTTCGGCGAAGGGCTGCCGGACCCTGGTAAAAAGCAAGAGTATGGTCACCGAAGAAATCAAGCTTAATGATTTCCTGGCCGCGCAGGGCATTGAAAGCATAGAAACCGACCTCGGCGAATATATTCAGCAACTTGACGGCGAAGCACCCTACCATATTGTTACCCCGGCCATGCACAAAAGCAAGGAAGATGTTGCCAAGCTGTTTAACCAAAAACTGCATACTGCACCAAACCTTTCCCCGGAAGCCCTGACGCTGGTGGCCCGGGACCTCCTGCGGGCGAAATACCCGGCTGCGGAAATTGGCGTCACAGGGGCTAACTTCCTTATCGCCGACACCGGCTCCATCGCCGTAACGGAAAACGAAGGCAATGCCAGGCTGAGCAGTGCCTTTCCTAAAACGCATATTGCCATCGCCGGCATCGAAAAAATAATCCCGTCGCTTACCGACCTGGCGCTGTTCTGGCCCCTGCTTTCCACATTTGGAACAGGGCAGCAGCTGACGGTGTACAACAGCATCATCAGCGGACCGCGACAGCCCGGGGAAAAGGACGGACCGGAGGAGATGTATGTGATCCTGCTCGACAATGGCAGAACCAACCTGCTGGCTAACCCAAAAACACGGGAAAGCCTATACTGTATCCGTTGTGGTGCCTGCCTGAATGCATGCCCGGTATATAAAAATATCGGCGGTCACAGTTACGGTACTACCTACAGTGGTCCTATCGGTGCGATCATTACACCCCACCTGAAAGAAATGAATGAGTGGAAACACTTAAGCTATGCATCATCGTTATGCGGTAACTGTACAGAGGTGTGCGCAGTAAAGATTAATCTGCACCAGTTATTACTGGAAAACCGGGAAGAAGCAGTTAATGCCGGGTACCCGTCAGGGATGGAAAAATTGGCTTGGTCCGTCTGGAAACGTGCAAGCCTTAGCCGTTCCTTGATGAACCGTGGTAATGCGGGAATTAAGAACTGGATGGTGAATAAAGTTTTTAAAGGCTGGACCACCGGTCGGGCGAACCTCGATTTTTCGACTCAGACTTTTAATGAGCGCTGGAAACGGAAGAATGATTGACAGGAAAAGAATTAAGCGAATATATTTGTAGACAGCCGGCATACGCAGGCTGTTATTTTTATACGGATGTTACTATTCTACGCGCATACCATTACCAACAGGCTTCGCTATATTGTAGATTTTATCGGCACTGATTTATTTGATTCACCCATTGCTTTCACCACCAACCGGGAATTGTTTAAGGCCTCCACAGGACCCCGCTTCAATTATTCAGACCAGGACTATTCGGAACAGGAATTTTACCTGCAGCCCGTTCCCCTTCTTTTTGAAACGACCATCCAGCCCCAGCCTCTCGAGTGTTTTGAAGTGAATTACCATATGGCGTTTTTCCAAACCAAAGGAGATTTTCCTTTCGATCTGCTGGCGGCTTCTTTCTACCTGTTGAGCCGGTACGAAGAATACCTGCCTTTTGACCCCGATGAATACGGCAGGTTCCCCCATACGGCCTCGCTGGCTTTCAAAGAACATTTTATCAACCAACCTGTGGTCAATTTCTGGCTGAATGATCTGAAACAAAGCCTGAAGAAAAAATTTCCTGAACTGACCTTTCGCCGCAGGCCGTTTAAATATATTCCGTCTTACGATATCGACATGGCCTGGTCTTACCGGCATAAAAGTCTTTTCCGGCAAGCTGCCGGCATCGCATCCGCAGCTAAAAGCGGCAGGTTTCATCTTATCAAAGAACGTTGGCAGGTGCTCCGCGGAACCATTCCTGACCCCTACGATGCTTACGAATGGTTAGATGCGCTACATCTCTATTGCAAAATAAAACCCATCTATTTTTTCCTCGTCGCCCAAAAATTACAGGGCTATGACCGGAACACCGATACCTCTTCCAAAGCCCTGCAGGAACTTATCGCCTATTTTGCCGTAGTCTATAAGGTGGGGCTTCACCCTTCCTGGCAAAGCAGTGTCGCCCAGTCGGATCAAATACTACGTGAAGAAAAAGACTGGATGGAAGTGATTGCCGAACGGAAAATTGTCCATACCCGCCAGCACTACATCAAATTCCTGCTGCCTCAAAATTACCAGCGATACATTTCCTGCGGATTGCTGAAAGATTATTCCATGGGTTACGGCAGCATCAATGGCTTCCGGGCTTCCGTGGCCTCTTCGTTTTTCTGGTTCGACCTTGAAAAAAATATCGCCACTGACCTGCACCTTTTCCCCTTCTGCTTCATGGACTCCACCGCGTTTCATGAGCAGAAAATCGATCCCCGGCAGGCTTATGACGAGCTGGTTTATTATTACAACACCATAAAGAAACTCAATGGCCTGATGGTAACCATCTGGCACAACAGCTTTCTCGGTTCGGACAAAATGTTAAAAGGCTGGAAGGAGATGTATGAATTGTTTATGAAAGAAAGTGTCTACTGGGACGCTTATAATTTCTGATTACACCGCGTCTGTGCCGGGGGATCACTTATCCAGTACGCTCCACGCTTCCATAATTTCTTCCGCATGCTGTTTGTTCCGCGGTCGTAAAAATATTTTACGGATGATCCCCTTTTGATCCACCAGGAATGTGGTGCGGTGTAACCCGGTATATTCACGGCCATATAATTTTTTCGGCCCCCAAACCCCGTACTTATCGATGATTTTATGCTCCGGATCAGCCAGCAGCGGGAAGGGTAAATCAAACTTTTCACGGAACTTCCTGTGGCTGGCAGTATCATCCGGGCTGATGCCAAGGATGGTTATCCCTGCTTTTTTCAATGACCCGAAGTTATCCCTGAGGTTACAGGCCTGTACCGTGCACGCTGGTGTGTCGTCAGACGGATAAAAATAAAGTACCAGCCTTTTCCCCTTGTAGTCAGCGAGCGACTGCGGCTGCCCGTTGTCGTCCACCGCCCTGAAAGCCGGTGCCTTATTGCCTTCCTGTAATGCCCTGTTCATAACGTTATTTGAATTTATATTAGCGCGTAAACAAAAAGGACCGCTGCGCGGTATTGCCGGCTTCGTCCTTTGCGGTAACCTGCAACTCGTGTTTTCCCCTGCCACACCGCGCATCAAAGATATACACGAAGTTCCGCCCCTTGTCGTTGCTAAACCGCAGCCATTTTCCATCTAATGTTGCCCTGAAATTCTTTACAACGCCCCGGTTATCCCGAACCGAAAGTGTTATGCTGGAAGCACGGCCCAGGCTTGCCGCATTTTTGACGCCCACCGGGATGATCTGCGGAGCAGTCTGGTCCGTAAGCAGCCTGAACTTGCCCAGCTCCCGCACATGCGCTGCCGCCCAGCCTTTCTGCCATGCTACTTTAACAACGGTAGGATGAGTGCCTGAGCGGCATTCCATAACGGTACGCTGCAGCTGCATGGCATCGAGCGGCACAGAAGGTCTTATCCTGATTAACACGGAATCCTGTAGTGGAATGTCGGCATTCCCGATACTAAATTGCGGTGACACCGCCTCCCCTGTTGCCGGCTGAACCTGGCTGATGCCGATGTGCACCGAATCATACAGGCTGTGTTCCCCGATATAAAACGCTACCCCGGGCAGCTCCATGCCATCCGGTTGAAAGGGATAAAATAATTTACCCGGGCGCACAGCTTCCGGTGGCGTAGCCCCGCTGAATCGGACGGGTATCGCCAGCGAACTGGCATTTTCAAAACCATCCTTAACCACGATGCGGACCTGGTGAACCGCCCCATCCGTAAGATCAATTGTGCCATCTGCTGTTTCGGGCTGGTAAATGGAATGGAGGTACCCTGGCAGCCGGAACAGCTGCTGGACATACGGGCCGCCAGACGCATGCGTCCGGTAATCAATATGCGCGTTGATGTTACGGGTGTTGTCGTAACTGATGCGGTCCATCCTGAATCCAATCACATACTTTTCATCGTCGTACAACGCCGCTTCGAAAATACCCAGGTGATTACCGGAACCGGTCTGTGTGTCAAAAGCACGTATGCCGAAACTGATGAGGGGCGTGTGCACAATGGCGATTCCCGCTGCCGGCTCGTAACCCCCGGCCGACTTTTTCACTGCCAGCATTACTGGCACCTGCTCATAGACGCTTCTCTGCCTGTCATAAATGGCAAACCCACTGACTACAGGGCGGGTGTCGTCTAGAAATGGCAGTCCAAACAATACCGGGTTCAGGTTGACGTCGCCTTCCGTAGCCCTGATTTCAAAATGGAGATGGGGACCCTGGCTTCCCCCGGTGTTACCGCTGTGGGCAATGAGATCACCTTTCTTTATGGAAAATAACCCCGGCGGCAGATCGGCAAAGATGCGCCAGGTCTCACGGCTGTACTGCTGTTTGGTTATCCAGTCCTCCAGCCCCGGAACGAAGGCGTTCAGGTGCGCATAAACGGTAGTGAGCCCATTGGGATGGTTGATGTAAATCGCGCGCCCAAAGCCAGCAGGTTCTATTTTTATCTTCGCAATATACCCGTCCGCCGCAGCATGAACCGGCATATTCTCATGGTGATCAGTTTTCAGATCGAACCCCATGTGAAAGTGGTTCGGCCTAAGCTCGCCGAAATTGCCCGCCAGGGTCAAAGGGATATCAAGCGGGCTGCGAAAATAACCTTTCGGGTAAACCACAATTTTGTTTAACTGGCTGTGGCCGCTGTTGGCTGCACAGAGCAAGATCATTAAACAAAACCCCTTCATGTTATATTTTTTTACTGCTTCACCGCTTATCCCCCGTAACGCGCGGGAAGCTCACTGCAGATCGCCGGGTAAAAACACCACTAACTGTTGCCGGAATTTTCGGTTAACCACGCGCTTGTCCGTGCAAAGCTAACGGGTTGCGTTCAATCCAGTCTTGACGACGGGCGTAAAGCTGTTGTCAATTTCTTAACAGTGTTTTCAAAAAATTACCGCTTCGTGGTACAGACTTTTTTTAAAAATGGTACAGCGTTTGTCATACGGCTGATGTCTATCATAATGTACAGGCAACTATTTATCATGAAAAATTTTTACAAGAACTTTTTACTCACCGTAGTCATGGTTGTGGCTACTTTCGTAGGTTGGGTAAAAGGCCAGGACGCAAAGCAGAAACTGGTTTACAAGTGGAAAACCGGATATAATGAAAAACGGCAGCTTGCCAGGAAGCGAATTGCGATTCGCAAAGGGCAGGTGATCCTGGATGAAGTGGAGTGGGCGTCTTTTCACACGAATTGAATGACAGTTTCACATAGTTCACCCCGGCCGTTCGCCGGGGTTTTTTAATGTTCAGCCCCGGCGGCCACCGGTATACCATCCGTGTCGGCCAGCGATGAGGCATGCCTGTCTGTCGGGCCGGCATGAACGCTCCCCGGCCGGGCGCGTTGCCCCGAAATCCTGCCTGAAAATTAACGGCGCTGTTTTCCTGCAGTCCCTTACTTTTGCGCAATTTGTTTTAGGTTAATACACTGAAAAAAATGCCAAAAGATACCTCCATACACAGCGTCCTGATTATCGGCTCGGGCCCCATCATTATCGGCCAGGCCTGCGAATTCGATTACGCGGGAACGCAGGCCGCCCGCAGTTTGCGGGAAGAGGGAATAAAAGTGATACTGATAAACAGCAACCCGGCCACCATTATGACCGACCCCATGATGGCCGACCGCGTGTACCTGTTGCCGCTGACTGTTGAAAGTATTGAACAAATTCTCGAAGAAAACCAGATTGATGCCGTTCTTCCCACGATGGGGGGCCAGACGGCGCTCAACCTGGCGAAGGAGGCTGAAGATCTTGGCATTTGGCAGAAATATAATGTCCGGCTCATCGGTGTTGATATCAAAGCGATTGACAAGGCGGAGGACAGGGAAAAATTCCGCCGGTGGATGATTGATATTAATGTACCGGTCGGAACCGCCAAAACCGCTAACTCCTTTCTCGAAGGAAAGGAATTCGCGCAGCAGATCGGTTTTCCGCTCGTTATCCGCCCTTCGTTTACCCTCGGGGGCACGGGCGGCGGGTTTGTTCATGATAAGGATGAGCTTGACGAAGCGCTTAACCGGGGTCTCCAGGCCTCGCCCATTCATGAGGTACTGGTCGAGAGGGCCGTTTTGGGCTGGAAGGAATTTGAACTGGAATTATTGAGGGATGCCAACGATAACGTTGTGATCATCTGTACGGTGGAAAATTTCGATCCCATGGGCGTTCACACCGGCGACTCCATCACTGTTGCGCCGGCGATGACGCTGAGCGATACCGCCTTCCAGCTGATGCGGAACACGGCCATCAAAATGATGCGCGATCTCGGAAATTTTGCCGGGGGATGCAACGTCCAGTTCGCCCTTAACCCGGATACCGAAGAAATCATCGCCATCGAAATCAATCCCCGTGTCAGCCGCTCCTCGGCACTGGCTTCCAAAGCCACCGGCTACCCGATCGCCAAAATCGCGGCCAAACTGGCCATCGGCTATTTCCTGGATGAACTGGAAAATCAGATTACCCAGACCACATCTGCCTATTTTGAGCCCGCCCTGGATTACGTCATCGTAAAAATGCCGCGTTGGAATTTTGATAAATTTAAAGGCGCCAATGACACCCTCGGCCTCCAGATGAAAAGCGTAGGGGAGGTGATGGCCATTGGCAGAAGCTTTACCGAAGCGGTACAGAAAGCCTGCCAGAGCCTGGAGAATAACGCCATCGGGCTGGGTTATTATGGTAAAAGCCAGATGCACGCCGAAGAATTGATTGAATACCTGAAGACGCCCAAATGGGACCGCATTTTCCGGATCAAAGATGCCCTGATGCTTGGTGTTTCCGTGACTACGATCTCCAAAGCCACAAACGGCATCGACCGGTGGTTCCTGAATCAAATCAAACTGATCTGCGATATCGAAAAAGAAATTGCCCGTTATAAACTTGACAACCTTCCCCTGCTATTACTGGAAAAAGCCAAGCGAAACGGCTTCGGCGATGAACAGATTTCGAAGATCATGAATGACGGCACCGAGGATGAAGTGTATGCCAAAAGGAAGGCTGCTGGCATCACGCGTGTTTTCAAAATGGTGGATACCTGCAGTGCAGAGTTTGAAGCTAAGACCCCCTATTTCTATTCCACCTTTGAGAACAGCGGCGCCAGTGAAAGCAAAGTGAGCGATAAGAAAAAAATTATTGTACTCGGCAGCGGCCCGAACCGCATCGGCCAGGGCATCGAATTTGATTATTGCTGTGTGCACGGGTTACTGGCAATAAAGGAATGCGGCTATGAATCGGTAATGGTCAACTGTAACCCGGAGACGGTGTCTACCGACTTCGACATGGCAGATAAGCTTTACTTCGAACCGGTTTACTGGGAGCATCTCTGGGAGATCATCGAGCATGAAAAACCGGAAGGGGTGATAGTTCAGCTGGGCGGACAAACCGCGCTCAAACTGGCCGAACGGCTGCATAACAAGGGCATCAAAATCATCGGTACTTCATTCGACAGCATGGACATCGCCGAAGACCGGGGACGCTTTAGTGACATGCTTAAGGAGCTGGAAATACCTTACCCGAATTACGGCACTGCCGAAACGGTGGATGAAGCGGTGGAAGTGGCCAACCGCGTCGGGTACCCCGTACTGGTCCGGCCCAGCTATGTACTCGGTGGCCAGCGGATGCGCATCGTCATTAACGACGACGAAGTGGAAAGCGCTGTGGTCAGCCTGCTCAAACACCTCCCCGGCAACAAAATTCTCGTGGATCATTTCCTGGATCGCTGCCAGGAAGCCGAAATTGACGGCATCTTCGATGGTACCGATTTCCATGTGATGGGGGTGATGGAACATATAGAACCGGCAGGCATCCACAGCGGCGACAGCAATGCGGTATTACCCCAGTTTAACCTTACCCCGCTGGTTGTCCATACCATGGAAGAATATGCAGAGAAGATCGCCCGTGCGCTTAAAATTAAAGGCCTCATCAACATCCAGTTTGCTATCAAGGATGGTCATGTGTTCGTGATTGAAGCCAACCCCAGGGCTTCCCGAACGACGCCATTTATCGCCAAAGCCTACCAGATTCCCTACCTCAACATCGCCACTAAAATCATGATAGGCGACAAAATGCTGAAGGATTTCAAAATGGAGAAAAAACTGAAAGGCTTCGCGATAAAAGAGCCGGTATTCAGTTTTAATAAATTTCCGGGTGTAAATAAAGAACTCGGCCCTGAAATGAAAAGTACCGGCGAAGCCATCCGGTTTATCAAGGACCTGCGTGACCCGTATTTCCGCCAGTTGTATAAAGACCGGAGTATGTACCTCAGCAAATAAGCTGTCGTGACATCCCTGAAGAATCAGTTCATCACATCAGCATACATAAATAGCCGGCTCAGCGCCGGCTATTTATTTAACGGCCCTGCCGGGCTCAGTCGTCTTCATCTTTTTGCGGTACCGGCTGCACAAAGGCCGCCCTTTTCGGTGCGGGAAATGGCACATCACTGCCTTTAAGACCATGCCAGAGCACATAGTTGAATTCCAAATCCGGCACGGCATCTTCCCTCGCCAGGTTGAATTTTTCTGACCGCCGCTGCCATTCATTGAGCGCCACATTTTTCTGGTTGAAGTCCACCTTTGGCGCTACCGTCACGAACGCACGGGTGTCGGGTGTGGGCATGAACGAATTGTACATCGGTACAGCAGCCGCATCGTACTGCGTCATCGGGGGCATCCCCAGGATCAGTTCGATGGTCCTGAGCATCGAGGAGGTGGAATACGGGGTATGGTCTACAAAATCTCTTTTTACAAATCCGCCGGCGACATAGGCCGTGCTGCGATGGGCGTCCACATGGTCCGACCCGTTCTGCGCATCGTCTTCCAGCACGAACACTACGCTTTCTTTCCATATCGGGCTTTTGCTGAGGTGCTCAACAAACATCCCCACCGCCAGGTCGTTGTCTGCGAGGTGAGCATAAGGGGTCGGGCGTCCTTTTTTCAGTCCTTCCGTATGATCGTTACCCAGCCGCACGGTGTTGAAATGCGGAACACTGCCGGTTGCCACCAGTGAATCAAATTCCTGTATCCACTCGTTTACCCTGCTGGTATCCCGGTAGGCAAGGTTAAATCCATGGTAGTAAGGGCAAACATGATCTTTCAAAATGGAGATGTTGGGCCTGGCATTGTCAGCGAACTCGCCGTAGGTGCGATAGCTGACGCCGGCCCGCTGGCACTGGTTCCAGATAAACCCATTCTTATTATTCGCAATTGCGCGGTTGCCTTCGCCGTCGTATACACCTCCCCTGCCGCCATAGCTGGTCGGCCAGGTTTTCTCGATGTAATCCGTTGCGTAGGCACCCATACTCCAGTTGTGACCGTCCATACTCACTTCTGCATCTACATAAAAATTATCCAGCAACACAAATTGATTGGCCAGTTTATGGAGGTTGGGCGTAATGTTTTCGCCAAACAACACCAGGCCGGGATCGCCGTTGCCTTTTTTAATGTCACCCAGCACCTGGTCGTAGGTACGGTTTTCCTTAATGATATAAAATACATATTTGATCGGGGAAGCGTCTCCCGTTTTCATCGGAACAGGATTCCCTTTTTCTCCTGCCGTAACCGTTTCTTTTTCTTTTGTGTAGGGCGTGTTGCTGTACACCATTTTTGTATACCTGGCGAGCTGGTCCGCCGAAGGTTCGGGAATGATGCTCAGTGTTCCCCTGAACAATCCTCCGATATATTGCACATCCACCGGTTTACTCCTGTCACCTCCCTGGAAGATCACTTCTTCTTTTTTGCGGATCGGGTTGGGCCCGTATGGATTGGCGAGTGACGTAAATCCCTTGCCGTTGCTCACAAAAATTCTTTTTCCCTGCACGGCCACGCAAGTAGGATACCACCCCACGGGGATAAAACCCCTGCTTTTACTGCCACCGGGCTTACTCACATCAAAAACAGCCAGGCAATTGTTATCGGCATTCGCGATATACAAAGTTTTTTCATCGGCACTCAGCGCCAGCCCATTGGTGGTGGAGCCACTTGGCGCGCCGGCGTACAGCGCAGTCTGCAATGTTTCAATCACCTTTCTCCGGGCCACATCAATAACCGAAACACTGTTGTCGTTGGCATTGGCTACATAAAGTATTTTACCGCGCCCGGCGAGGCACAGGGCATTGGGGTTATCGCCGACTGCCACTTCACCTGAGAATTCATTGGTGGCTGTATTCAGTATAATGATCTTATCACAGCCCCAGCAGCTGATGTACAATTCTTTCCTGTCTCCCGAAAGCAGGCAGGTAAAGCCTTCCCCGCCAAGCGGTAATTGTTTCGTTACGGTTTTCGACTTCATATCCACGATATAAAGCATGTTGTTTTCTTTGGTCACCACGTACATCACCTGCCTCCCGGGGTTGATGGCAAGGCCGGCAGGAGAAATATGCTCCGGCCATTTCTTACCCAGGAGGATACTGTCCTGCAGCACCAGTCTGTTGTTGATGACGGCATATTGGAGGATCCAGTTGTCATTACCACCGGAAGCATATAATTTTCTACCATCCGGGCTGAAAGCGAGCCCATACCAGCTCTTCGCGATGTTGATGCTGTCCAGTATTTTTTCCGCCTGCGGATCGATCAGCTGGATACTTTGGGTACTCTGGCCGTTGTTGGTCACCGCCATATATTTCCCGTTTGCCGACACGGCAATATTCAGCGGCAAATCGCCCAGCTGCAGGTGTTTGCCCGCCGGGGTGAGGGACCATCCATTGGAAAGTTTAACCGTTTCCGCCACCTGCGCGCCGGCATGAGATATCATGAATACGGCCAGCAATAAAGCGCCGGGCCAGGTCAGTGTTTTTGTCATGTGTTGTTTGATTGAGGGGTAAAGTTAACGCGGGCCGGTACAAACAGCACCAAGAACACGATTAAATAACATTGCCAGCGGGGGAAATCCGCTTCACAAGCACCATGAATAAAAATACCTTAACCCATGCGGTACCAGGAAGTTTACCCGTGGAAGCAGGCGCCCAGCCTGCGTTTACTCCTGCCCTTCGCAGCCGGCATCATGCTGCAGCAGCAGGTTAACTGGCCACCTGGTTTGTGTTGGCGGATGCTGCCGGTAATGTGTACCCTCCCTCCGCTGCTGAACGCAAATAAAAATTACCGGCAATATGAACTGGGCTGGATATCCGGGCTGGTCATCAACCTGCTTTTCACTGCGCTTGGCTACCTCGTCGGCTGGTATGGCCATCCCCCAAACCGCACCGCATGGCCTACTCAGCATTACGGCGAGAATAAAATCATCATCGCCACTATTACGGCACCATTGATGAAGAAGCCGGCTAGTAGGCTGGCAGAGACATCTATTCGGCTGCAGCTACCGGGTCATGCGGCGGTGTATTCAGGGCGGTTGTTGGTATATTTTAAAAACGATACGCCCGGATCCCTGCTTCATGTGGGTAGCCGCGTCCTGTTTATTAAACCGCCCGGGCCGGTAAATAATCCGGGCAACCCCGGGGCATTTGACTATGCCCGTTATCTCGGCGAGCAGGGTATTTCGGGGCAGGTATTCCTCGGTGCTGCAGACTACCGGGTATTGCGGGAGGCGGCCATCAATCCACTCCGGCGCTTTATTTTTATTTCAAGAGAAACCCTGCTTGGCATATTGACGCGTTACATCCCCGGAAAGAAGGAGGCCGGTCTTGCCGAAGCGCTGTTGCTGGGTTATAAAAATGACCTGGATAAAGCACTGGTCAGATCATACAGCAGTACCGGCGTGGTGCACATCATCGCTATTTCAGGCATGCACCTGGCACTTATATACTGGCTGCTGAATATGGCCCTTGTTCCCCTGAAACGAAACCGGGTAACCGCGCCCGCCGTGCCGTTTCTGCTCGTTGCCGGGCTATGGGTATTTTCACTGATGGCCGGTGGCGGGGCATCGATACTCCGCGCTGCCGTCATGTTTACCTGTATCATCGCGGGTCAAGCTGTCAAGAGGAGAACCGTGATATACAATTCACTTGCGGTTGCGGCGCTGGTGCTGCTTTGTATACATCCGGCCTGGCTGGGTGACGCGGGCTTCCAGCTCTCTTTTGCCGCCGTGCTCAGTATCGTTTTGTTCAGCGCACGGCTAACGCGGCAGTTAATATTTTCGAATAAAATCCTGCGCGGGATCTGGCAACTGGTAGCGGTCAGCACCGCCGCACAATTGCTGACGGCGCCGCTTTGCATTTTTCATTTCCAGCAGTTCCCCGTATTCTTTCTGCTCAGCAATATGGTGGCGGTGCCATTGTCTGGGTTAATTATACTGCTGCTGAGTGGGCTCTGCCTGGTTTCTTTCCTGCCGGTGGTGGCCATGCCCGCGGGGTTACTGCTCCATTTTATGATTGCGCTGATGAACCGCTATATCGGGCACATTGAAAAGTTACCTTTTTCTTTGTGGTCACCCCTGCACATTAATGCCTGGCAGGTAGCCCTTCTGTATGGTGGCATAACCGGGCTTTATGTATTTACCCGCCACCGCTACCGTCCATTCCTGTTTTACGGTTATTCCTGCCTGTTAGCCTGCTGCTGTATCCGCGCGGCTGGTTTCTTCCGCTGTTCATCTGCTCATGCGCTGGTAGTCTATAACTTTCCCCGGCATACTGCGCTGGACTTCATCGCCGGGCGTAAGTGTTTCCCCGTTGGCGACACCGCACTGCAACAGGATCCGGATCTGATAAAGCAGGCGATCGCTCCGGCGAGGCTGTTATACCGGACCGAACCCGCCCCCTCCCTTCCCGGCCTGGTGATCGCCGCACCCGCTTACCTTTTCCGCCACCGGGTGATCATCATGGTAGACAGCAATTTCCAGCTGCCTCCCGGCCCCGGCAGGATGAAAGTGGATTTGTTGGTAATTACCGGCAGCGCTTCAGCGGATTTGGACCGGCTGGCGGCTGTCTTTGCCTGCAGGAACCTGGTCTAGACGGGTCGAACTCCGCCTATAAAGTGCATAAGTGGAAAGAAAAAGCGCAGATGCTGGGGTGGCACTGCCACAGCACCGTGGATAACGGGGCTTTTGTGATGACTATGGATTAGTATAATTTTGCGCCTCCGGCCGCTGGCTAGTTTAGCCGCGGTTGCTTTTTTACACCCCGGTATTAACCAGACATCATGGAGAAGAAAATTCAGGCCGCCCTCATTTCCGTATTTTATAAAGACGGGCTGGAACCCCTTGTTCAGCAGTTACATGAAAACGGCGTTACGCTCTACAGCACAGGCGGAACGCAGTCGTTTATCGAAAAACTTAATATCCCGGTGATCCCGGTGGAAAATCTTACCGGTTATCCCTCCATCCTTGGCGGCCGGGTGAAAACACTTCACCCGTCAGTTTTCGGCGGTATACTGGCACGAAGGGGCAATGAAACTGATGTGACGGAAATGCACGATTATAAAATTCCCGCGATGGACCTGGTGGTGGTCGATCTTTACCCTTTTGAAGAAACGCTGTCACTCACCCGCTCTGCCGGATACAGCGGCACCGCAGAAGAGGCTGCTCAGCTTGTGATTGAAAAAATTGATGTGGGCGGACCGTCCATGATCAGGGCGGCTGCCAAAAATTTCAGGGATGTGGTGGTGGTTGCGGCAAAAGATCAATACCTGCCGCTCACAAAGCTCCTGCAGGCTCAGGAGGGTACCACTACCATGGATCAGCGCAGGACATTTGCGGCAAAGGCCTTTAACATTGTGGCCCATTACGATGTTGCCATTGCCCGGTATTTTAATCCAGGTCCGTCGGAGTATTTCCTGGCTTCCGCCGATCACCCGGCGCCGCTTCGCTATGGGGAGAACCCGCACCAGTCAGGTGTCTTCTACGGTGACAACAGTACGCTCTTCAGCCAGTTACATGGTAAAGAATTATCGTACAATAACCTGGTGGATTCCGATGCCGCCATGCAACTTATCCAGGAGTTTCCCCTGCCCCTTTCTAACGGTATTAGCAGGGAAGGCGTGGTGTTTGCCATTATCAAGCACACCAATGTTTGCGGGATTGCGTCAAGACCAACGGTGAAAGAGGCCTGGGATGCAGCCATAGCCGGCGATCGCGAGAGCGCATTTGGCGGCGTACTGGTCACCAATGCACCTGTTGATGCCGCGACGGCAACTGCCATCAGTGAACTGTTTTTCGAGGTGCTGATTGCGCCTGATTTTGAACAGGAGGCACTTAAAATGCTGCAATCCAAAAAGAACCGTATCCTGCTGCAGTACAGAGCCCCGGCGGCGCATAAACAGCAGTTTCGGTCACTCCTAAACGGTATACTTGTTCAGGATACCGATAATGGCAACTACAAAGAATGGAAAGAAACGGGCGGGCGGGAAACCACCGCAGCGGAGAATGCTGACCTTATTTTTGGAAACCTGGTGTGTAAGAACCTGAAGAGTAATGCCATCGCCCTGGTAAAAAATAAACAGCTCATCGGCAAGGGGTGTGGACAAACCAGCCGTATAGACGCCCTTCGCCAGGCCGTCGAAAAAGCCAGGCAGTTCAACCTTGACCTCACCGGTGCCGTACTGGCCAGCGATGCGTTTTTTCCGTTTAATGATTGCGTACAGCTTGCCCATGCAGCGGGCGTAACGGCTTTCATCCAGCCGGGCGGTTCAATAAGAGATGGCGATTCAATCGACTATTGCAAGGCCAATAACCTGGCCATGGTGATCACCGGGCTGCGCCATTTTAAACATTAAATTGCCGGCAACAGTATTTTTCAACGCCTGTTGTTCGTCCTTGCCACTGCTTCATGCCTGATTTTATTTCGACGAATTTATTGCCGGTCTTCCGGAAAACCCGGCTGCGGAATCACAGCACGGGTACCAAAGCCTATGCGGCCCTGGCTGCCGTCTGTTTTTTATGGGGCACTACCTGGCTGGCCAGCAAACAGGGTGTCCGCTACCTACCGGCGTTCCAGCTGGCGGGCCTTCGGCAGTTCATGGGTGGAACGATATACGTCCTTTATTTTTTGATTACCGGGAAAGCTACGTGGCCCGGCTGGAAGGAATGGAAAGTGATCCTGGTGTTGTCACTCTTTAATTTTATCCTCAGCAACGGGCTGGCCACGTACGGGCTGAAATATATTTCGGGTGGGCTCGCCGCCATCATCAATTCCATCGTCCCGCTCTGGCTGGTTGTACATACTTTTTTTACAAAAGGACCCTCGTTGCCGCCGAAGGCCATCATCGGTTTCGCCTTCGGCTTTGCCGGCATCTGCTTTATTTTCTTTGAACACCTCCACGACTTTCTCAATCCCGGCTTCAGCTGGGGCATCATTATTTCGCTGGCAGCCACCTTCACCTGGGCCATGGGTAGCATCTACACCAAAAAACATGCGCATTCCTTCAACCCGTATTTCAGTATCGGTCTCCAGATGATGATTGCGGGTATTGTACTCTATAGCCTGTCGCAGGTTACCGGCTTTGCCGTACCGCTCGGACGGATACCATGGCAGGCCTGGACGTCACTCGCTTACCTGGTCATTTTTGGTTCGGTCATTTCCTTTCTCGCCTATATTTATGCATTGCAGCATTTGTCCGCAGCACAGACCTCCCTGTATGCCTATATCAACCCGGTGGTGGCGGTATTGCTCGGTTCGCTGTTATTCGGTGAACGGCTGACGTCATATATCGCAGCAGGCGGACTGATTACCCTTGCAGGCGTCTACCTTGTAAACAGTTCATTCCGCAAAATGAAATAGCCTAATGCATTATGGATGCCGGTTGAACCCGTTGGAAAAAATAGCGTCCCGTATGCCAGGTAGAACCAGTAGTGGTTTATTTTTGGCCCGTGAAATATTCAGTTCAGGAAAATTCATGGCTGGCAAGGCTGGCTGCACGCCGGCTGGGGCAGGATAAGATGGCGATGGTGCTGGGAAGTACCATCCTGCTGCACAATACCACCACCGGTGAATTCCTGAGTAACCGGAAATGGGTGCGCCATGAGCTGGCCCATATCCGGCAGTTCCGGCAGTATGGCTATGCCGGTTTCCTGTTCCGCTACCTGGCGGAAAGCCTAAAAAACGGGTATTCCAACAACAAATTTGAAAAGCTGGCCCGCGATGCCGAGGAAGACGACAGCTTTGACCCGATCATCTCTTCAACGGTGGTCCGTTGACGGTTACGGTAGCACCCATTCAATTTCTCCTGTGGCAAACAGCTCTTTCAGACCCGTGTCCAGCTCCAGTTTACCTTGGCGGTCCACGCCCTCCACCCGGGCTTCAAACACACGGTTTTCCTTCCGGAACATCACAATTTCGCCTCTTTTGTACAGCCGTTCATTGTACGCCGCAAGCAGGAGGCCCGGGTCGTTTAGTGCGTCAACCCGCTGCTGCACAAGACTGCATAACCGGGTGGCAAGCGGCACCAGTTCGTAGGTCTTCCCTGTAATCTGCCGCAGCGATACCGGCCTGCCCGCCTGATCCGGGAAACTGACCTGGTTGATGTTGATGCCCATTCCGGCAACTGCCCATTGCCACTGTGCGGGCACATCCGCAGCGGCGGGATCGGCCTCCCGCCCCACGATGTTCTCTACCAGGATACCAGCTGCCTTTCTGTCACGCCAGTAGAGATCGTTGGGCCATTTAATACAACAATCGATGCCAGTATAAAAGTTAAAAAAATCGTAGACGCCGAGCGCCACCGCACAGTTGAATAGCGGTTGCTGGTGCAGGAAAAGCCGCGCCGGGCGCAGGATCAGGGAAATAATGAGATTTGTACCCGGTTCCGTAATCCAGCTTTTACCGCGTTGCCCGCGACCCTGGGTCTGGGCCATCGCCAGGAAGGCATCGCCCTGCGTTGCCAATCCGGTACGGAGGGCTGCCATGGCATAGTTGTTGGTACTGTCAACTGATTCTAAAATGGTTAGGCGTCCGCCGGGGTAAATGGTGGTTTCAGGAGTCATTAAACATTAGTACTTTTGGCATGACAAAAATAGGCTTTCCGACGTACGCTGTGCGTGTCGCGGCGACACCCGGATGGCGCCATTGTCATCAGGCAGTGTGCCCCGGTAAAAGCATTAGGAAACGCCTCAACAACCATTATAATTTTTTCATCTAAACGATTTGACTATTTGGAACAACTGAGCATGTTAGCGAACCGGAAAACAAACACCGTAAACCGGCTAACGAGGAATTCAAAAATTTTTAAAGTCATCATCAAAGCCATCCAGCAAAAAAAAGGGGAAAACATTGTTTCGTTAGACCTGCGCAAGATCCCGGAAGCGATGACAGATTTTTTTGTTATCTGCAGCGCCTCCAATTCCACGCAGGTTAAAGCGATTGCGGACAGTGTGGAAGCACTGGTAAAAGACGAATGCGAGGAAAGCCCGTTTCGCCATGAAGGCCAGCATGCTTCGCAATGGGTACTGGTGGACTATATCAACGTCGTGGTTCACGTAATGCATGAGGATGCGCGTAAGTTTTACAAGCTCGAAGAGATGTGGAGTGATGCCCAGGATACCGAACACAGCTGATTTGATTAGTAAAAGATTATAACCCCCTTTTGAACAAACAGGCTGTAAAAGCATTTATTCAGTACCACACAAATTATCTATGGCACAGGAAGACTTGAAACCGAACGATAAAGGAAACAGGATTCGTCCGCAGGGAAGCACTGACGATCAGCGGCGCGGGCCTAAATTTAATATTTACTGGATTTGGGGTGCCATTGCCGTTATTCTCGTAGGCTTCAATTTATTCAGCGGAAAATTCACCCCCACCGCCGTTGAAATCGACCAGCAGCAGTTTTACGATATGCTTGCCAAAGGAGATGTCGAAAAACTCGATGTCATCAGCAATAAAAATATCGTCAGGGTCTATATTACCGAAGACGGGCTTAAGGACAATTATGTGCAATCCAAACTGACCTCAAAGACGGCGGCCCCGGAAGCAAAAGGCGGCCCGCAATTCCAGTTCAGCATTGGCAGCAAGGAAATTTTCTCTGATGATTTGAGGGCTTATTACAGTAAAAACCCAGCCACCCGCGAAGTGCCCGCAAAATTTGATACAGAAGGAGACTGGGTGGCACCGGCCCTCAATATCCTTCTTCCGATCGTAGCCATTATCCTGATCTGGGTACTGATGATGCGTAAGATGGGAAGTGGTGGCGGCGGAGCGGGCGGGCCCGGTGGTATCTTCAACATTGGCAAATCAAAAGCCACCCTGTTTGATAAAGGCACCCGGGTAAATATCACCTTCAATGACGTGGCCGGACTGGATGAAGCAAAGGTGGAAGTGATGGAAATTGTAGACTTTTTAAAGAATCCGAAAAAATATACTGCCCTCGGCGGGAAGATACCTAAGGGAGCCCTGCTCGTCGGTCCTCCCGGCACCGGAAAAACGCTGCTGGCCAAAGCCATGGCCGGCGAAGCCCAGGTGCCCTTCTTCTCCATGAGCGGTTCTGATTTCGTGGAATTGTTTGTAGGGGTGGGTGCAAGCCGCGTGCGAGACTTATTCAAGCAGGCCAGGGAGAAATCCCCCTGTATCATCTTCATAGACGAAATTGACGCCATCGGCCGCGCGAGGGGAAAGAATGCCGTGATGAGCAATGACGAACGCGAAAGCACCCTCAACCAGTTGCTGGTAGAGATGGACGGCTTCAGCGGCGAAAGCGGTATCATCGTGCTGGCTGCCACCAACCGCCCCGATGTGCTGGACACCGCCCTGCTCCGGCCGGGCCGTTTCGACCGACAAATTGAAATCGACAAACCTGACCTGAAAGGAAGGGAGCACATTTTTAAAGTGCACCTGAAACCTATAAAAATTTCCCAGACGCTCGACATCTTTAAACTCGCCGAACAAACCCCGGGTTTTGCCGGCGCGGATATCGCTAACGTCTGCAACGAAGCCGCCCTCATCGCTGCCCGTAAGGGTAAGGATGCTGTGGATATGTCTGACTTCCAGGATGCCATTGACCGGGTTATCGGCGGGCTCGAAAAGAAAAACAAGATCATTTCCCCGGACGAAAAACGCATCATCGCCTACCACGAAGCCGGTCACGCCATTTGTGGCTGGTACCTGGAACATGCCTATCCCCTGCTGAAAGTAACGATCGTACCGCGCGGTACGGCGGCACTGGGCTATGCACAGTATACGCCTAAAGAACAATACCTCTACAATACCGACCAGCTAATCGACCAGATTTGCATGAGCCTGGGCGGCCGCGCCAGCGAAGATATTTTCTTCAATAAAATATCGACCGGCGCACAAAACGATTTACAGCAGATCACCCGCACGGCCTACGCCATGGTAACGGTGTACGGCATGAACGATAAGGTCGGCAACGTAAGTTTCTACGACCCGCAGCAGGAGAATGCTTTCACCAAACCCTATTCGGAAGAGACGTCGAAAATTATTGACCAGGAAGTACGGAAACTGATCGACCAGTCTTTTGCCAGGACCAAACAGCTCCTCACCGAGAAAAGGGTGGAAGTGAAAAAACTCGCCGAAGCGCTGCTTGAAAAAGAAGTGCTGTTCCAGAGCGATGTTGAAGCACTAATTGGCAAACGCCCGTTTGAAGAAAAGAAACTCCTCGACGTGGATAATATCGAGCCCCATGTGCCGGAAGGTACCATCAGTGAAGGGGTTCCGCCTTACGACAGCAGTGTTACCAACCACGCCCATAACTAACCTCACCCCGCAATGCGTGAAAACAGTTCCAGGGAAATTGTATTGAAAAAAATCAGGGAGGCGTTGATCAATTCAACGCCTCTTCCTTTTCCCAGCAGCGAAGGATCGGACAACCTCTACCCCCAGCAGCAGGAAGACCCTGCCATCGAATTTGCCGACGTGTTTACCCGACTACAGGGGAAATTTTCATTTTGCCGCAACAACGAAGAACTCGTCAGCCAGGTTAACGAACTGATCGCCGCTATGAAGTGGACCCGGATATATTGTGTGGAACCCGCACTCACCAGTCTGTTCAGCAACAGCCCACTCAATAGCCCCGGCAACAGTACGCTGGCCGATTGTGATGCCAGCATGACCAGCTGCGAATACCTGGTGGCCCGGACCGGCACGATCGTGCTGAGTTCCGCCGGCGAAAGCGGAAGAACGGTAAGTGTTTATGCCCCGGTGCACATCTGCATTGCCTGGGGCAGCCAGCTGTTGTACGATGTAAAAGATGCCCTGAAGGCCCTCAGTAAAAAATATGGCAGCGAACTTCCCTCCTTCATCAGTTTTGCCTCTGGCCCCAGCCGTACGGCTGATATCGAAAAAACCCTGGTCACCGGTGTACACGGGCCAAAAGAAGTGTACGTGTTCCTGGTGGATCAGTAAATTTCGCGGATAGCTGTTATCTTTACGGGGTTATGACAGCCGCCAGTCCACAACTCTTCGTTTACGGTTCCCTGCGCAGCGGGTTCAATCACCCGGCATTCGCTTATATCAGCAACCATTTTCATCTTATAGGCCCCGCAAAGGTTCAAGGTCAATTGTACGATCTGGGCGACTACCCCGCCGCGGTTCCTTCCGATACCGGCGATTTTATCATGGGCGAACTATATGCCCTGAATGAAGAGCAGGATTTTTCCTGGGTCATTGCCCAGGTAGATGACTATGAGGGCGTCAACCCCGACCCCGGTGAAGTGCCGCAATACCGCCGCGAAATGACCACCGTGTACCTCGACAACGGGATGACCGGCGCCTGGGTGTACTGGTACAACCACGATGTAACAGGCAAACCCCTCATTGCCTCCGGCGATGTGCTGCAATACCTCCAGCAAAAGAAACAATAGCCTGATGGAACTGCCTGCCGGGAAAAAAATCTACTTTCTATCCGACTTTCACCTGGGCGCACCCGACCATGCCAGTAGCCTCGAGCGCGAAAAGCGGATCGTCCGCTTCCTGGACAGCATCCTCGGTGATGCGGCCGTGATTTTTATCGTAGGCGACTTATTCGATTTCTGGTATGAATACAGAACCGTCGTTCCCAAAGGCTATGTACGCATCCTCGGCAAACTGGCCCAAATAACGGACAGCCATATCCCCGTTCATTTTTTTGTAGGCAACCACGACATGTGGATGAAAGGTTATTTTGAAACGGAGCTGGGTATACCGGTGTACTTCGGACCAAAGACCTTCACATTCAACGATAAAAAATTCTATATCGCGCATGGGGACGGGCTCGGCCCCGGTGACCATGGCTATAAAATGCTGAAAAAGATCTTCCGTAATCCCGCCTGCCAGTGGCTATTCGGGCTACTGCCCCCCGCCATCGGCGTGGGCATTGCCAACCGCATGAGCCGCAGCAGCCGCGCCGCCACGGGGCAAACCGACAGCATATTCCTGGGAGAAGACAAAGAATGGCTGGTGTCTTATTGCCGGGAGATCCTGCAGCACGAGCATTTTGACTTTTTTCTTTTCGGACACCGTCACCTGCCAATCGACTTTCCCCTGCCGGGCAACAGCCGCTACATCAACCTCGGCGACTGGATATCATACAATTCCTACGCGGTATATGATGGCAGCGGACTCACCCTAAATTATTACACGTGCTGAGGACCATACTGGCCATGCTGCTGACGGCTTTCCTGGCCTGTACCGGTCAGGCACAACCGGAAACACCGCCCAGGCTGCTGGTGGTCCTACATGGCGGTTACACCGATTTTACGGTCGATAACCTCGGCAATATTTTCCTGCTGGACAGCAGCAACCTGCTCAAAAAAATAACGGAAAACGGCGATTCTGTGGCCGTCTACAACGATGTTCGCCGGTATGGCAAAGTGTACAGCATCGATGCTGCCAACCCGTTGAAAATAATCTTATACTACCGCGATTTCGCCACGATCGTCGTGCTCGACCGCCTGTTGAATGTGCGCACCACCATCGATTTGCGGCAGCTGCAGATCTACCAGGCGAAGGCCGTGTGCCAGTCGTACGACAATGCCTACTGGGTGTACGATGAAGGCGAGGCGAAACTAAAGCGCATAGGCGACGACGGTAGCCTGATCGAACAAAGCGGCGACTTCCGGCTCCAGCTCAATGAAGCCCCGTCACCGGCTTTCATTGCGGACCACAACCGGCAGGTATACCTGTACGACAGCAGCCGCGGCGTACTGATTTTCGACTATTTCGGTACCCTGAAAAATAAGCTCGCTTTTACCGGCTGGCAGGATTTCCAGCTGGTAGGAAAATTTATGGTAGGCAGAAAGGGAAATATCCTCGAGCGCTACGAGCTCACGTCCCTGCTGGTACAGGAGATAAAATTACCGGGCATCCTCGACGGCGCCGGCAAAATACAGCTTTCCATAGACCACCTTTACTGCCTGCGCAATGGCAGCCTTTATATTTATGCGCTGCCCTGACCGCTGCGTGCACCTGGCCTGCTGTTGTTCTTCCGATTTGCCGATTTAATAAAACACGCAAAATTTTGGCGGGGGACCGGCAGCTGATCAATGGGCATCAGCGTTGCTACGCTCAGTTCAGCGGCAGCACCTCATGGATCAGCCACTATACAGGCTCGCTGTACCGGTGCGGACCGGTTAGAGAGCCGCCTTCAGTTCCAGTAAAAATGATTTGATCTGCTGCATCGATTCGATCACCGAAAAGCGAAGCCCTGCTTCTTTATTGCGGCGGAGGTAGTCTTTGGCACCCTCCATGGTGAACTTGCGTTGCCGCACCAGGTGGTGGATAAGCACGAGGGCTTTCACATCTTCCGGGCGGAAGAACCGGTCGCCTTTTTTATTTTTTTTAGGATCGAGGAAGGCGTCGAATTCATTCGCCCAAAGCCGGATGAGGGATTGGTTGAGGTGGAACATCACGCTCACCTGCCCGATGGAGTAGTAACTTTTCTGGAACAGGATGGCATCTTCGGGAATTTCGGGGAGATCTTCTGCCGCGGCCTGCTCCTGCAGTGAAATGCGACCGCGCTTTCCCGGCTGTTTGGGCACGAGGGGCACCGGGTTGGGCCTCCTGCCCCGTTTCTTTACCGGCATCGGTGCAGGCAGCTGTTCTACCGGTTCCGTTGGGGGGGCCTCGGCAACATCGTCGAAATTCAGGGTTATCTGTTTCAGATCGGCCATGGCTTTTTTCGTTCAGTAAAGATAGGCTGTTGACAGGTGCGACGCAACGATGCCGGGTGTTGTGGAAAAGTCGGGCCCATAAAAAATGCGTTATCAGTCGAAGCTCTGGTTAGGCGCCGCCGCCATCTTCAGCAGGCGATCGAATTGTTCCGGGGTAAGATCGTTGTAGAAAAAGTAGACCGGATCAACATGCTGGCCGTTTTTGTGCACCTCGTAGTGACAGTGCGGGCCCGTGCTCTTGCCGGTGCTGCCGACCCAACCAATTACTTCGCCCCGTTTTACTTTCTGACCCGCGTGCACCTTTACCCGTACCATGTGCCCGTAAAGGGTTTCGTAACCATAGCCGTGGTTGATGACCACATGGTTGCCGTAGCCGTTGCCGGTGTTGCCGCCGACCGTCACCGTGCCGTTGGCGGTGGCATAGATTGGCGTGCCCTGGGGAGCGGCAAAATCGAGGCCGGCATGCATCTTCACGGTTTTGTACACGGGGTCGATACGATAGCCGAAACCGGAGGCGATGCGGTTGAGATCCTTATTACTCACCGGCTGAATTGCGGGTGTGCATGCCAGTAAGACCTCCTTATTTTTGATAAAGCCGGCAATCTCGTTATAAGATTTATCCTGGAAAGCCACGCGCTGGGTGAGGTTGTTGAGTGATGAAGCAATGGAAGCGGTGAGGTCAGACTGGTCCATTCCCTGGATCAGCTGCATTTCTTTTTGTTTCTCCATGGCTTTGGCGCGGGCGCTGTCGGGGATTGGGTTGGCTTCGAAAATGGCGCGGTATACGTTGTTGTCGCGCTTCTCCAGTTCTGCCATCTGTTGCTGCAGTTTTAACACCTGGTCGTTCAGCACATCGTAATTTTCTTCAGCGGATTCATATTGCTGGCGGAGCAATTTTTCTTTTGGCGAATCGATGTATTTAAAGGCGATGGAAACAATGATGATGGCGGTGACCAGGGAAGCCGCCATGAAACCCAGTACACGCAGGAGCTTTACCCGCAGTGGTGTTTCCAGTTTTTCATACCGGAGCGTATTGGTATTATAGTAGTACTTTATTTTTTTCATGGCAGGCTTTGCAGCAACCTGGCCGGGCCGCCAGGGGGTGATTGAATATCCCGATGAAGCCCAGATAACGCTGCAAGGAAAGCCTTCCGCCCGGGTGCTTGGCACCTTATCCTTACCTTTGCAGCGGTTAAAAAAACAATATTTCAAATATAGCCCATAAGGCGGGCAACAACAACCAAAGATTGTTCCAGTATGTTAACCAGCGCAGCCATCCGTCAAAAGTTTCTGGATTTTTTTGCATCTAAGGGACACAGTATCGTGCCTTCCGCCCCGATTGTCATTAAAAACGACCCTACTTTATTGTTCACCAATGCCGGCATGAACCAGTTCAAGGAATATTTCCTGGGGCATAAACAGCCGGAGCACCGCCGCGTGGCCGATACGCAAAAATGCCTGCGGGTGAGCGGCAAACACAATGACCTGGAAGAAGTAGGGGTAGACACTTACCACCATACGATGTTTGAAATGCTCGGCACCTGGAGTTTTGGCGATTATTTTAAAAAAGATGCCATTGCCTGGAGCTGGGAACTGCTGACCGAAGTGCTGGAGCTGGAGAAGGACCGGCTGTATGTAACCGTTTTCGAGGGCGATCCAAAGGAAGGGTTATCGGCGGATGAAGAAGCGCAGACAGAATGGGGGCGGTGGATAGATAAGCACAGAATTTTGCCAGGCAGCAAAAAAGATAATTTCTGGGAAATGGGCGATACCGGTCCGTGCGGCCCGTGTTCGGAAATACATGTCGACTGCCGCAGCGACGCAGAACGAAAAGCCATTGATGGCAAAACGCTGGTGAATAACGACCACCCGCAGGTGATCGAGATATGGAACAATGTATTCATCCAGTTTAACCGCCTGAAAGATGGCAGCCTGCAGCCGCTGCCTGCGCGCCATGTGGATACGGGAATGGGGTTTGAACGGCTGGTGCGCGTAATACAACGGAAAGACAGCAACGACGATACCGACTTGTTCACCGGCACCATTGCCGCGATAGAAAAAATGACAGGCCGTAAATATGATGCCGGTCACAGCCGCGAGGCCATTGCCTTCCGGGTGCTGGCCGATCATATCCGGGCCATTGCCTTTACAATTGCCGATGGCCAGCTTCCTTCCAACACCGGCGCGGGGTATGTGATCCGCCGGATCCTGCGGCGTGCCGTAAGGTATTACTACTCCTACCTCGACTGCAAAGACCCGCTGCTGTACCGGCTCATACCCGTGTTGGCGGAGCAGTTTGAACTGGTATTCAGTGAACTGAAATTTCAGCAGGATTTTATCATGAAAGTGGTGAAGGATGAAGAAGAAGCTTTCCTGCGCACACTCGCCCTGGGCATCAAACGATTTAACCAGTATGCCGGCGATCCTTCCCTGGCAACGGAGCAGGCTGCGGCTATAACAGCGGGTATGGAGTTGTACAAAACCGACCGTGCGGCAAAACGGATCAACGGTGATTTTGCCTTTGAGTTATTTGACACATTTGGCTTTCCGATAGATTTAACGCGGCTCATGGCGGATGAGATCGGGTGGTTGGTGGATATGGATGGCTTCACCGCAGCCCTGCAGGAGCAGAAGACGCGTTCAAGGGCGGCAACCGTGATCGATGCCGGGGACTGGACCATCGTGAACGACCTGCCACCAGCCGGCTTTGCGGGTTACGAGGTGCTGGAAACTGCCAGCCGCATCGTGAAATACAGGAAGGTAGCTGCCAAAGGAAAAGAATCGTTCCAGCTGGTGCTGGATACCACGCCGTTCTACGCGGAAAGCGGCGGCCAGGTAGGTGACACGGGTGTGCTGGTGAGCGGCGGGGAAGTGATTGCCGTAAACGATACGAAGAAAGAAAATGACCAGGTCATCCATTTTACCGGCAGGCTGCCGTCCGATCTAACGGCAATGATCAGGGCAAAAGTGGACAGCGAGAAGCGGGGGAAGATCGCGGTGCATCATTCGGCCACCCATTTGCTGCATGCGGCGTTGCGACAGGTACTGGGCAGCCATGTGGCGCAGAAGGGATCGCTGGTGAGTGAACAGCATTTACGGTTCGACTTTTCCCATTTCAGTAAAATGACTGCAGCGGAGATGACCGAAGTTGAAAACCGGGTGAATGAAAAGATAAGGCAGAATATGCGTGTCAGCATCCGAGTGATGCCGAAAGAAGCTGCGATGGAGACTGGCGCGATGGCGTTGTTCGGGGAGAAATATGGAGACACGGTGCGGGTGGTTACGATGGACCCGGCCTATTCGGTGGAACTGTGTGGCGGCACGCACGTGCATGCCACGGGAGAGCTGGGCTATTTTAAGATCAAACACGAAACCGCAGTAGCGGCCGGGGTTCGGCGGATCGAGGCGGTATCCGGTGAAGCCGCGCAGGAATTTGTAAATCAACAGCTGGAGCAGCTGCAACAGGTAAGGGAGCAGCTTAAAAACCCCGCCGTGGTCACCAAGGCGGTTGAGGGCCTGCTGGCGGAGAACAATGTGCTGCAGAAAAAACTGGAGCATATGGAAGACCGGATGCTGGTAGGCATCCGGAACGAATTACTCCACAAAGATGAAATCATTAACGGGGTGGTATTTATCGGCAGCCTGGTGGAGGTGGGTAACCCCGATGCGCTGAAAAAATTATGTACCGAAGTAAAAATTAAATTGCGTGACTGCGTCGTGGTACTGGGAGCGAATATTGGCGGCAAGCCGTTTGTCGCTGTGGGCGTGTCGGATACGGTGGTCGCCGCCAGGCAGCTGGATGCTGCGAAAATGATAAAGGAGGTGGTGGCACCGCTGATCCGTGGTGGCGGAGGCGGCCAGAAAACCCTCGCTTCGGCGGGCGGCACTGAGGCAAGCGGCTTACCGGCCGTACTGGAAAAAATAAAGGACTTATTGCTTCCCGGCAAAAGTTGACAGGCTTTAACCGCCTATTTACGCGGGAGTAGCCGGCCGCGCCGCGCGCTCTTCCCCCGGTAAAGTTCTTGTATCCAGGTGATGCTGGCAGTGATGACGAGCACGCTGATGACTATGGCAGCAATGACCGTAATCAGAATGCTGTACGGCAGGTGGGTGAACATGGGGGTTAGTTTTGGTGAAACGAATGTCCGTTAATCCTCCCAGATTGCCAACACTACAAACCGGTTAGCCGCCGGTAATTTTTTCCCGGTAAAGAATTCCGAAAGATTTCGTAATTAGAAAATTCCCACTATATTTGAAGTACGAAAATAAACGTAGGTCCTAACGATTTAAAAAAAAATTATGCGAAAATACCTGTTGCCCGCGTCCGCTTTACCCGCGCTCCTGCTATTCGCTGCGCTCACCGGTAATGCCCAGGAAGAAAAAACAAATACCTCCATCCGCCGCAGTGACGACGTGATCATGATCCGCCCGAAAGCAGGCACGGACGCAAAGGTTACCGTCGAAATAAAAGGTGACCAGGTGACGGTAAACGGCAAGCCGTTAGCTCAATATAAAAACGATGAGGTGAAGATCACCCGCCGGAAGCAGGTTACCGTGGAAAACCGGCTTGGTGATGACTTGCAGGAAGACAGGGAAGATGACCGGGCGATGGGCAGCAATGACCTGCGCCGCCGCAAGCTGGAGCGGGAAATGGACCTCCGCGCGGACGGGCGCGGTGAGGCAGATGCTGCCAGGGGGCTTGCTGAAAAACAGCGGGAGCTGGCCATGGAATACAAGAAACTGGCTGAACTGGATGCCATGCGGTCAGGGTCACGGTTTCGGAACGGGGATGCTTTCCCTCCGATGGACGGGTCCTTCAACTTCGCGCCGATGATTGCCATGAACAACAACGGCGCTTTCCTTGGCGTGAGTACCAAAAAAGACGGTGACCGCAGCGGCGTCAGCGTGGTGAGCGTTTCGCCAGGCAGTGCCGCGGAAAAAGCCGGCCTGAAGACCGGGGACGTCCTCACAAAAATAAACGCTACGGTTGTCAATACGCCGGAGGATCTGTCGAAGATCATTGGCGAAATGAAACCAGAAACCGCTGTGCGCATCACCTACCTCCGGGATAAGAAAGAAAGTCAATCCACGGCCGTTTTGCAAAAACGGGTGGGCGCCATGACCATCCCCGGTTTGGAAGCATTGAAGAATTTTAATATGGACCGCAATTTCTCTTTCAATTTCAATGCTAAGCCAAGGCTCGGGCTGCGGGCACAGGAAACCGAAGACGGAAAGGGCCTGAAAGTGGTCGGAGTCGACCAGGGGTCAGCTGCAGAGAAGGCCGGCCTGAAGGAAAATGATATCATCACCAGCTTTGACGGCACAACGGTCAATACCATCGATAAGCTGGAGGAACTGGCGTCGCCTGCCATCGAAAAAGGAAATTTCAATATCCAGGTGCTTCGAGATGGAAAAAACCAGGAAATAGCCGTAAAAATTCCCAAAAAGTTAAAATCAGCGAGCCTCTGATTCCAGTCAGTCGCTCCTACAGCCACCCGGTTTTGCCGGGTGGCTTTTTGTTTGGCGTTATTACCACAGGCTTACCAGGTACTTCGCGTCAATTCTGCCCTGAATCGGTATTTTTGCCATCCCGCGGCGATACCGGCGCGGAAGATGCGTACATGATGAACAAGGATAAATACGAAACGGTAATCGGGCTGGAAGTGCATGCCCAGCTGCTCACCGCCAGCAAATTGTTCTGCGGCGACAGTGCGGCCTTCGGGGGCGAGCCCAATACGCACATCAGCGAGATTACGCTGGGCTACCCCGGTACCCTTCCGAAATTAAACCGTCATGCAGTGGAGCTGGCTGTACGACTGGGAATTGCCTGCTCGTGTGAAATTGCCCCCATCAACTATTTCGCCCGTAAAAATTACTTCTATCCTGACCTCTCTAAGGGTTATCAGACCTCGCAGCACACCACACCGGTTTGCAGCGGCGGCTTTGTACCGATCAAATCGGGTGGCAGCATTAAAAATATTATACTGAACCGCATTCACCTGGAGGAAGACGCCGGCAAGAGCCTGCATGAGGTGGAGCCGGGTAATACCTGTATCGATTATAACAGGGCAGGCGTAGCACTGGTGGAAATTGTGACGGAGCCCGTCATCCACAGTGGCGAAGATGCGGCCGCTTACCTCAACGAACTGCGTAAGCTGGTCCGCTGGCTCAATGTATGCGACGGCAATATGGAAGAAGGCAGCCTGCGATGCGATGCCAATGTATCTATACGGCCAACAGGTGATACCGCGCTGGGCACCCGCGTGGAAGTAAAAAATCTGAACTCCATCCGCAATGTCCGGAAGGCCATCGAATATGAAGTACAGCGGATGATTGAAATGGCCGAAAGGGGTGAACGGGTACTGCAGCAAACCCGCAGTTTTGATGCAGCAACAGATACCACCTTCGCTTTGCGCAGCAAGGAAGAGGCAAACGATTACCGGTATTTCACGGACCCCGACCTGCCGCCGTTTCTGCTCACTGAAGCGTATTGCGCAGCGGCTCGCCGGAACATGCCGGAACTGCCCGCGCAACTGGCTGACACCTTCCGTCGTACCTATGGCCTGGGCGAATATGATTGCGCTGTAATTTGCGAGGACCGCGCGTCGGTTGACTATTTTCAACGGGTCATTGTCCATACCAGTCATTACAAAGCCGTTGCCAACTGGCTCTGCGGACCGGTAAAATCTTACCTGAACGAACAGCATGCCGGGCTGGATGCCTTCCCGGTTTCGCCCGAGACTATGGGAGCACTGGTAGAGCTCGTGGAAAGCGGGCGGATCAGTTTTTCCCTCGCCTCGTCGAAATTGCTGCCTGCTATCCTTGCCAGTGGCGATACCGATCCGGCAGGCACGGCGACGCGCCTCAACCTGCTGCAGGATGCCGGTGATGCAGAAGTGAATGCCTGGATTGCAGAAGTGCTGGCGAGGATGCCGGATAAAGTGGAGGCGTATAAAAAAGGCAAGAAAGGTTTGCTGGGGCTGTTTATGGGAGAAGTAAAAAAAATATCGAAGGGCAAAGCCGATCCGAAGACAACCACCGCGCTGCTGACCGAACAACTAAATAACGCCTGACGGTTACGGAGGGCAGGAAAACGGTGCAGGTAGCACCTAATCCAACTATTAATCAAACCGGCTGTTGCCGGAAAGGAAACCTGATTATGATGCATACACAATGGAAACAACTTGCTGCGGCTGCCCTGGCGGTACCGCTCTTATTTTTGGCCTGCACGGGTAAAACCAAGGGAGGGTTCACCGTGGAACTGAGCTATACCAACGGCGACCACATCGTGGCCCAGTATTATGACCGGCAAACCCATGATTCTGCCATTGCCATGACCAACCCGCCGGTATATCTTGAAGCGATACCGTACGGAGGCGATATGCAGCCCGTGGTACTGGATTCGGCAGTATTGAAGGGCAAATCCGGGGAAGTGACATTGAAAGGGACTGGTGAAGACGAGGGTATCTACCAGCTTTTTATCAGGAACGGACCGGTCGTGTTGCTGATCAATGATGTGCAGAAAATCAAGGTGAGCCTCGATTTGTCAAAGAGAGAAAACTATTATACGGTTTCAGGTTCGGAAGCCAGTGACCACCTGAAAAGCTTTATCAGCAAGTATGATGAAAAGGCGATGGTGATTAACCGGATACTGGGTCGAATCGACAGCCTGAAGCAACTGGGCGGATCAGATAGCCTGCTGATCGCTGCCACCAACCAGAAAACTTCCGCCATAGCCGCCCTGAATGAATATGTATCCACCTTCATAGATAAGGCCGACAGCCCCGCCGAAAGCATCTTTGCACTGGGGCTGGGGTCCCGTTCTTTCCAGCGGGAAGAGTTTGGCAGGTTGCTGAACAATGTCGTTAAGAAATTCCCGGAACACCGGCCACTGGCGAGGCTGAAGTCGACCTACGACATGCAGCAGGCGCAGCTCAACCGCGTAAATGAATCCTCGACCACCTGGACGGGGAGGCAGGCGCCGGATTTAACGCTCCCTAACGTGGATGGGAAACCGATTTCCCTGGCATCGTTCCGGGGCAAGTACCTGCTGGTCGATTTCTGGGCAAGCTGGTGCGGCCCATGCCGCCAGGAAAATCCAAATGTAGTAGCTGCTTACAGGCAATACAAAGATAAAAATTTCACTATTCTCGGCGTTTCGCTGGATAAAACCAAGGACAACTGGGTCAAAGCCATTCACGACGATGAGCTGAACTGGACGCAGGTAAGCGATTTACAGTATTGGAACAGCAAAGCCGTTGAGGTGTTTAAGTTCGAGGGTATTCCATTCAATGTGCTGATTGATCCGCAGGGCAAAGTGATTGCGGAAAGCCTGCGCGGCCCTGAGCTGGAAAGCAAATTACAGGAAGTGCTGAAATAAGGTTATCGCTAAAAATAACAAGAAGAACTGTTGTGGCTGCCGGCTACTACAGTTTTTTTATGTGGATAGGTTCCCGGCGTATGGAAATTAAAACGGCCGGCTGAATTGGATCAGCCGGCCGTTTGTACTTAAATTTTACGATTAATACCCCGGGTTCTGTGTAATCCCGGGATTGATCAGTCTTTCATCATTGGGGATGGGAAAGATCAGGTTGGTGTTGGCAGGCGTTACCATGATGCTCTGGATGATAGCATTGGAGGCATCCTGTGCCTGTGGCTTTACGAATGACCTTTTCAGCCTGAAGAGATCCCAGAACCGGTAGCCTTCAAAAGCAAATTCTTTACTTCTTTCGGTCAGGATATCTTCCAGCACCTGGGTTCCGGCGGAAGCGTACCCGGCGAAGGCAGGATCCCGCTTCTGGGCGACCTGGTTCAGATATTTGAGGGCGTTTACCGCGTCGCCCAAGTTATAATAGGCTTCGGCGAGAATGAGCAGGCACTCTGCATACCGCACAATTTTCACATCGTCATAATTATTGGGATCAATGGGGTACTTCGTTACATAATAGGCAATGCCCAGCTGACCGGATCGGGTGGTCGGATTATACAGTAACCTCCTGGCGTCGGTAGCGCTGTACGAATTGTAAAAACTCTGGGTGGCAAGAATGTCCCCGTAGCTGCCATTCGCGGTCTTAGGCACATACAGGTTGGCCAGCGTACCGTCGCCTACGCTGTTGTTGGCATCGGAAGTGACTTCAAACATGGTTTCCGCCTTATCGGTCCTGGGCGTTGTGCCGTTCCAGTAACCCGCCAATGCTGTGCTGGCAACGAGCGTAAAGCCGCCGTTGTTCACTACATCCAATGCTGCGTCCCGGGCATTGGCCCAGTCTCCCATATTCTGGTATACTCTTGCCAGCAGCCCTTTAATGGCATATTTGCTGAGAAAGGAAGAATTGAGCGCCCTTGTTTTTCCCGTGGCCGGAAAGGTCATCACTGCACCCTGGTTAAATTTCGCGAGGCCGTACGCCGTGTTGAGGTCGGCCAGCACCTGGGTATACACTTCTTTGACCGTATTGCGCGCAGGTTTTGCATCCCGGTTAAAGGTTAATACAATGGGAACGCCGGGTCCTGCCGGGTTATCGGTGTAGGGTCGGGCAAAGTTGCGGCACAAATCGAAGTGGGTCATTGCCCTGATGGCCAGGGCCTCCGACTGCAGCTGGCTCACATTGTCCGATGCAGGGAGTGTGGCATTAATAACCAGGTTAGCATTTTTTATGGCCTTGTAGGCATTTGCCCAGATATTGCTGGCGTACCCATCGTTCACCACGATGTTATACAGGTTGAACTGGGTGTACCGGCCGGAATTCTGGGAAGAAAGGAAGCAATTATCAGCCATTAAATCACCCTTGACGGCATAGGTTCTGCCATAAAAATCGGTTGCGCGCAGCGAAGCATACAGCCCGTTCAACGCAGTATTCATATCCGCTTCGTTTAAGATGGCATCGGGCACTACGGATGCATCATAGGGTTTCTGGTCGGTGAAGGTTTTGCTGCAGGAAGCCAGTAAGACCCAGGCTGATAAAGCGAGCAACCACACATTTTTATAATTAATTGATTTCATCGATTGGTAGTTTATTCAGTTAGAAAGTTATGTTTACCCCCGCTGTCATGGATTTTGAAGGAGGTACCTGCTGGTTGTTTACACCGAGTATACCCTGTTCCGGATCACTCAGCAGTCTTGCATCATAGGTTTTAGTCCACAGGTTGGTACCACGGACATAAAAATTGAATGCAGTGAGGTGCAGTTTATCCAGTACTTTTTTGCTGGTGAGGCGGTACATGACCTGCAAATTCCGAAGCCTTATATAATCGCCTTTATACAGCAACCGGTCTGACCCTGTTGCGGAGTTACTGCCTGTGCCATATACATATTTCGGCACATCGGTAATGTCTCCCTTTTTCTGCCAGCGGGTAAGGTTATACGCATATTTGCCCCTGGTCGGGAAGGACCCGTCGAGGAAAAAGCGGGCGTATGCTTCCTGGATATAGTTGCCGTAGTTATAATAGAAATCCACACCGAGGCTAAAATTCCGGTACGTGAAGGTGTTTCCCAGCGAACCAAAATATTTGGGCGTAGCACTCTTGCCGACCAGAAATTGTTTTGCCGAGGCGTAGCTGCCGGTCTTGGCTGAACGCGTACTGTCTGTAAACCACTGGGGTGAACCATCATCTGGATTTACACCTGCCCAGGCCCGGGTATAATAAGAATAGAAGTCCTGTCCTTCGCGCAGCAGGTACGAACCGTTGGGCTGATCGCCGCTGGGCAAACTGGTAATTTTATTTTTGTTATGAGAAAAATTGAAATTGAGATCCCAGGTAAAGTCTTTCGTTTGTATAGGGACAACATTCAGCGTTACCTCAACGCCTGTGTTTTGAAGGTTGCCGATATTATTGATAAAGCCGGTAAAGCCGGTCGTGCGGGATATCTGCTGGTTGAGCAGCGAACCTGCCGTTGTTCTTTTATATAAATCGACTGTAACGTTGACCCTGTTTTTAAAAATGCCCAGGTCAATACCTACATCGGTCTGCTTGTTTCGTTCCCAGGTCAGTCCTACGTTACCGATGTTATCATAGGTACCACCGGCCACGCCGTTGTAATTGTATCCAAAACTATACAGGGGGCGCCAGGTATAATTTCCGATTTCCGCGTTCCCGTTGTTGCCATAGCTGCCACGGAGCTTCAGGTTGGAAATGAAAGTGGCGTCCTTCATAAATTTCTCGTTGCTGATGTTCCAGGCAACGCCGAAAGAGGCAAAGTTGCCCCAGGGATTGTTGATCCCGAACCTGGACGATGCGTCTCTTCTGAAACTGCCAAAGATGGAATAGCGTTCGTCATAGCTGAAGTTAAGGCTGGAAAAATATCCTTTGAAGGCATAGTCGCTGGCAGCTGCCTTTCCGTTGGTGGAGGTGGCACCGTTGGTGGATAAATACAGATCGACTTTAGGTGGAAAACTGATTACATCACCGGTCTGTACGTAGCGGCTGTTTTTTATCGCCTCGTATCCTACCTTGGCATCGAGGTAGAACTTGCTGTCTTTGCTGATGTCATAATGATAGTCGAGCTGGTTAATCCAGTCCCACAAAAAATTCCGCGTAAAAATAGATATCCCTTCTCCGGAAGACCCTGAGCCATCTCCATGAAACGGATTGTTATACTGGTATTCTTCGTTGATGCTATACTGTGCGCCAAGATTAGACGTAAATTTCAACCCGTTTAAAATTTTATATTCAACGATTTCGTTGCCCAGTCCGTTAAATGCTTTCAGCGATCGTTTGTCGTTGGCAGCGATGTAGAGGGGATTGTAATGCGCCGGGAAACCACCGTTATTACCCGAAATATTGTAGCTACCATCAGGATTGAAAGGGTTCTGCGTTGGCCGGAGTACCAGCGAAACATAAGCCGGGTTACCAAAAAAACCGCCGCCACCCGATGGGCCACTGGAGGCCAGGACCGAATTCTGGTTGACATTGCCCATGGTCAGCTTGGTAGTAAACGTAAGCCTGTCCGAGGCAACATGGGTATACTTAAGGTTACCGGTTATTCTTTTTAAATCAGCGCCCAGCGTAGTACCCTGCTGGTTAAAGAAGCCGCCGGAAATGAAAAACTTATTTTTTGCGTCGCCGCCGCTGGCGCTCAAGTTATATTGTTGCTGTGTGCCCGTGCGGGTGACCAGGTTGAACCAGTCGATATCCACCCCGTTGCCATAGCCGTAGCTAGCCAGTGTAGAAGTGATGGTGGACTGGCTGAGCCCTGCATTCACCATACCTTCCTGGAGCAGCGTAAACCATTCAGCTGAACGAAGCGGCCGCCCTGCATTCGGAGGAAGAATAACTTTGTTGTTACCCGCTTCCACGTCTACTTTAAATTGCGTTCTGCCTGCCTTCCCGGTTTTGGTGGTGATGACGATTACGCCATTACCGCCCCTCGACCCGTAGATGGAGGTTGCAGCCGCATCTTTGAGTACAGATATACTTTCGATATCATCGGAGTTGATAGTGGCGAGCACATTGGTGCTTGGGTTAATGCTGAACCCGCCGCCATTGCCGTTCGACAAGTCCCCGCTGTTTATTTGTACGCCATCCACAATGTATAAAGGCTGGGAACCGCCATAGGAGAATGAACCTACGCCCCGTATGCGGATGGGCTGGTTGGCACCGGGCTGTCCTGTGCTGGCGGTGGATTGTAAGCCTGCACTGGCCCCCTGGAGCATCTGGTCGACGGACGAAAACGGTTTATTTTCCAGTTTTTCAGCACCCACCTTGGAGACAGCCGCCGTTAAATTGGATTTTTTCTGCGTGCCGTACCCAACCACCACCACTTCCTGGAGGTTTTTATCGGAAAGCGCAAGAGCGGTGCTGATGATGTTTTTGTCGCCAATGACTATCTCCTGTTCTGCAGACCCAACAGCAGAAATGACTAGGATCTTACCATTTAAGGGGATCTTCAGGGAATAGGTCCCATCGGCCTGGGTTGTTGTACCGGCCGAAGTGCCCTTGACCAGCACTGAAGCATTACTAACGGGCAACCCGTTGGCATCGGTAATTTTTCCAGTAATAATTTTTTGCTGGGAAAAGGCCTGTGCAAATAGCAGCACGGCGCCCACAATCAGGGAAAGTTTTCTCATTAGCATAGTTTGAAGGTTAAATACATTGGAAGCAGTCGAAAAAGGCTGGGTGTTTTCCAAGGTCTATGGGAAATATTTGGTCGATTAAATATACGAACTCTCCCCGTACGAATGCTGCGGGACAAATCAAAAAGAGAAAGTTTTGAAGTATTATCCAGGATAGCATTATTCAGCGGGGGTGAAAACAAAACCGGCCGGCTGAATAGCATCAGCCGGCCGGTTGTAATGTAAGTGTTAGTATTAATAGCCCGGGTTCTGTGCAATGTTCGGGTTAGCATTTGTTTCTGACACCGGTATGGGGTACAACAGGGCAGGGTTTGTCGGGGTAACTGAAACCGTTGTAAGCGGGCTTTGGTTTTTGATCTTGGTCCAGCTGCGCTGCAGCCTGATCAGGTCCCAGAGGCGGCTTCCTTCAAACGCCAGTTCCTTTCTTCTTTCGGTGAGGATATCGTCCAGTACGGTGGTACCGGCATCAGCATACCCGAGGAACGAAGGATCACGCTGCTGGGCCACCTTGTTCAGGTATAGATTTGCATTTACGATATCGCCTGCATTATAGTAGGCTTCCGCAGCGATCAGGATGATATCTGAAAGGCGAAGCACCTTCACATCGTCTTTATCGGTGGCGTTGGCTGCATTGGGATACTTATACGACTGGTACACTGTACCGGCCTGGCCGCTGCGGATACCCACAGGAACCAACCCTTTTCTCACGTCAGTGGCAGAATACAGATTAGCCAGTTCCGGGGTGGCCAGGAGGTCACCGTAACCACCGCCTAAGGTAAGGTAGATGAAGCCGATTTGGTCGAACCCATTGTTGCTGGGCAAATCACTCGACACTTCAAACAGCGTTTCATTCTTGGTGGAGGTCTGCGTGGCCGCGTTGGCCCAGTAGCCACCGGGTGAATAGGTGCTGGGGTTGATGGTGGCATTGCCGGATGGTGCCACGTAAGCATTCGCTGAAAGCAGGGTCCAGCCGCTGTTGTTGATGACATCTAATGAAGTGGCGAGGGCATTGGGCCAGTCACCCATATTCTGGTAAACCCTTGCCTCGAGTGCACGGGCGGCGTACTTAGAAAAGTAAGCCGTACCGCGGTACTGGGTCATCATCGTATACGCTTTTTCCAGATCTGCAATCACCTGGGTGTACACTTCCTGTACCGTGTTACGGGGAGGAAGCGCGTCCTGGCTGTATTTGGTTACAATCGGAATACCGGGTTTGGTCTTGTCAACCGTGTAGGGGGTGGCAAAATTACGCACCAGTTCAAAATGCATCAGTGCGCGAATGGCATAAGCCTCACCCTGGTATTGTGCTATGTTGGCCGTTGACGTCAGGGTTGAGCTGATAACCGTATTGGCATATTTAATAACGGTGTACGCAGTAGACCAAAGACCTTGCGCATATCCATCTGCGTTATTAAATACAAAGTTATTGAGCGTCGTATACCGGCCGGAGTTAGAGGTGGTGAGGTAGCTATTGTCCGCCATCAAATCTCCTTTTACTGGCAGGGAACGGCCGAAAAGGTCGGTAGCGCGGATACCGGAATACGTTCCGGAGAGGGCCACTTTCAAATCAGTTTCGTTGCCGATGGCGGTGGAAAGATTATTGGCACTGTACGGCACTTTTTCCAGGTAACTCTTACTGCAGGCGCCAAATAGCAGGCTTGCCAGCAGCAGTATCGCGGTATGTTTGATTGTCATTTTCATTGTTGTGCTGGTTTAAAGATTAAAATCCGATGTTGAGGCCTGCGGTAAGTGCCTTGTTGTAAAAGACGTTCAGGTTGCTCTGGCTGTTAATATTCTGTTCGGGATCGAACGGAATGTTAGGGTCATAGCGTTTGGTCCACAGGTTGGTTCCCCTCACATAAACTTTCAGTGAAGTCAGGTGCATTTTCTGAGCCAGTGCGCGGGGAATGGTATAACCCAGGGACACATTTCTCAGGCGAATGAAATCACCTTTAAACAGAAAACGCGTGGAAGTGGACGATGAAAAATTACTGGCACCATATACCAGTTTAGGCACATTAGTGATGTCGCCCGCTTTCTGCCAGCGCTGCAGGTTAGCGGTATATTTTCCATAAGAAGGGTTAACCTCGTCATAAAAGTAAGCTGCCCAGCCATCCTGCACATAATTGCCGTAATTAAAGTAAAAGTCGCCGCTGAGGCTAATTCCTTTAAATGTGAAGGTATTCGAGAAACCGCCATAAAATTTAGGCGTAGCTGTTTTATTGGTCGGCACACGCTGTGCCGCATTGTAATTGTTGGTCGTAGCCTTCTTGGACGAATCTGTGTACCAGAGCGGATCACCATTGTTTGGATCCACACCCGCCCACTGACGCATATAAAAAGTATAGATATCATAGCCCGGCTTCAGGATGAAGTTACCGTTCAGCACCTGGGTCTGGCCTGGGGGGAGTTTGGTCACCTTGTTTTTGTTATAGGTGATATTGAAGCTCATATCCCAGGTGAAATCTTTGGTGGCTACCGGGGTAGCGTTCACGGTGAATTCAACACCGGTATTCTGCATGGCACCGATGTTCCGGTTGATGGTTGAAAATCCTGAGGTTTGAGAAATGGGCACCTGAAAAATCAACCCATCGATCACTTTTTTGTAGAAGTCGACCGTGAATCCCAACCGGCGGTTGAAGAAGGACAGGTCCAGACCGATATCAGTTTGCTTGGACGATTCCCAGGTCAGCTGGTTGTTCCCAATACTGTTGAAACCACCCCCGGGCTGACCGGCATAGTTGAGGCCATAACCCAGCAGTTGCTGCGATGGATAGTTACCGATTTCGGCATTCCCGGATGAACCATAAGAGCCCCTGATTTTCAGTTCAGACACGGCACTTGCATTAGCCATAAAAGCCTCCTTGGTAATATCCCAGGCTGCACTGATGGCGGGGAAATTGGCGTACCGGTGCGCATCGGAGAAACGGGAAGAACCATCCCTGCGGAAATTGCCTTCCAGGATGTATTTGCCTTTGAAAATTAACCTTGCGTTGGAGAACACAGAGGCAAAAGAATAGTCTGACCCGTTGTTACTGGCGATAGTCGGGGTAGAAGCCACCACGGCATCAGTAAGTGTGGGGGTAGGAAAATTCTGTGACTGGGCGGAAACAAAATACCCGCGTGATTCAATGGCTTCATAACCTACCTTGGCGGACAGCACCAGGTCCTTGTTTTTAGTCAGGTTTGCTCTATAATCCAGCTGGTTGGTCACGTCGTACAGGGAGAAACGAGTATTGTACGCATAGCCCCGGCCGTTAGCTGCCTTACCGTCACCGTGGAACGGATTGTTGTAATAGTATTCTTCCAGGCTGTTGTACTGCAGACCGATGCTGGAGGTATAGGTGAGGTTATCGAGAATATTGTAACGGGCAGTCGCCTTGGCATTACCGGCAACCGTGTTGTTCGTGTGAATATCGTGCGCCAGGATATACAGGGGATTGTAGGTACTGCTGAAGTCTTTCGCCGCAGTTCCGATATTCAGGCTTCCGTCAGTATTAAAGGGAGCCTGGAGGGCACGCAGGAAGTAGAATTCCATAACCGGGTTGGAAAACGCGCTGGAGTTACTCAGGGGCGTGTTTTGGCGGCTGAATGAAGGCTGGAGGTTAAGGCTGAAGCTCAGCTTTTTATTGACAGTATGATCCAGGTTGATGATGGAAGTGTACCGGGTGAGGTCTGAACCGATGACATTAGCTTCCTGCTTAAAATAACCTCCGGAAATAAAAAATCTTGTTTTTTCATCACCACCTGATGCAGAGAGGTTGAATTGCTGTTGCTTTCCAGATCGGGTGAGCAGGCCCAGCCAGTCGGTGTCCACGGTACCGTCTCCATAATTGGCGGCAGTAGCATCGGCGGTGGCTTGCGGATATCCGGCATTCAAGATAGATTCCTTAAATAGCGTCAGCCAGTCCTTGGAACGCAATGGCATACCGATAGAAGGGATGTCACCGTGTTTGTTGTTGCCGACTTCACCTGTTGCACTGAATACGGTGCGGCCGGAGCGGCCTCTTTTAGTATTGATAATGATAACGCCGTTGGAACCTCTTGAACCGTAGATAGCGGTGGCACCGGCATCTTTTAGTACCGATACTGATTCAATATCATCGGGGTTGATGCTGGCCAGTACGTTGGTAGTGGTGGTTTCGCGAGATAAGTCGCCGCTGTTGATCTGAATTCCATCCACTACGTACAGAGGCTGTGCCGAAGCGGCGAAGCTTCCCACGCCGCGAATGCGCACCTGCTGGTTGGCGCCGGGCTGTCCACTGAAGGTAACCGACTGGAGGCCGGCCACTTTACCCTGAAGCACCTGGTCAACTGAGGAAAGCGGCACGTTGGCTACTTTATCCCCTCCGACCTTGGTCACGGAGGCGGTCAGTTCAGATTTGCGTTGCACGCCGTATCCAACGACCACAAATGTCTCAAGCGTTTTATCAGAGGCTTGCAGGGAAGCATTGATGATGCCCTTATTTCCAATGGTGATTTCCTGTTCTGTCTCACCGATGGATGAAATGACCAGCACTTTTGCACTGTTGTTGATTGAAAGGGAATAGCTGCCTTCGTTATTGGTGGTAGTCCCCTGGCGGGAACCTTTCACCATTACGGTGGCATTGGGGATGGGGGTTCCGGCAGCGTCTGTAACTTTACCGGTAATCATTCTTTGTTGCGCAATCAATTGGACAAATAGCAGCAAAGATCCCATGATCAGGGACAGTTTTCTCATGTGCGTAGTTTTAGTTTTTGTTTTTGGTTTTTTAAAAATGCGGACCGCAGCATGGCCCGGAAATGTCAAATTTAATTTTTAAACAGACAGCGTTATGAAATTGTTAACAGAAATTAGAAAAATAGATGTTACCACATTAATTTAACCAATACCTAGCCATCCTGCAAGAGAATCGCTACACTCCCTTTCACTGTACAATGGCCTGCCGTTTTCCTTGATTTTTTTCGATTCCCCGTTATTTACCCGCCAGTTCCTTCCTTTTTATCCAGGCCTGAAAACCTAGCCCAACCTGATTAGGATCAGTAAGTTATAGCAAAGAAAGCGCGGAATCTTACCGGGGATGATTGTCGCGTGGCGGCGCAGGCTTTGATGGAGGCTTGTGATCAACTTATTCGATTCCAAGGCCCAACTGCTGTACCACCCCATGACGTTAATTCATTTCAATAAAATGAAAAATTCAATCCCCCTGAAACCCTTTTGGTTGGGCAATATTAGCATCTTTTCACCCTCCTCTTTGCATTATTTTTTTTAATTATTTTCACTAAAGCTCGAATAGATTATAGTTCATAAGAAATTCAAGCAGTTATACAAAACATATAAAAAAATTAAATATGACAAGCACCCGCTAATAAAAAACCGGCTGGGTTAATTCCCGGCCGGTTTTATGGTTCTTGTACAACTTGTTTAGTTATCTACCGCAAGTTTATTCAAGGCCAGTTCATTGGCTGAAATCGGCCATATATAACCCACATCTGTTGGATTTTTTGCCTGCGCGGTGCCTTTGGCGGGCAGCGGAAGCAGGAGGCGCATCAGGTCACTGTTGCGCAGCCCTTCGCCCAAAAATTCTATTCTTCTTTCCTTCAGGATGGCATTGACCAGGTCAGCCGGCGTGGCAAAATTCACTGCAGTGAATACTGTTGCCGGGTCGGAACGGCCATGGACGGCATTCAGCAGGGCAATAGCCTGTGCATCCAGGGTATTGCTCACCCTTACTTTAGCTTCAGCCAGGTTGAGCAGCACTTCTGCGTAACGTATTACTGGCACATAGTCGGTGAAATTGCCACCGATCTTGTACTTGGTCAGCCAATAACGGGAAGCGGCGCCAGTCCCGGTTTTTACTGCAAAGTTGGTTCTTCGCGCATCAGTGGCGGACCAGGCCGGATCGGATACAATGCCCATATCGTTGAGGGCATACTCACCATTACCCACGCCGCCATTGGCAGGGGTAGGTGAATAATAATAACCCAGTTGGTTCTGCGTACCAGGATAATCACCTACCGTATTGCTCATGGGCATGGATAAAATACTTTCCGTGGTGGTATATGTACTGAAAACGTTCGCAATATTTGGCGCCAGTGCGTTTGGCACACCGGTAGTAGCCGTGAACGGCGCGGACGCGCTTACGATCTTGTTGGCTTCTGTCACCACGTTGGCATATTGCTGCATGCTCAGGTAAACCCTGGTCTTAAAGGCAATCGCGGTATTGCGATGAGCCCGGGTGGTGTTGAGCACCGGCGTGGTATACGTCAGGGGTAAACCCGTTTCAGCGTCGTTGAGGTCTTTCAGTACCTGCGCATACCCATCAGCGACAGAGCTCCGGGCGAGATCAGACTGCCCGGTTCCTTTGATACCAGTCAGCCTCAGTGGCACACCCAATTTGCTGCCGTTGCCATCAGCGAAGGGCCGGGCGTAGTATTGCAGCAGGCTGTAGTAACACACTGCGCGAATAAATTTTGCTTCGGCGATATAATTGGCGCCGAGCGCGGGACCCACAACAGCCGTCCCCCCTGCTGCCATACCATCGAGGAAAATATTGCAATCGTTGATGGTGGCATAAATCTGCGCCCAAAGGTTTACCACCCCTGTAGCACTGTTGGTGGGGTTCAGCGCCCACACGTCTGAACCGGTAACGAGGTTAGAGGTCTGGTTAAGAAAATCTTCGCCGCGGATATCTCCATAAATCACATAACGGCCACCATAAAAATTCCCGTTTTTCATTACGCCATACAGCGAAAGCAGCTGCCCGGTGACGCGGCTTGGGGTACTGAAGGACGAGGCGTCAGAAACCGTTGTCTGCGGTATGGGGGCAAGCAACTCCCTGCGGCAGGAGGTGCCCGCCGCCGCTACAATCGCCACCGCTAAAAGATATTTATATGTAATGCGCATTGTCATTTATTTTAAACTTTTACAATCAGAAACCAATGTTTAAGCCAACCAGCAGCGTCCTTGCATTGCCGGCGGTATTCCTGTCAACACCCTGGCCCGTCGTGGTGTTGCCATTGGAAGATACTTCAGGGTCAGGTCCGGGATACTTGGTGATGATGGCCAGGTTCTGACCACTCACATAAAATCGTACACTGGCAAGCTTGGTTTTCTGCAAAACGGCAGCAGGAAGCGTGTAACCGAGCGTCAGGTTTTTCAGCTTGGCAAAATCGCCTTTAAACACATTGATGTCAAGCGGCGTGGCGGACCCGTTGGAAACGTTATCTCCATATACCGGTCTTGCATATTTCTTGCCTGCATCACCTTTTGAGGCCCAGGCATCGGTTAGCACGTCTTTTCCATTTTCCCACCAGCGCTGGTCATGCAGACCGGCATTCGATCCGTAATACACATAGAAACCGAGCTGGTAGGTCATCAGAATGTTCAGGTCGAAATTCTTGTAATGAAAATCATTGTTGAAACCACCGTAGATTTTCGGAACAGTATTCCGGTACAACACGGCATCAGCAGCCTGCGTGATGGTAGTTCCGCCGGTCGGACTCACATACTTGGTGAGACCATCCGGTGTGGTGGAATAGGCAAACTGGCCCGCAGGCACATAATATTGGTAATACACCGGTGTTCCGGCGGAATTAATGAATACCCTTTTTCCCGTGGAGGGGTCAACGCCACCGGTCCGCAATACCCAAAGATAGCCGACGGACTTGCCGACTTCTGTCCGGTTTACGGTTTCCAGCCCGGAGGTGCCGGTCTGGATGTTGGTGAGACCCGGCGCGAGTGCTGTCACCTGGTTTTTGTTTACGCTGATGTTGAAGGAGCTGGTCCAGCTGAAGTCCTTGGCCTGTATGATCTGTGCATTCAGGTTCAGTTCCACCCCTTTATTATACATACTGCCGACGTTCTGCTGTGGGTTGGTGGGCAAACCTGTTGAAGGCGCCTGAGCAACGTTCAGGATCAGCCCGTCGATGTTGTTGTCGTAATAATCAAACTCCGCAGTCAGCCTGTCATGGAACAGACCCAGGCTGAGGCCCACATCTGTTTTTTTGCTGGTTTCCCACTGCAGCTTGTTGTTACCCACCGCATTGAACTGGAGGGTGGACAAGCCGCCGTACAAACCTGACCCATAGGTGGAATACGGCGAGTAGTCCCCAATACCATTGATGTTACCCACTTTACCATAGCTGCCCCGCAGTTTGAAAGTAGAGAACACGCGGTTCAGCCCCGCATCAGACCAGAACTTTTCCTGCGCAATTTCCCAGCCTGCAGAGAAGCCCCAGAAATTTCCCTTCTTCACACCCAGCGCAGAATATTCATCCCGGCGCGCATTGGCACTCAGCAGGTATTTTCTTTTGAAATTGTAATTCAATCGGCCGAAACTGGAGAGCAGGTAATTTTCTCCCAGGAAAAGGTCAGCCGGGTTGTTGGTGGTATATCCGGCCTGTACTACATTATACGCCGGGTCAGACAGTGCCTGGCGCTGTATACCATAACCGGAAGAAGTGCGGCGGGTCTGTTCGGAACCGATCAGCGCACTGAAATTGTGGTTCTCTGCCAGGGTGAAATCGGCCTGCGCCGTATTCGTCCACAGCGAGGTTTTGTATTTTTCGGCTCCTGCAAATGCATAACCATTTACGCTGTACCCGTCACCGGTTACGGGCGTCTGGAAGATATCATTATCGATCAGCAGGTAGTCAATCCCGTACAAGCTTTTAAGCGTCAAAAAGCTGACGGGTTTCAACTGGATATATGCGTTCGACGTGATGTGGTTGAATTCGGAGTTACCCCTGTTCAGGTTGAGTTGGGGAACCGGGTTATAATACGACAGGGTGGAAAGACCGGTGATATTGGCACTTCCAACAGCAGAACCATTAATGTTATAACTGCCATCATTGTTGTATGGCGAAAGAATCGGCGGTAATACAAAAGAAAGGCGTCCTAACCCGCCGGTGTTGAAGGCAGAACCGCTCAATGATCCGGACGAAGTGGCGGACAGGTTTCTTTCATTGGAGAAGGAGATCTTACCGCCAACTGTCAGTATTTTGCTTATCCGGCTGTCTACGTTGAACAGGGTATTGAGTCGTTTGAATTCATTTTTGCGTATGATCCCGTTCTGGTCGGTATAGCCCACTGAAAAGTAATAGGTGGTGTTGTCATTACCGCCGCTTACGTTTAAGTTATGGTTGTGCGAGAAACCCTGGTGGTACACATAGTCAGACCATTTGGTGTCAATCGGGTTTCCGGCTGCATCCTTAATCTGGGTGTACGTAATAGCAGAAGCCGTGGGGTTATTCGCTACCGCCGAAGTTTTAAAGGCGATATAATCCTTGGCATTCAGCAGCTCGGGCAGGCGGTATGGATTGCTCCAGCTGGCCCAGCCATCATACCGCACTTTCGCCTTTCCGGAGCGGCCTTTTTTCGTGGTAATGAACACCACGCCGTTCGCGGCACGGCTGCCATAAATAGAAGCGGCGGCAGCATCCTTGGCGATGTCGATGCTCTGGATATCTTCCGGGTTGATATTGCCTAGGGCATTACCGGCTGCGGAAGTGGAGCTGAAATCACCGGTAAAGGAGGGTACGCCGTCGACAATAATGAGCGGGTATGAACTCAGGGAGAGGGAGTTGGTACCGCGGATGCGGAATACCGGCGGGGCATTCACCACCCCGCTCGGAACGGTTATCTGCACGCCCGGGGCCTGTCCGGCCAGCGCCTGGTCAAAACTCTGCACGGGTTTGTCGGTAATCACGGAACCGCTGAGGTTAACAGAACTTCCGGTGACATCCTTTTTCCGCTGGGTGCCATAGCCAACTACCACTACCTCCGACAGGGAGCGGTCAGCGGTCTGTAATTTCAGGTTAAACGTTGAATTGTTGTTGATGGCGACCTGTTGCTCAGTCATGCCGATGGAAGACACAACCAACATCTTTGCAGCGTTGGGAATCGTCATCGTAAAAGTGCCGTCCTGGGCAGTGGTGGTACCGTTGCGGGTACCCTTCACCAGCACAGACGCATTGGAAATGGGTTCACCCTTGTCATCGGTAATTTTACCGGAAATGTTCCTTTGCTGCGCATACCCCTGGACGCCTAACAGCACAATCCCCATAAGCAGGAGAAGTTTTCTCATTTTTTTTGTTTAAGAAGTTAGTAATAGCACCGAAACATTTTCCCGTCCCGGCGTCTGCCCGCTTATTGCGTGTATACCCGGAGTGCTTAGCAGGAAAGCCCTGCCTTCACCCGAGGGCCAGGTATACTACCCAATTTGGCCAGGTATAATGACAATTCTACGAGCCGTATGCTGCATTCAGCTGCCGAAATAGATCTATTTTTTTGGGATGCTGCTGATGAGCAGCGCCGGTAAAAGAATAAGGTTGGTGAAAGTTGCCACCACCAGCGTGAGCGACGTCAGCCAGCCCAGGGCCTGTGTGCCGCCGAAACCACTGAAACAAAATATAATGAACCCCGCAATCAGCACCATCGAGGTATAGACTATGCTGATGCCGGTAGAATGAATGGTGTCGATCACCAGCTGCTGCTGGTCGCCCGGGTTATCGCGTTGTTCCTGTTTGTAGTTCACCAGGAACCGTATCGTAATATCGATCGCGATCCCGAGGGCAATGCTGAACACCAACACGGTGGAGGGTTTAAGGGCAATACCTACCCAGCCCATCACCCCTGCCGTGATCACCAGCGGGATGACGTTGGGGATCAGCGAACAAAAAAGGATCCGGAAAGACCGGAACAGGTAGAGCATACAGAGGGCAATGAGACCGAATGCCCAGAGTATACTATCCGTCAGTCCTTTAATGATAAAGGTGCTGCCTTCCAGGAACGTAACACTAGCGCCGGTGAGCTCCACATGATAGCGGGTGGAATCAAAATAATGATCGGCTTTCTGCTGGATCTGCTGCAGCAGTGCGGGGAGCCGCTTACTGCCCACATCGGCCATGTTCACGCTGATCCGCGCCTTCTGCCGGCTGCTGTCCATAAATGAACTCAGCAGGCTGGTCATCGTATTGTTCTTTGCATTGCTGTCGGGCTTCATGCTTAAGTAAGACGACAGGAAGCTGATATCAAAAGCATTGGGCAGCGCGTAGCTGTTGCTGTCACCGTCATAATAGGCCTGCCGCGCAAATTTCAATCCTTCCACTATCGACAGCGGTTTACCTGTTTCGGGCAGGGAAGCGATATAGGCCGAGAGGGAATCAATGGCCGAGAAGGTTTGCAGCGGGTTTTTGCGTAGCCCGTTCTTCTGGCGGGTATCGATTACAATTTCCAGCGGCATTACCCCTTTGAAATTGTGTTCAAAAAATTTCAGATCGGTGTAGATCCTGTCGGTCTTCGGCAGGTCATCCACGATAAACCCTTCGGATCGCAGCCGCAGGATGCCGGCCACGGAAAACGCGATGATGACGGTGGTGAGCCCGTAGATGAGGGTGCGGTGCCTCAAGGCCCATATTTCCAGCTTGTCCAGCAACGCCTGCAGCCAACGGTTGCTGAGGTAACGCATATGCCGGGCTTTGGGTACCGGGAGGTAAGACAATACGGACGGTATCAGGATAAAGGAAATGACAAATAACGCGAGGATGTTGATGCCGGCCACTTCACCGAATTCTTTCAGGATCGGGCTTTTCGTCAGCGCGAAAACCGCGAATCCAATCGCAGCCGCGATATTACAAAACAGGGTGACGATGCCCATTTTGCTGATCATCTTCACCAGTGCCGCCTCCTTATCCCCTTTCTCGATAAACGATATATGGTATTTGTTCAGAAAGTAAATGCAGTTGGGGATACCGATGACGACGATCAGCGGCGGGATGAGTACCGTAAGCAGGCTTATTTTGTACGCGAACAGGTGCAGGGTACCCACGCTCCACACCACGCCGGTCAGGACCACTGCCAGGGAGAGCAGCATGGTACTGATGCTCCGGAAGAAGAACAGGAGAATGACCGCCGAAAGCAGTACCGAGCCGATCAGGAACCACCGCATCTCTCGTTTGATGCGGTCAGAGAGTTCGGTTCTTATCAGCGGCAGCCCGCTGTAGTGCATGTCGATATGATGGGCAGCGCCGAAGCGATCGCCGGCATCGGTGATTGCTTTAATAACGCCGGTGCGTGCTTTGGAAGAAAGGATGTCTTTGTTCACCCGGATAGCGAGGAGGCTCGCATGCGTTTCCGGGTTATAGAGAACGTTGCGGTAAAATGGCAGGCGAAAGAACAGGCTGCGGCTGCTGTCGAAGTGCAGCAGTCGTACAGCGGAATCACCTTCCACGGCTGCCTCAAAAATATTGACGCCTTTCAGCCGGCCCGCTGCGGAATCTTTCATGAGGTCGACCGCCATGGGGATGCTGAGTACATTTTCAACCCCCCTGATTTTTTTGAGATCACGGCTCAGCCGTGCGAGGTCGGCCATGGTAGCTTCGTTGAACAGCGCGGGCGACTGCACGCCCATCACCATCATGTTGCCGTCTTCCCCAAATTCTTTGCGAAAAGCCTGGTAGTTGGCATACTTGACGTTATTAGTCGGGATGGCCCCCGTGAAATCATAGCTGAGCTGCACTTTGGATGCCTGCCAGCCCATGAAAACCGTGATGGCTGCCAGGATACTGAGCAGCGGCAGTTTATAACGCAGTACGAACCGGGCAATTGACTCCCACATAATCATTATTTATAACGCTGATTCGGATGGGCGCAAAGAAAGCCAATTTGCGCGTGACGATAAATTAATTTTGGTTGCCGGCAGTCGGTTTTGGGGCAGCAGCGTTGTGTCACTCCCTTGTACAGCAACGCACGGGGCAGCGGGGGCTGGCGATGTATTTTATGTTATCCTCATTTCCCCGCAACGTCTCCTGCCAGGAGGCCTTGCGGTATAGGAAAATGTTCTTTCGCAAAAGATTTCTTCCCTACTTTTTCGATTGGCCAAGAAAGTAGAGAAAAAAGGCGGCTAAAAACGATGACAGCCGTTTTCCAGTTCAGCTTTGTTGATCTTATCTACATCGATCGGAGCATCTTATCGTCCTTTTTTACTTCTGTTCCTAATTCCGACAATAAGTTGCAACCGCCCTCCAAAAACAGTAGCGCCAGTTTTTCTGGTGGCTCTTTTGGAGCTGTCATGCAACACGGTCACGGGTAGCGGCAACTTGGTCATCCACTTAGATCTGATCACAGAATAATCGCTATTGTACTATTCCAGCGTTGTGATTTGTTCCCAGCTGCCGAAACGACTAGAAGTTGTTTGTCTCGACAATAAGGGGCTTGCCTGAGTTTATCTTCGGTATGGTCGCCATTCAAAGGGTAGAAGCGCTCTACATCCATCAAATCGACCATTATTTTTGGACATGCCCAGGATAGCCCAGGATATTATAAAAATGGCCAAGAAAGACCTTACATAGCTGCCTTTACTACAGCCTGAAGATGATATCCCGAAGAGGAGACATGAAACTGAATTAAGGAGAAATCAGTCCGGCGAGGATAAGTTAGGACGGTAGCAGTATTTCGAATAGTATGCATTGGTTGACAACAAATAATGTGGGATTGGACATCACACCAGAATAGATAATTCTGCATTTAAAAAACGCCCAACATTCCCATTTTGAGACAGCATTAATCGCTATATTTTAACACCAGGTCAATTCATATAATGGATAAATGCTATATTTAAAAAATAGAAAATCATTATATTTTTCACAATAGCAAAATATTTGTTTTAGATTACCAGATATTTGGAAACTGTTATATACTGATTAGGGTTTTTACCTATATTTGATGACCACTAAGTCCAATTCCAACTGATCTTCCGCTTATATTCCACTATTCAATATCGAATTGAAATACTTGTTTACCTCTCCTTATTTGCTCCATATGCAATAGTTAGAAATTGCTGGGTTTGATCAAAGAGTAATTTCTTACTCTCTTAAGAATATATCTGATTGTAGCAATGAAAGATCATTGACTATACATTATTGACCTTGAGATCTCGGTAACGTGATTTGTATACCAAGAGTAGTCCACCCTGTTTGAATTCCAATCTAAACCTAATTGTATGAATGCAAATTTAAAGTGGCATGCTCTTGCACTACGCGCAGGACGCGAATTAAACGTGAAAAGAATACTTGAAAAAAGGAACATCGAATACTACAGCCCCGTCAATCATATTTTAAAATCCGAGAAGAGCCAGGACTATCATGCAGTCCCCCTTTTACCAAATATTCTTTTTGTAAAAGTCGATCCCACATTATTACCTGAGATAAAGAATATCAAGTACATCAACAACGTGGTGTACTGGAGAAATAGCCCGGCCACATTCCCAGATGCTGAAATAGAGCAGATGGAAACCTTTCTCGGTATTTCATTTGCCGTCAAGGTTTATAAGATCGACCGCGCAGAGTCGCTGGATGCTATAATGACCAAGCTTACTTCGACCGACCGCCAAGCCGATAGAGTTATCCTTCCAACCATGGGTTATTGCCTTGTCACGCAAATTCGACCGGTAACAAATATCAGGCTAGTACGAAAAATGACTGGTCGTTTTTCGGCTGCTGTGAATCTGGCAGGACTGTTAGGACTTAAATGAGAAATTACAAAAGCTAGTTCTATAAATTTTATTTTCTACCGACCCCAAGATATAGTAATGAAAAAGCCACGGATTTTAATATTAGGCGGTAACTATTATCCTGAACCTACCGGAATAGGAAAATATAACGCAGAGATGTTAGATTGGCTGGCCCAACAGGGATTTGACTGTTCGATTATAACTACCTATCCATATTATCCCCATTGGAGAATTCAAATACCTTATGAAAAGAAAAGTTATTGGTATAAAAAAGAAATTCGCAAAATAGAAAATGGAGATCCTATATCGGTTTACCGTTGCCCACACTATGTGCCACAAATTCCGACTGGGCTTAAGCGTGTACTTTCCGACATTTCATTTTTTATTTCTGCCTTTTTCCAGTTAACTATTCTACTTTTTAAAAAAGAATACCATTTTGTTATGGTTGTTTCCCCACCATTTCAGCTTGGCCTGCTAGGTTTATTCTACCGTGCTTTTAAAGATTCCAAACTCATCTACCATATTCAAGATTTGCAAATTGATGCCGCCGTGGAATTAGGGATGATAAAATCTCATCACCTTGCAAGGATTATGTTCGGATTTGAACGACTAATAATACGAAAATCAAATTTCGTGAGCAGTATCTCGGTAGGCATGATTAACAAGATAAAATCGAAATGTGACCGACCGGTATTGCTATTCCCTAACTGGGCGGATACGAATATGTTCTTTCCTATTTATAATAAGGATGAATTAAAAATAAAATTCAATTTTCTCCCCACCGATAAGGTGGTTATGTATTCTGGCGCTATCGGAGAGAAGCAAGGATTACAGTCAATTTTATTCAGTGCTATGGAGTTACGAGAGGCTTCAAATATTAAATTTATTATTTGTGGCTCTGGTCCATACAAAGACAGATTGGTGGATATGGCTAATAAATTTGCCTTACCCAATGTGATATTTATGCCATTACAATCAACCGAAAAGTTCAATGAGTTCCTGAACATAGCTGACGTCCACCTTATCTTGCAAAAATCAAATGAAAACGAATTATTTTTACCTTCAAAGCTGACTACCATTTGCGCCGTGGGCGGTCTTGCCGTTGTAACGGCACCAAAAAATACGAGCCTTTTTAATTTAATGATAGAACACGACCTTGGCATTCTCGCAATTCCCGAAGATCAGATTTCCCTTACAGCTGCGATAAAATCTGCGCTGTACCTCGACCATTCGAAAAAGAAGGCTAGCGCTAGAGAGTTTGCCGAAAATTATCTTTCTATTGACAAAGTAATGTACGAATATTTTAAGCTACTTGAATATCCAATGTCCTCTTTCCATGCAAAAAACCAGGCAGGCATGGCGAATATTCAAAACTCAGTAACATCAAGGTATTTTTCATTGAATAAAATTAGTCTTGAAGATTAACATTAGAATTATTTTAAAAACCGATTTCGATGATTGGAGATGCTGTCTCTCAAACGTCAGGATTGCTATAATTAACCCTTTCCTCCTCAATTAGTATATCTAGAACTTCAAAGAAATCCATGGCATAATTCCATCCAAGAATATTTGATGCTTTCTTGCTTGAACCATAGATATTAATGATATCAGTGGGCCGAAAAAAAGATTCATTAGTAGTTATTAAAGACAACGGCACTCCCAATTTATAAAATATGTAGTTTACAATTTCATAAAGATAGAGTGATTTCCCGGAGGAAATTACAAAATCGTCTGCGCGACCCTGTTGCAACATCATCCACATTGCCTCGACATATTTTATAGAAAAACCGAAGTCACGTTTCACTTCAAGATTTCCAAATTCGATATGATCAATTTTGCCGTGAAGAATATCGAAAGCGCCTCTAATAGCTTTTTTTACAATAAAACTTTGACCCCGAAGGTAGGATTCGTGATTAAAAAGGATTCCGCAACAAGCATATAAATCATAAGACTCGCGGTAATTGATGGTAATATGGTGACCGGCAACTTTTGAAATCGCATAAGGGCTCAGCGGATGCAATTTCGAGGTTTCGGTTATTGGAAGCTCGTCAATCTTCCCAAACATCTCACTGCTGGATGCCTGATAAAATCTAATTGACGAGTTTATTAAACGGATAGACTCAAGGAGATTTACAACTGAATTGATATTAAACTGTATTGTTCCGATGGGCTGTTTAAAAGAAAGCGATACGCTACTTTGGGCAGCTAGATTATAAATCTCAGTAGGCTTAGTCTCAAGTATTATCTTGATTACCTGACTTAAATCCTGTAAATCACATTCAACTAATTCAATTTTATCTTGAATCTTTAAATATTTTAATCGAAAGGTATTAGACGCTGTAGAAGATCGTAACAAACCGACAACCTTATACCCCTTTTGCAAAAGAAAATTAGCTAAATAAGATCCGTCCTGACCAGTAACCCCAGTTATCAACGCTACGTTCATTACAGATTTAAGTTAAACTAATTGAATTGTTAACAGAATTAAGAAGAAATATGCCCGATTTTAATAGTCAAAAATTTTAGGTGTTCGTGAGAGCTTCAATGTGGTCAGTTGCCTATCAGTCTCCCCAATGCAACCGCCATCTTCATGTTTATCTTTTTTAACATAAAATCCATGTATGGATAAGCCCTAATAGGATAATTTGCAAAGTAAAAATAGGATTTTTCGGCAAAACTGGGACGCTTTCCCCTTCGAAAGAGACTAATGAGATAATTTGTTTTCCAGGGTTTGATATTATCTACTGCGTGGCTCATAAGATAAGCAGGATGAGCAAAACCCATTCCTTCTTTACCGATAATACTAAAGTTTAAATCAGCTGAAATCCCGATTACCGCATTAAGAAGATCCTGGTCAGTTTTAATTGCTACGTGCCCTTCCTTATTAAATTTATAAATGTCGCCGCCACATTGTTGAAATATTGTTGTAACCTCGGCCCAACGATTAATAATTTCAATATCTTCTCTTTTCACGCCTATAAATCCGCTATTCACATAATACTCTATATTGGCCGTATTTTTAGAACCTGTTATCTTTTTCCAGGCAATACGCCAAGGGTGATTTATTGATATAAAGGGGTAGCAATTATCAAGGCACAGAGCTATTCCACCAATTGGCCATGCAGAAAAGAAAGACCATGGCGCATGAACGGTTATATCCGGATCAAAATAATATAAACTTCGAATGTCCGGGTTTTCTAAAAACAAATTTTGAAAGAAAAAGGGCTTATAGTATGCAAAATGCATTTTAGTTTCGATTAAAATAAAGGCAAGACTGATTTTTTCATTTACAATATAATTACTCTCAGATAGCTTCTTTAATCCATTTACCCACGGGGGTAGACTTCCGCGGTAGCCAACCCTAATAACTCCAGCAAATTGTGAAACTATCAGCGAATTGACCAACGCTGAAACACCATAATGATAGTGGCTCTCATAAAGAGTAACTACTGTTTCCTTGGAACTCCCCATTTTATGCCTGGAAATATTTAATTCATGTGATTTAATATGCTATCGCATTTCGGAGTGAATAACCCCATTCCCATCATCCCATGATAACAAAGTAATATGTGTTACTATAATTTAGGCCATGATTTAGCTGATAACCGCACTACAAAATGTTTTCAATTTGACGATATGAATTTTGCTACCCTTATTTCTCTGATTTTTATCTGAATCATAAATTCATAGTACGAAATATTTAAACAGTATATCAATCCCGGCATTCCTTCCGTAAAACCCATATTAAAAATATATGCTTGTATAAACCGCAGTGCTGGCCACCCTGGCAATAGGCTCAACCAAGATTTTAAGGCCGTATTACGACTACTGCCATGTTTACTGAAGATTTGCCTAAAAGGAGGACGATTACGATAGCGATCTGACGCCTCAAGCGTTGAATACTTATTATGTCGTTCCATCCAGTGATACCATCCCTTAGAAAACCCATGATGAATATATGGCTCTTTTATGTAAAGTATATTACCGAATATTTCCGCTTCCTTCTGCCCATGACCAAAATCAACAAACCTAGCCTTACCGAGCTTCAAGAGGCGCATTTGCCATTTCGGAAAATTATCGCAACGCTTCAACCACCTGCCTTCAAGCATCATTTTCCAACAACAAAAGAAACCTGCAGTATCATTTGAAGCCCCTTTAACTCCATTTAAGATATCATCTCGGAAGTCATCGGTTATCTCCTCATCAGCATCCAGAAATAACACCCATTCATTTTTCAGATCCAGATAATCCAAAGCATAATTCCTTTGCTTCCCAAAGCTTTCAAAGGGGTGTATACAGACATTAGCCCCGAAGCGTTCGGCAATGTCAACCGTCTGATCCGTGCTACCACAATCCAGGACATGAACGTCAGTACACCACCTCACTGAATGAAGACATTGGGGTAAATCTTTTTGTTCATTTTTTGTTAATATAACGACCGAAATCATAAGACAGTTTTAATAGGATCAGGCAACTTCACTTTTGAAAGTGGAATCCTGGTTTTAAGTTTAAGAAACCACTTTTCGTACAAGTGCCAACTCAATAGTGCGACCAACAAAGAAATACCTATTCCAATAATGATGAACATCATTTCCCAAGGAACTTGAGAGCCAAAAACAACCCTGGGATAACCAAAGAATTTAAGAAGGACTTGCCGGACAAGAGGATGAAAAATATAAAGCGCATAACTGTATTTTCCGAAAAAAACAAGCGCCCTGTTTGTAAACAAAAAACGACCAGGGAATGGAAATTTCGATTGTAACAATATTAAGGTCAGGGCAAAGCAGACACCGAATACCGACAATCCGATCGTATACATAACGGGGTGATGCTCAGCTCTTGGACCAAAGAAATATAAAAGCAACACCGAAAGAATCGCTGATATGGCAAGAGTAAATCTAATACGGCCATAACTAAAATCGTAATTGTCCATAGCCAGCGTCGCAACCAACGTCCCTAATGCCAACGCATCAATGCGTGTCAAAGTAAACACATAAATTAACTGTGGATCCACATTGTACAAAGCAAGACTTATTCGAAGAAGCATTGCGCCGAAAAATATTGATATCGATACAGATTTAATAACCCTACTTGAGAAGAAATAAATAACCAAAGGCCAAATTATATAGAATTGTTCTTCAATAGCTAAAGACCACAGGTGGCCCATACCTGCTCCGAAGAAAACACCATTGATCATTTGCTTAATATTTGACAAATACAACCAAAACCAAATTTCCGAATGTTGTGCAACTGTAACTTTTACTTGCTCCGTCCCAGTGAGATGCGTATGAGAATAAGGTAAAATGATACAAAAACAGAGCAATAGATACAAGTAATACAGGGGAAAGATCCTTAAAAATCGTTTTATGTAAAACGAGCTAAAATAGCCCGTCTTAATTTTTGAACTTAACAATATCCTGGTTATTAAAAATCCAGATAAAACGAAAAAAAGATCAACACCAATCCAACCCGATAACAAGATATTATTGAATTTGAGATCCCATTTATTATTTGAAACCTCCGGAAGGTGCACAAAATGATAACACATAACTGCCACAACGGCAAGACCCCTTAACCCATCTAGTTCGGTTAAATGCGTTAATCTCTTTTCTTGCATTAGCTCAATTTTTTAAGGGTGCCGCTCGAGATAGAGTAATTCTTCAGAAAAAACTTAAAGTCTTTTCCCGGTAAATTACTCCCCAGATGTTATCAGCTTAGTGAGTTGTCAAATAATCAGCCAGCCTGATAGCAAACGCCCCTAGTAAAAAGGTGGGGTTGGCTTGTCCGGAAGTCGGAAAAGAAGAGCTGCTGCAAACGAATATATTATTTGTTCCATACAGCCTCAGGTCAGCATTTACCACACCTTCCCTGTCGGTCGAAGCGATTCTGGTCGTCCCGCATTGATGTAAACCGTCTTTCGACATTCTTTTGATTTCATCACCCATCTCTGCGTCAGGGTACCAATACTCCAGTTGACCGCTACCAGTTTTCCTCAACCATTGATCAAGCAATTTATGCAACGCTATTACGGACTTCACATCTGCCTCTGTTAACGAGTATTGAATGACAAGTGTCTCACCGTCGCCAAGCAGAACCATCTTATTCTCAGTATATGGTATTTGTTCCGCATGGAAATGAAGTGCATAGGTATTCTGCCGGCTATACAGAAATACGCCAGGCAATTTTCTTTTCACACAATACCTTTTATAGAAAATTGAAGCAGGTTTAATCAGTGAATCCGGTAGACCCGCTAAAACGTTCCTAATATGTTTAGATACAGAATTAATTTTGCCTTTTGTAATAGAATGTGCAATAGCAGGGGGCGCCAATTTTCTCCCAATTATCGGCAAGATCATCATAAGGTACATAAAGGACATGGGCCCACTTCTATGCTTTGGGTCGAAATATAATGGATTATCAAGCCAAATCGCCGTATTGAGGAGATTTTCTTTAATGAGCAATTCCTTTGAAAATTGGAAGCGCCTTCTTATATAACTCCCATCCCCATTCCGTAAAAAGCCGTATTCTGTTTTATGTGGATTGCCAGTAAAACGCACCGATGCAATCTTCCCAGAAAGGTGACCTTGGTAATACCGCCCTAATGCCGGCAAACTACCACCTTCGAGATTGCTAAACAAATGCTTATTTCGCAGCAAAATCCTGGTCGATTCTTGTCCGCCTGCCGCTATTACAAATTTGCTTGCAATAACTTCAATAATTGAATTAGTAGTCACTGAACGGACGTTCAAAGTCGCTACCCGACCCTCGTCATCGGGTGATGAAAATCGCCGGGCTTCATATCCTTCAATGATTGTTAAGTTAGAAAGACCAGCCATAATAGCCCTGTATTGCTTTCCAAATCTTGTTGGAGAGCTCCATCTTTCAATTACTGAGTCGGTCACATCTCCTTCTACAAAATTCTCACTAATTCTTTTCCTTCTCCACAAAGGAATATCCTTTAGATTAAATATAGCTTCACCACATTCGAAATAAGCAGCTGCACGATCAGTATATCGTTTTACATCATCGAATAGTAAGGGATCCCATGTACACCCTCCATTCAGGATTGGACGACTCATGAAGTCGATATCATCGTACATTACACATCGGCCACCCCAGGATTTTGAGGTCCCACCGATTCCCTTATTTGTACACTCATAGGGATCATGATGATTTACTAAATTATCTATCTGGATTGAATCATCAAGTTGATTTTTCCCTGGTTGTTTATTTTGTCCGAATTCGACAAGTAATACGCTTTTATTTGGGTTTTGTCGGCAAAATTCAATTGTAACCATGATTCCTGCCGGCCCAGCCCCAACTACGCACAGATCAAAATGTTTGTTTGGGGGAAAAAGAACTACCATTAGATACGGGTGTTATTTAATAGTAAAATTATTACGCATCTTGACAGGTTTTGAAGGATTTCCGGCATATACTGTCCATGCCTCCATATTTCTTGTCGCTATAGCCGCTGCCGCAAGAACGCTGCCTTCATAACAGTAAATTCCTGGTAGCACAATTGCTTTTGCACATATCCATACATAAGCCTCCAAAACAATTTCCTTTTTGATATAGGAAAATTCTTCGCTGTCATAGTTATGTGTAGCTCCACATAAGAAAGAGTGTTGAGATAATACGCTATGATGACCTATTCTGATGCCCCCTGGGTTATAAATTTCTACCCCAGGTCCTATAGCTACTACCTCTCCAGTCTGCAGAAGCCAGGGAGCCCAAATTTTACAGGACGGATAAATAAAATTCTTATCTCCAATTTTAGCCCCGAAACGCTTTAAAACCCAAACTCTCCACTTATGCATGGGATTTGGCGTCCACCGACAAAGAAGCAACCATGTCGTAGCCCACAGAAATCTTCGCACCTTATCGATAAGCGGAAAAACCGGTCGTAAATATGGATCTGCACTTTTGGCATTGTGATAAGAAATCATTTAGATTTGTTTACAGCGTAATTGAAGGTTTTGCAACCGAATTCCATTGCTTTAACTAACTCGTCACAGCTCTTAAAAGTCTACGTGATGACTCAATAGTACCAAAATAATCTGCAAAGCAGGCTTTCGCTCTAATGCGCATTTCGTCTTTTGCCAAATCATTCATCCCAAGCCATGCACTAAGTAATTGTAAAGTCCCTTCTTCGGTGTCATCTTTAACTATGCCGCCGCCGGAAACTTCTATAGTTTGCCAGATGTTTACCTGATTAGATATTAAGACAGGTTTACTACAACCGAGCGCCTCTACAACCGCATAACCGAAGTTTTCCTGATGGCTCGGCAAGACAAACACATCACAACCATAAAACGCACCCCACTTGGTACCACCTAATAACATTCCAGGAAAAAATACCGAGGATACCAAGTCATCATCATCCGCTACCAATTTTAACATACTCTGCCCATAAGGTTCAGCCATACCCGGCCCAGCTATGACCAAATCATAACAAGGCAAATTTGCTTTTATAGCCCACCTCTTTAATTTTCGATATGCCTCGATTAAGAGTGCAACGCCCTTCTTTTCGTGAATCCGTCCCAAAAAAAGATAATAAGGCCTTTTACCTAGACCTGGACATCGATCCAAAAAAGCGCTCACCATGTCGGCGTTAAAGTCCGGCGGCTCTTCTGCGCCTAATCCCACTACATATTCATTTAAAGGATGATAAGGTCTAAAGGGAAGGCGAGCCAGCTTTTGTTCAGCATCACTGGTGAATAAAATTCCGTTACACTGATTTACCATTTTCGACTCGATTAGCTTCCAATACAACCAATTCCTAACTGCCTTAACCCGTCTTCCAGAAGCGCTTTGGAAATAAGGATCCAACATGCCATGCGGCATCACAAAGATCTTTGTAGCTAGTGTCTTTGACCGGGACCAAGAGGTTAACTTTTTTAACGCCTTACCAACTGCATAACCCGGGTAAAGCCATAATCCATGTACAATCACTACGTCGAAACGACTCATATTTTTAACAAGCCAATCGATATAACCTGGATGAAAGAACCAGGGACCTCGGCTGACACCGAGATTATTTACTTTAAAATGCTGATTTTGTAAATATTCGGCCTCAACATCATCTACACACACTACTTCACTAATGACATTCAATTCATTCAAACCCCTAATTATCGTTCTAACTGAATGACATACTCCTCCTTGTTGCGGATTCATGTCGGTAACAACATGAAGCATATGTAACTTCGGAGCAGTATTACACTTCATGTTGATCCAAATATTATGATTATCCAAGATTTTTGCTTCAAATTTTAATTTGGAATCAACTGCCGGATAAAACGGCTATGATGACAAATTATCAAAGGCGTTTGCTCACACCACATACCCTTCCAGACGAGAAAAATATTTTGCATTTTTGGGGATTTCCTGTATCATTTTTGCAGGTATTCCCCCGTACAACATCCATTCATCAGAAAACGACTTATTAAGTAGCGACTTGGCCACTAGGGCAGACCTGGGTGGCAGGACCGCGCCCCCAAGGACAATAACGTCTGTTCCAACAAAGCAATATTCGCCAATTACGATCGGTGAACTGTTCTGCCTATTCTCATAAAGGTCTATCGAATGCGTTAAAAACTGGGATCGATACCCTGCAACAGTGGCAAATTTTCCAATTACGATTTGGTCAGTGCAATCAATATGATGATTTTTTGTAATGTTCGCAGATTCTCCAATGTATAGTGCTGCTTTTCTATCTGTTTGATGCATAAAGTGTAGGGAACTTGTACCAGTGGGAAAACCTGTAATCCAGTTTCCGCGTCCGATCCCCGATTGCCCATCCATTTCGATAAGGTCAAGATTCAAAGCAAAATTAAAATGACCAATATGAGCCCCGGCTCTCATCACTAGCTGACGCGGGAAAATCCACGAAAGTCCAATATGAGCTGAAGGATGGAGTTTAAATCCAAAACGCCGCTGGAGAGCCCATCGTTTTAGTTTCCACGGCAGAATAAGGATCAAAGCTTTTAAAATCATTTTTGTTGTCAGTTTGCCCTTTCAATATCATGTAATTCAAGGTAGCTATCTATCATTTCACGTGACTGAAACCTTTCTGCATTAGCAAAACCTTTTTGAATTAATTCATTTTTGAATGCAATATTCTTCAAAGCAAGCCATGCAGCAGCAAATTCCTCAGCTTTGCACGGATCTGCATGAATCGCTGCTCCTCCGCTAACTTCAGGCATAGGTTCAAGGCTACTCGCAATCACCGGAGCGCCGCATGCCTGGCCTTCAATCACAGGCCAGCCAAACCCCTCGGAAAATGAAGGAAAGATTAGAGTGTCGCAATTACTGTACAGCGCAAGCAATGTCTGATGATCTGGTTTTGATATTGAAATTATGCGATCTTCTAATTTTTTCAAACCGGCGTATTTTAACAATTCCTGATCGGCGGCCTCCCCGGCAAAACAGATAAATCCTTCGAATTGTTTACCTAAAATTGCCACCATATCAATAATGAGCTTTCGATTTTTCCGAGTTATACCTGAACCTACTTGAAGTAAATACGTACAGCCTGGAGGGATGAGTGTGCTGTCCAGTAATTTCAACGCGGATTTTTTATCAAGTCTTTTAAACTTGTCATTAAAAGCGATATGAATTACTCTCCACTTATTTTGAAATTTATCGGCCTTCTGCAGTTCCTCCAATTGTAACAGTGTTTGCTTGGTATCGGCAGCAAGGAGCCTCGCTTTTAAAAGATGAGATAATATCCACTTTTGCAAAAGCCGTCCTGTTCGGGAAGCTGGGCAAAAAGCATCCGCATATCCCAAAGCACCCCTAATAGCAAGCACGTCATGGCATGTTATGCTTGTTTTACAGACCGGTAAGTTTGCAAGATAAGGCGCATTTGAGTGATCGCAAACATGAAACCTTATATTACCACCACAGTAAGCCTTCCTACGAACCCTTATAAATAGCACCATTTTAAAAATTAACCACTTATCTAGATATCCCAACCATTTGCCGAGCCCCGCATTTGGCGATTTTGCCCATCTTCCGAAAAATATACCTGGCTGCCAAATTTCGCTTTCTAGCCCTGCCTCCAGAAATCCGTGGTGCAGCATTTGCGTGAAACGAAGCATGCTTTCTTGTTTATCAGGGGGATAATTCCCAATTAAAATGAATTTCATTATTTTGAGACTGAAGGGTGAATCCCCAGCGGTTTAGAATTTATCGGAATTTCCGTTCGTAGTGATGAAAGAATTAAACCGCCAATTAGTATCCCAAATCCCAGAGATGTCGGCTGTCCCCATAACCCCTGCGGTATAGTCAGAATTCCAAAACTGACTAACATCCATGGAAGTAAATTCCCTTTTTTTAGATTACGATAAGAAGCCCGGAACACTTTCCACGCTAATAAAACCCTAATAATAATGACCGACAGTCCCATAACTGCTCCCATTTCACCAACCAACCTACCCCATTCTCCTTCAGCAATTAAAAACTCAGTCTTGCCTATAAGGACTTGGCTACCCACATTAGTACCCATACCCAGTCCCAAACCAAAAAACGGCAAGTTAGACGAGTTAGTTGCAGACCGAAACAAGTTTCCAAAATACCGATCGGCAATGACACCTTTTACTACTCCTCCCTCGGCATCGTTTGCAGTTTCAAAACGATCTGAAAATGCCTCCTTTGCCGGCTTCATCAAATTTGTGTTCAGTATAAAGATAAAGACACCTAGGAGGGCGACTCCTGCCGAAATAAACTTTCCGGCATATTTTGGCTTGCGCAGCACGGCAAGCAAGGCAAAGGTGGTGCTCACCAAAATTGAAAAAAATAGCTCCCTACTTATGGAAAATGGTATGGCTGCAAATACTGCCCCTGTAGCCAACAATAGTAAGATCCTATTTACCTCGTTTGGATTAAACCAAAAATAAAGAACGAACGCAGCCGCTAAACTAAAAAAGCTCGCTGTTCCATTTATAAAAGAAAATGTACCAGGGGGCCGGAAGTATCCTAACGCCCCACTAAACCCTGCTCCGTTCATGTCTCCCCCCACACCTCTGTTTACCCACGCAGACTGTGGGCTATAAAACTGGATGCAAATTAAGACGACCATGGGGATAGACAACCACATTATCACCCTACCGATTTTTACCACATCTTTTATAGATAAAACATTACCTATTACAAAAAGAAATGGAAATTCAATCATTAAAATTCGCGCACCATAAATCGCCACATAAAGATTTCCATGACCGAAAATAATCGCAGTAAAAATTCCAACGATACCCAGTCCAAGCATCATTAATATAAAACGATTGAAATGAATCAAATTTTTTCTAAATGCGACAACCGTAACCCATAAGGCGATGGGATCGCGAATTACGAGCAGGGGAGTAGCCAAGAAAGGTAAAAACCATTTCCTTAATGCGCCCTCAAAAATCAATAAAATAAAGTAGACCCAAATTGCCTGCTTAAGCACCCTATTCTCCCTTAAATCCGATTTACTGACTGGTGTTTGTATTTGAGGCTGAAACTCGCCTGGAATAAAAATCGAAGTAGTAGCCTTGGCAGAACTAGAATTCATATAATTAAATTAACCTCAATATTCGTCAATTATATTTTACTAGTTCCGATGATATCGATGCCGCGATCTGGCTCCTGTATGTCTTCCATGGCCTTTTCCTTGCAGTTTCCATTGCGTTAATTCCAACTTTTTCGATTAATTTTGGGTTACGCAATATTTCCTCTAATATAGATCTGATTGCATTTGGGGAGCCTGCCTCTACCAGCCATCCATTTTCCCCATGATCGATAAAATCCGGTCCCGCGGTGCGATTAGTTGTAATCACAGGAGTTCCCTGCGACATCGCCTCGGTTATTACTAATCCAAATCCTTCAAATAATGAGGGAAAAAGAAGTATATCGTTGTCCCTCATCAACTTCAAAATCTCGCTATTTGAAAGACTTGGAATCCAATGATGTTCTAACAATGCGGCTTCGAGTGCCGCACAATTATTACTTCCTTTATGGCCAACAACTGTTAATTTAACTTCGTTCTTTAGTGTTTCAACTGCTTCAAAAAGATCTGCAATTCCCTTACGTTGTGACAGACCGCCTACAAAAAGTAACTTTAATGGCGCATTTCTGTTGGTCCCAGAGTAATTCTTTTTTTCGCCAACTTCTGGAAATCCATAGGGGATTACTTCAACAGGCGGCAAAACACCCGGATATTCCTGCAAGGTCAATTTTGTAAACTTACTCGCGACGTAGATCTTATCAGACAGCATAAT
>JBBROE010000006.1:0-68533 GCA_038229695.1 Chitinophagales bacterium | reverse complement strand
TTTTCCGCAAAAGCCTGCTCCTGCGCTGTATAAGACACACCGCCCACCTGCTCCAGGTTTTTCTGCATAATATCTCCCAGCGTGCGGTTGAGCAACAGGTCATGCGTGCCGCCAATCACCTCGTAATCCATCGTAGTGCCGGTACCCATCGCTGCCCCTTCCGCCGCTTTCGCCAATCGGTCAAATATGCTGACCACCTCTTCCCTTTTCGGGTGCCGCACATAATAGTAGACCTCGGCAAAATCCGGCACCACGTTCGGCGCCTTGCCGCCATTGGTGATCACATAATGAATACGCGTTTCCTGCGGCACATGTTCCCGCATCATGTTGGCCATATAATCCAGCGACTCCACCCCGTCAAGTGCACTGCGGCCCTTATCCGGCGCGGCTGCTGCGTGGGCAGAGATACCATGAAACCGGAACTTGGCTGACTTGTTCGCCAGGGCGCTGGTCATGGTGACTGCATTTTCGGCTGCCGGGTGCCAGTGAATGACCGCATCTATCCCATTAAATAATCCAGCCCTGACCATATATACTTTCCCGCTGCCTCCTTCTTCTGCCGGGCAACCGTAGACTTTTATCGTTCCGCTTAATTTTTTCTGCTCCAGTAATTTTTTTATTTCGATACCTGCGGCGACGGAAGCGGTACCGAATAAGTGGTGGCCGCAGGCCTGGCCCGCTGCTTTACCGTCAAGCGATTGCTTTTCCGGCACGGCCGCCTGGGCGAAACCCGGAAGCGCATCAAATTCGGCGAGTATACCTATTACCGGTTGGCCGGATCCGTACGTGGCAACAAAGGCGGTCGGCATACCTGCGACGCCTTTTTCCACGACGAATCCATTGTCTGACAGCGTTTGCTGCAGCAGGGCGGCGCTTTTAACTTCCTTGTAGCCCACCTCCGCATAATCCCAGATTTTTAAGGCGATATTTTTATAGGTGTCGTAGGCGGACTGCAAATCGGTAACCACCTTATCTTTCATGGCAGGAACGGCGGAAACAGTTGTATGCTGGGCGATGGAAGGGAGAGCTGATGCGAGGATAATTGCCATAGCCGATGCACAGATAAGCCATTGTCTCATGAGTAGTTGGTTTATCACAATGTAAGGAATCTGCGGCAGGATAGGTCCGCAAAGGCCCGGGCAAAAAAAAATCCTGCCAGTGGCAGGATCAAAAAAATTAATGGGATCATATCATACAAAAAGATCCATCATCAGTTTATGCTGCGGGTTGACCGCATAGGCGGAAAAGTCCGTGATGCCTTCTTCGCGGAGCACGTCTTCGTCGATGAAAAAATTGCCGGTGCACGCATAAGAGGGCCTTTTCAGGATCGCGCATGCTGCCTCCGCAACGATGTCGGCGGTCCTGCTGCGCTGCATCAGGAAATCACCACCCAGCAGGTTTTTCACTGCGGCAGTGGCGATGGTAGTCCTGGGCCAGAGTGCGTTGGCAGCAATCCGATCGCCTTTCAACTCTTCTGCCAGTCCAAGTACCACCATGCTCATTCCGTATTTGCTGATGGTGTATGCAATGTGTTTGGCAAACCAGGCGGGATCCATATTTAACGGGGGCGAAAGATTCAGGATATGTGGATTCCTGGCTTTTTTCAGGTAGGGTATACAGGCCTTGCTGGTAAAAAACGTACCGCGGACATTGATGCCCTGCATCAGTTCCCATCGTTTCCATTCAGTTCCTGCCGTATCCGTCAGCGCGATGGCACTAGCGTTGTTAATAAGGATGTCAATTCCCCCGAAAGCGTCGGCAGTGGTCTTGACAGCCTGGGCAATACTTTCTTCAAAGCGGATATCTGCCTGCAGGGGCAGTACTTTTCCCGGGCCGGCCGCAGCAATTTCCTCTGCAGCCGTATAAATGGTTCCTTCCAGTTTAGGGTTGGCTTCTGCTGTTTTAGCCGCGATAGCGATATTGGCCCCTTCGCGGGCCAGCCGCAGGGCGATGGCTTTGCCGATACCGCGGCTTCCGCCGGTGATAAGCACATTTACGTTTTCAAATAACATATGGAGCTGATTGATTTGGTGACCCCCATAAGCGTTTTCCGGTACGGGGGAATAATACCTTAACTCTAAAAGACAGGAATTATGATGGGCTGCGGAAAAAAGGGGACTAGTACAAAGATCCCGGATCGTAAACTTACGATTATGGATGTAATTACCGAAGAATTAAAATCAGGCATTAGTGCGCTTGCCTGTCTTTGCACACAGTTGTACATTCGTATTGTTGAATGATTGATACATGGTTCACATCCAAAAATCCAGAAAAAACCAAACCATCCAAATCCAGAAAAACCAACCAGACCAATCCTTTGAAAACCGTGAAACCAATGTCCTTAAAACCAACCGAACCTGTATCGTTCAAGAGACTAAACCTATCCTGAAAATCCAAATCCTGCAGAAAGATCATCCAAATTTTGTACCTATGATGTAACCTAAAAAATTGGTGAGGTTCGTACAAAAAAATTGAAGCCCCGGAATTTCCGGGGCTTTGTTTATGTATTGGCTGAAAGATACCGGTATTACCAGAATTTGTACCCCGCCAGCCTCGCCAGTTCAACTTTTGCCAGGCAGAGCTGGTATTCGTATTGCAGCCGGGTGAATTGTGCACGGGCTACCGCCGTGGATGCAGCAGTAATTTCCAGGTTGGTACCCACCCCGTTTTTAAAGCGGCTGGCGGCAATGTTTTCAGCCTGCACCGCCTGGTCTATCTGGCCGGCGGTATTGCGTATCCTTTCCTCGCCGGAATGAATGTCTACCAGCGCCTGCTGAATATCCCGCGTATAGGTGCTGCTGAGTGTTTCAGTAGCCAGTTGTTGCTGGCTGAGCAAGGATTCGGCCAGCTTCACCTGCTGTTTCGTGCGGTTGCCGTCGTAGATCGGAACTTTTATGGACACGCCCGCTTCGTAATTAAACTTAAGCGCATTCACATCCGGCACATACCCGTTTTTAAAACCAGTACCTGCCCCGATATTAAGAGAGGGCCGGGTGCCTAGGCGGGCTATCGCCTGCTGGTCTTTTGCCTGCTGAACGCGATCGGCGGCCAGCAGGAATGCAGGGTTGGTGTTCCGGGCGGCAGCAAGGGCATCGCCCAGCACTTCTGCCGGTACCATAAAATCAAAGCCGGTCCCCATTACCTCGCCGCTGCCGGTGCTGAAGCGAAGCAGGTTGATTTGCTTATCCAGGGCAGTCTGCAAGTCGATCTTCCGGTTGGTCTCGGCATCCTCCTGCGCCTGGATGTTCAATAGATCAAGTTTAATGGCATCGCCGTTTTTCAATTTGCTTTCCACGATCGATTTGTTGTCGTCCAGATAAGCAATTACGCTATCCTCGATGGCAATTCCCCTGCGGTAAAAGATGATATTATAATAGATGGCAGCCACCTGGCCGGCCAGCTGGTACCGTGCATAATCGGTATTGTGTTCGGCATACCGGATATCTTCCTTTGCTTTTTCGATATTGGCTTTCAGTCGGCCGAAATCGAACAGGGTATAGCTGCCGGTTACATTGGCATTCATGTTATTAATGGGTGCGAACTGAAATTCCTGTGTCTTGCCGTTGATTTCAAGTGGCAACACAATTTTTGGCCGTACGTAGGTGTAGCTGGCGTTCGCATCCACCCTGGGCAGGTTGTTGGATGCTATCTCCAGCTGTTGCTTTGCCGTGGTGATGGTATTCTGTACCTCTTTGACCCCCGGGAAATAAGTAAAAGAAGTATTGACCAGCCGCTGGAGTTCATTAGTGTTATTCACCTGTCCCAGCAGGGAGCTAACGGCGGAAAACAACACAGGAATAAAAAATATTTTTTTCATTGGTATGCTTTTAAAATTAATGCGCTTCCGCGATGGCTGCTTTGGCGGAAGCCTGGTCTTCCTGGGACACTTTTTTTGTCCTTAAAAAAACGGCCAGTGGTATCACTATGATGAAGAAGATGGCCACCAGCCGGAAGGTATCGAGGTAAGACAAATAATAGGACTGCCGATCCACTGCTGCGCTGATCATTCCATACGCCTTGGTGGTAGCCGTGCCGATATCAAAGCCACCTTTGTTTACAAAATTCTGCGCGAGGCTGTTGGTACGTTGCGAAAATTCAGCTCCACCTGCCGTCAGGTTACTGACGAGGTCTGTGCGGTGCTGGGCATAGGTCTGCGAGATATAGTTGTTGGCCATAGCGATGCCAAAAGCCCCGCCCAGCTGACGGCTCATATTGTTCAGGGCGATCCCCGCCGCGTAGTCCTTCGGCTGGAGGCCGGCAACGGCCTGGTTGATAAGCGGCAGCTGTACCATGCTCATGCCAACCGCGCGCAGCGCGAATGGAAAAAAGAAATCAGCCCGGCTAACGTCCATACTCACCCGGGAACTAACCCAGGCATAGCCGGCAAAAAGGATGAAACCGGCCACCAGGAAGGGAATGGGTTTAACCCCCTTGCTCATAAGTTTTCCGATAACGGGCATCAGGATGACCGTTATCATGGTCGGCGCGAGCAGGGTAAGACCAGTCTCCAGCGGCGTGTAATTCAACACCCGCTGTGCCAGTACCGGGAACACGAAAACGGAGGTGTACAACCCAACGCCGACGACAAACGTGAAAATGGTGGTAAAGACCAGGTTGGTGTTATTGAGTACGCGGAGGTTTACCGCCGGTTTATCGATGCTGAGTTCATACCAGATAAAGCTGGCTACACCCACAATGGCGAGCACAGTGCAAATCCTGATCGCATTACTGCTGAACCAGTCTTCTGCGTCCCCCCGCTCCAGTACAAATTGCAAACAACCAATCCCGATGGCCAGCAGCAGGATTCCATTGTAATCAATCTTAATGGATTTCTTTTTTGTACCCTCCCCTGCTTTTTTATCAATGAATGTATAGGCAAGCAGGGTTGCCACGATGCCAATGGGGATGTTGATCATGAAAATCAGCGGCCAGCTGTAGCTCTCCATGATGTATCCGCCGAGGGTCGGACCGAGTGTCGGACCCAGCACGATGCCCATGCCGAATAAGCCCGCCGCTATGGGCCGGTCCTTCACTTCAAAAGCATCGAACAGGATCGCCTGGGAAGTCGACAGCAGCGCGCCTCCGCCAATACCCTGGATAAACCTGAAAATAATAATTTCAACTAATCCGGTCGATTGTCCGCAGAGGTAGGACGCCACTGTAAATATTACCATCGACACGATATAATAATTTTTCCGGCCGAAATACTCCGCCAGGAACCCGGTTAGCGGGATGATGATGACATTGGCGATCGCGTAAGCGGTAATTACCCAGCTGATGTCCTCGATACTCACGCCGAGGCTCCCGCTCATATCTGTCAGGGCCACATTGACAATCGAAGTGTCAATGAGCTCCATGATGGCGGCGGAAATAGTAGTGATGACGATAATTGTTCTTGCAAATCCCTTTGGTAAAGCCATAACAGGAGTTATTATTTTGGCACAACAATGTAAGCGCTCAGGCCGGCCCGCAGGATGTTTTTATAGCGACCCACATCCGTAATATCAATTTTTACCGGTACCCGCTGCGTTACTTTTACAAAGTTACCGCTGGCGTTGTCAGGGGGTAGCAGGGAGAACTTTGCCCCCGTGGCGTCACTCACACTTTCAATGGCCCCGTGTAACTTCAAATCAGGATAAGCGTCCAGCGTAATTTCTACCGGCTGCCCGCGGCGAAATTGCCTGATCTGGGTTTCCTTAAAATTGGCGACGATCCAATACGTGCTGTCGCTGACAATCGAAAACAGGGGTGCACCGGCCTGTACGAACTGCCCAGTGGTAATATTTCGTTTTCCTATTTTCCCCGCCTGCGGGGCATAAATTTTAGTGTAGGAAATCCTTAATTTCTGCTGGTCGATAACGGCTTTTTTCACGGCCAGCTGCGCATCCGCTTTCTGGATGGCAGACTGTAACACGGCAATCCTGCTCTGCGCGGTACCCAGGTCATTCTGGCTGTTGCTGACTGTCTGGGTGGCCTGCTCCAGGGCATACCGGCTGTCGTCGAGCTGTTTTTTAGTGATCGCCTGGTCGGCGTACAAGTTTTTGTTTCGGCTGTAATCGTCTTTTGCCTGCTGCACCTTCACATCGTTGAGACTGATGCTGCCGCGGTTACCCTTAAGCGATACAACGGCGTTGTTGAGTCCTGCTTTGGCATTGACGATATCCGTCCCCGACACGCTGTAGTCGGCTTCCATCTGGGCAAGCTGCGTCTGCAGTTCTTCGTCATCCAGTTCCACGAGCAGCTGACCCGCCCTGACTGAATCGTAGTCCCCAACCGCGATATTTTTTACATAACCCGCCACGCGGGGCAACACCGGTGAAATATGTGCTTCCACCTCGGCGTTGTCTGTCGTTTCGTTATTCAGGGCAAAATGAATTTTTCTGTACCCGAAATACAGGGCTACAAGCAGTAGCGCCCCGATGACGATGAAACGAACCGGTGATTTCTTCTTTTCATCAGGTGATTCGTGGTTGGCCATTTTGGTTTTGAATTTTGATAATATAATAGTTATGATCTAGGCAACAAATGCGCACTGACCAGCTGCTTCAGGTGATCCCCCAGCCGCTTGCTGAACCGCGCGTCGTCATAAGGCACATATTCTGATTCCTTGTTCATCATCTTATTGCACAGCTTTCGTGACAGCAATACCTGGTTGATACTGCCGATAATCGTGGCAATCACCATCGGAGCATCCACCTTACGGAAAGCACCTTTTTTCATGCCATGATCGAGCACATTTTTGATGATGATATGATTTGGATAGAGTATTTCAACGATGGCATCCTGCAGCGACTCCCGTTGGCTCAGCATCATTTCCTGGTGCAGCACCCGGTGAAATTTCCGGTTGGTAAATAATTTCCCGATATAGCTGTCGATGATCAATTCTATTTTTTCGAGATCGGAGTAACCGGGGTTGGAAGCGATTTCATCGAGGAGTCCCCGGGTGTACGAGGCGCGGTCTTCCACCATGGCTTCGAAAAGCTTTTCCTTTGAGCCGAAATAATAATTTACCATCGCCACATTCACCCCGGCCCTGGCCGCCAGATCACGGATAGAGGCTCCTTCAAACCCCTTTTCCGCAAAGAGCTCCACCGCGTGGTTGATGATATGTGTTTTTTTATCGGTCACCTGCATAATCCGGCAAAACTAAACACTTGTTTAATATTAAACAAACGTTTAATTAATAATTTACCGGTTCTTATCAACGCCGGGAAACGGGAATGGTTTGAAAAAAGCGGGAAAAATTACAATTATTGAGCGCTGTCCTTTGGCACGGGGAGTGTGCCATTATTGCCAAAGAAAACAATATTACTCAGATCCTGTTTGGCTTCCATCCCGTTTCGGCCATAATTTACAAAATGGTCGCTCTGGCTGTACCGTACAGGCTTGTCGGTATAAAATTTCTGGGTGTTCTTGTCCCACCACAACTCATCACAGCGCAGGGTATCGCCTTTGATAACATTGATGACCACCACGGAATCTTTCAGGAAAACTTTATTTTCCCAGGAACGTTCCTTCCCGTACCGGGCGTCCAGCTGGCTTTCCTTCTGCATAGAGTCGTTATAAAAATCCACATGCAGGGAATGGGGAAACTCAGTATAGGCAGAATCTCCCTGGTAAGTATACATCAGTGGAGCAGTAAGCTTTCCTTTCACCTTTCCGTTCTGGCTCAGATAAATCTGTATGCCCTTCCCCTCATCCAGCGCCGCCCGCTTGTCTTTCAGGTTGGGAACATGGCTCATATCCGTTTCGCAGGAACAGAGCCCGGTGCAGACCGCCAAGGCCACTATTCCAAACAGGCTGCGAAAGCTGCCGGCCAACTGATTCCTGTGCTTGTTGTACATGTCCCGGTTTGATCGTTTTAATATTCAATCGCTTACTCCGGGCTGATCCCCATCGGGCGGCTGGTTGTATTCACTGATCGCAAATAATCCTTTAAACAGGAAATCAGGGTCGGCATTGACTTTGTTTTTCAGGTGCGGCACAAAGTTAGTGCAGTTTCCACCGGTTAAATGCACGATCAGGTTATCATACCGCTCACCGTAGGCCCCTATAAATCCATCTATTTCTTTCGCCATCCCGATCAGCACACCACTTAAGATATTGGTCCTGGTATCGTAACCAATCAGCGGGAAATTCCAGTCCTCCTTTATCTCCGGCAATAGTGCCGTAAACGTGTGGAGCGATTTAAAGCGCATATCCATACCCGGTGCAATGCCGCCCCCGGTAAATTCCCGGTATTTGTTAATGAAATTATAGGTGATGCAGGTGCCGAGGGCTATCACCAGGCTGTTCTTCCCCGGGAAAAATTCTACGGCAGCTGCACACAGGGCCAGGCGATCAGCGCCGATGGTCTCCGGCTTTCCCACCGGCGACGTAAAAGGAAGCCGGGTGCGGTACGACAGCAGGTGAAACCGCGTTCGCTCCGCCAGCAGCTTCTCTATCGCCGTATCATGTTTGATGACGGAAGAAAGCATGGATTTATCCGGCTTCCATTCTTCCAGCAACGGCTCCACCCCTCCAACAACGCCCTTTTCCAGCGTACCATCTGCAATTTTTTCAGCCCCTTCAAACACCGCGTATTTCAGCCGGGTATTTCCAAAATCAAAGCACAGGGTGCGTTCGTTCAAAGCAATTTTTTTAAAAGGTTTAAGCCGGCCCGCTTCCGGTACGCTATGGATTGCCACCGGGGAGATCAAAATCGAGCGCGGAAAGATTTTTGAAATGCCCGTTCAACTTTATTTTTTCCTTCAGCTGATCCATTTCAGCCATCACCGGCAATACCCTGGCCAGGTGCCGCTTCAGGTATTCCTGCCGTTGTATTTCTTGCATGAGACCCAGTAACTCATATTCCTGCTCGACCGACAACCCCGCATGGTGAGCAATATCATAACTGTTCAGCTCCTCATCTGGCTTCTTAAACGCTTTGGTCACTTTAAGCCGGCTATGCAGCTCCCGCGTCGCATTGATTACCTTTTTCATCAGGTCCTTCCTGCCGGCGTCTTCAATGTTCTCCGGGTACTTTACGATAGCCCCGCTGTACAGTTTGTCCGGCACCTGTTTGATAAGCTCCAGCACACTGAAGACTTTTACGCCTTCGGTCTTCACGTCCATTTCGCCGTTGTCATACTCGCTTGTGATCTCCTTCACCTCTACCAGGGTGCCGGTTTCACCCAACTTGTTGTTGATGATTACCGGGATGCCAAACAATTTCTTTTCTTTGAAACACTCCCCGATGAGCTGCTTGTACCTGGGCTCAAAAATATGCAGGTTAAGACTCTCTCCCGGGTAAACCACTATGCCAAGCGGGAATATGGGAATAAAATTGATCATGATAAACATTCATTAGTATGGCACCGGTAAAGGCTGCCTGGAAAGCGTAAAATTCTGCCATCCCCCGCTGCTTACAAAATAATGGTTGTTAAAACCACGCCGCCACCCGGACTATCACCTTGCGTTGCAACATTATTTCAACACCGTAATTTTTTTGGCCCGGCACCATATCGTTTCCCGGCAGTGGTGGCGTCGCACCCTTGTACAGCGGATGAACCGGCAGCAGCCCCTCTTTCATGGGCAACTGCAAAGGTAAAGGATTGTTTTATCCACCCGCTTCCGTAGCCTCACGGTAACCCGGAAAACAAACGGGGGATCCTGTAAATTGCGGGTTAATGTAAAAGCACGGGCATGAAAATTTCAGGATTCTCCTACGTTAGAAATGGGTTCAACTATGGTGTACCCTTTCTCGAGGCCTTCCAGTCTGTGCTGCCAATTTGCGATGAATTTATCGTAGCCGTCGGCGACTCCACAGATGGAACAAGGGAAGCCCTCAGCCGGTTATCCCCCGGTAAAATCAAAATTATCGATACCACCTGGGATACCAGCCTAAACGCAGGCGGCAAAATATTCGCGCAGCAAACCAACCTGGCCCTCGACCAGGTAACGGGCGACTGGGCCTTCCATATCCAGGCTGACGAGGTTATACACGAAAATGATTTATCCAAAATTTCCCGCGCGCTGCAGGAAAACCAAGCCAACCCCGCTGTAGAAGGGTTTATTCTTCCTTTCCTCCACTTCTGGGGCTCCTATGGCTATATCCGCAATTCCCGCCGGGTGCACCGCTATGAAGTGCGGCTCCTCAGGAACCTGCCCGGGATCCGTTCGTACAAAGATTCCCAGGGCTTCCGGAAATACGCGTCGGTAAGCGCCTATGAACAGGGCACCGACAACGGCAGGAAATTACAGGTTAAAAAAATAGAAGCGCCGATCTACCATTATAATGGCATCCGCCCCCCGGCGGCTTTTAAAAAAAAGCAGGTGCTGATGCGTGCTTTTTACCAGGATGAGCTGACGGCCGCACAAAAAGATCCGAATGAAAAGATCACCACCGACCGGGTAGACCGCGTCATTCCGTTTACCGGCAGCCACCCCGCGGTGATGCAGGCTAAAGTTGCCGCCCAGGACTGGGTGTACAAGTTTAACCAGCGGAATGCTGAATGGAAACTCAAAGACCGGATCATGCAGCCCCTCGAGGATGTACTGGGCTTTAAGATCGGCGAATACAAAAATTATAAGCTGCTGTAAAGCCGGGGCAACGGACAGGTATTAGTGCATATACGATATTTTATTACGTCCAGACCGTAACGGCAGCCCAGTTGAAAATATGACTTAACTGTTAACAACAAAAAGCCAAATTCAAAATTGCCTGCCCCAACTAAAGTAAACCGATGCAAAAAGGCGAAATTTCAACGTCTAGCCCTACTTGGAGCAATACCAATGTCGTGCGTTGGTGCTTCTGGCCTGAACAGTTGATTATGTCCTAATTCATAGGCGGGCCCAATATCTCAGAATTGTATCTTTTATACAATGCCTGCATTGCCACCATGTCAGGCATCCCGTTTCCTATAAAAAGTTTACCCATGTCTGCAAAATATTTTTCGATGCCTTTGGCGGGTGTGATACCCACTAAAAGTGTTCCTGATGTTTCGCCCTCATAATTGAAACGATGCTTTACATTTCGAGGAATAAATATACTGTCACCCTTGTCTAATGTTATAGCTTCTCCGTCTAATTCAAATATAAATATTCCTTCAAGCACAGAAAAGAATTCATCGAACGTATGATGAAGGTGCAACGGCGGTCCAAAACCTTTTTGGTTGTTGGAGCTAATAAAAACTGACAATCGGTTTTCGGTGTCGCTACTTAGTAACTTAAAATCTATGGGAGTTTTGCCGTAAACTATTTTGTCTTTGTAACGTGTGCCTGATGCTTTTACCTTGAAACCTTTTTTTGCTGGCGTATATTTTTGTGCCAAAAGAGGCGAAGCCATTGTTGTTACAGCCAATAAGGTTAGTGTGTTTTGTACAAATTTGCGACGTTCCATGATTGAATATTATTTTGTTGAATAAATTGACTTACAAAACAAAAGTAACTTTCAATCGAAGCGTATCGGTGGTAAAAAATCAGCAACTTTTAAGCGATTCCAAAAATTCTTTCCGGTGAATTAGCTTGTGCCTCCAATAGCGAATGTGGCGATGTGTCTGAAAATTGTTTGAAATCTTTTACTAAATGTTGATAGTCATGATAACCTGTCTCCAATGCAATGCTTAACCAATCTGTTTTCGGATTTTTATCTTTGATTTGATATGCCTTATAAAACCGGTTGATACGTGCGTAGAACTTTGGTGTGATACCCATATGTTGAACAAATTTCCTTTCAAATTGGCTGATTGATAAAAAAGCAAATCTTGCCATTTTTGTAACATTAAAACTGTTTGGGTTTTCTGAAATCATTTGAGCAACTTTTTCAATTGGATGAACCTCTGTTTTCAAACTTTGTACCCTTTTCCAAAGATAATGCTCAACCATTTCTACAATACTGTCGTAGGAATTTGCATTTGCTAATTGGTCGTGTAATTGATGTATTTCAGGATTTAAAATTGCTTCCGCATCAATCCTTTCATCAACAAATTCTGTAAGTGGCAATTTTAAAAACTTTGTCAAGGCGCTGGGTTGAAAATTGACAGAAAACATTAAATAATGTGGCGATAGATGAAAATCGAACCGTGATATTTGCGAACCATTAATAGAAGTCCTGGGATAAACTTTTGACAATCCTGTTTGGGGGTCAAATGCAGTTACACTCCCTCGTAAATAAAACACCAAACAATGTTGTGTATTGGCAGGAAAAGGTTTTATAGGTATCGGATTGTTTGTGTCAAACACATAATGCAACAACATGTAATCTTTTACAAAGCCTTGCAGATGTAAAGAAGGTTGTATGATTTGAAAAATCATGTTTTTGACTTATTAGTTTCGATCAGCAGGGCGTGTCCGAGAACATGTCGCACAACGGAATTATTTCACCTCTTGCAGATCGATCAAACGTTTATAGATACCCGCTCTTTCGAGCAACTCTGCATGGGTGCCGCGTTCTGCAATCTCCCCGTGGTTGAGTACAATGATTTCGTTCGCATGCCTCACGGTTGACAGCCGGTGGGCAATCACCAGCGACGTGCGGTTTTGCATCACGTGGTTGATGGCATCCTGCACCAGTCGTTCGCTTTCCGTATCCAGGGAGGACGTTGCCTCATCAAAAATTAAAACCGGTGGGTTTTTTAGTACGGCCCGCGCAATGGTCAGCCGCTGCCGCTCGCCTCCGCTGAGCTTGCTGCCCCTGTCACCGATATTGGTCGCAAGGCCATTTTCTTTTTTCACAATAAACTGCCAGGCATTCGCCACGCGCGCCGCCTGCTCTACCGAGGCCAAAGGCGCTGCCGGGCTGCCCAGGCTGATGTTGCCGGCAATGGTATCATTGAAGAGAATGGGTTCCTGGGTAACAATGCCCATTTGCCCGCGCAGGGAATTTAGCGTATAATTTTTTATATTGATGCCATCAATCAACAGCTCGCCGCTGCTCACATCATGAAAACGGGGAATGAGATCAGCAAGCGTGGATTTACCGGAACCCGATGAACCCACCAGCGCCACGGTTTTCCCTTTTTCAATCACCAGGTTGATATTTTTCAGGATGGGCACCCCGTCATAAGCGAAGCTCACATTCCTGAATTCGATCGCCGAAGTAAACTGGCCAAGGACCTGCGCGCCGGGCAAATCGGTAATGGCCACCGGCGTCTTCAGCACTTCTTCTATCCGCTGGATGGCCGCCGCACCCCGCTGGGTATTGTAAAATGCGGTCGACAGCGATTTTGCGGGGTTGATAATTTGGGTAAAAAAAACGATATACGTGATGAAGGTATCAGGGTTGAGGGAATGGCTGAATACAAGCCTTCCCCCAAACCATAAGATGGCGCTGAGCACCAATACCCCCAGGAACTCAGACATGGGCGAAGCGAGGTCCCGCCGGAAATTCATTTTATTGCGGAGGTGGTTGAGATCGGCATTGGTGCTAAAAAAACGCTGCCCCAGGAGCCGCTCTGCCGTAAACGCTTTGATGACCCTGAGGCCGGAAAGGGTTTCATCCAAAATCGACATCAGCGTACCCAGGTATTCCTGCGCGGTGTTCGACTGCGTCTTCAGGCTGCGGCTCACCCGGCCGATGAGAAAACCGGTGAGTGGAAGCAATACAAGCAGGAAAAGCGACAGCAGCGGGCTTAGGAAAACGAGCATCACCAGGATGATGATGATATTCAGCGGGTCGCGGATAAGCCCTTCCATAGTGCCGATGATACTCCATTCCACCTCGTTGCTGTCGTTGCTCATGCGGCTGATGATATCTCCCTTTCTCTGTTCGGTAAAATAACCGATGGGCAGTTCCAGGATTTTTGCATAGAGGTCGGCCCTAAGCCGGGTCATTACATGATTACGGATAGGCGTCACCGTTCGTAACGTCAGGTAATAAAAAACGTTTTTAAGGAAAATGGACAGGATAATGATCCCGCATATAGCGCCCAGCGCATACAGTTCGTTGTGCTGGCGGATGAGCAGGCTGATAAAATATTTCAGGTATTGAATTAAGCCGTTAACCGACATTACCAGCGGCGGCTTCACATCCACCAGCTTTTCTTTTCCGAACAGCAACTGCAGGAACGGCGCCAGCATGGCCAGCGAAATCAGTGAGAACACGATCGACAGCAGGTTGAAAACAAAGTACAGGATGATGTTTGAGGTCTGGTCACGGAGATAAAAAAATATTCGGGAAAATCGCTTCATTGTACGCTTTAAACATTACCCGGCAGCGTTCGCGCAAACCGGCCTGCAAAGTAACCATTTTACCCGCAACGGAACCCGGCCGGCAAGCTGGCCGGTTGCATGACTGCCCCCCTTCCGGGCTTTTAAAAATCGGTGGCCGCTAACGCAAGGCGTCCCTTGAGGCGCGCAAAAAACGGGTAAACAATGCAACATTCAATGGCTTATTCCCTGGCCAGGCCAATGCGATGATGCTCCCCGGGTGTGCGCTGCACGCCGCAGTACAGCCGAACGGAGCGCCGCAACGATGCTGCCCTGTGCACTGCCGCCGGGTACATAAAAATATTCCCAGCCCCCGCTGCGTTCTGGTGAGCTCGGACATTCCCCATTCGTGGTATTGGCAGGACGCCCTCCCCGGGATAGTTTTGCTGCAAACTATTTTTATGAAAAGGTACTGCCTGGCGCTTATGGCATGCACGCTTACGCTTGCCATTGCCCTTCCCGCTGCAGCTCAACTGGATCGGTTAAAGCAAAAAATCAGGGATAAAACGGCACCGAAAGAGCAGCCGGCCACCGACACCGCTGCCATCCCGCCGGCTGAGGGCAGCGCGTCAGCACATTCCGGTGGCAACACTACCGCCGTTCCTGATATCCGGAGCTACCAGAATTATGATTTTGTGCCGGGCGACCAAATCCTGTTTGAAGATAATTTTACGGACGAAACCGATGGCGAATTTCCTTCGCACTGGGAACTGATAAAAGGACAGGGTCAATTGAATAAAGTTAGCGGTTCGGAAGCGTTTTACTTTACCGAGGGCAATTACGCCACCATCAAACCACGGATGAAAACCGACAAATACCTGGCTGACCCGTTCACGATAGAGTTCGATTATTACCCGGTGGCCGGTGCCTACCCGCTGGTCACCATGTTGCAATACACCGACAAGGGTTGCGATTGCGAAGCAACGGCCAATATAAAAACCGGTTCCACCGAAGTACAGTTTGACGGTCCTGTCTCGTTTAGCAAAACTTACAGCGAGGGCATTGGCGGTGAAGAAAACTTCGCCAATCGATGGCACCATATTGCTATTGCCTTTCGCAATCAGCAACTGAAAGTATATGTAGACCAGAACCGTGTGCTGGTGGTACCCGATACGAAAGCTTCGTTTTACAGCGTACAGTTCGGAGGTATCGGGGATGAAAAGTCGCCCATCATTTTTAACCATACCAGGTTGGCCTCGGGTGGCAATATGAACATGGTTGGCAAAAAATTCACCGCCTCAAGAATTGTTACGCATGGCATCAACTTCGATGTGGACAAAGCGGTGATAAAGCCCGAAAGTATGGGTACGCTCAACATGATCGTTACCGTGATGAGGGACAACCCGGATCTAATATTTGAAGTGGACGGCCATACGGACAACACCGGAACGGCGGCACATAACTTGGAGTTGTCAGCCCAACGCGCGGAAGCCGTAAAAAAACAACTGATGGCAATGGGTATCCAGGGGGATCGGTTAACCACCAAAGGGTTCGGCGATACTCAACCGCTGGCCGATAATATGGCCTCCGACGGAAAAGCCAACAACCGGCGGGTGGAATTTGTAAAAAAATAAAAGGATTATTAGTCAGGCGGCAGTGGTTGCGTCGTACCATTCAGCCGCAGCATAGCACCGGGCCATTTAACAACGCTGTTTTCAGTCGGCAACCTGCATTTTTTTGCGGTGTTGCTGATTTTTTTTGCGGTGTTTTGCGCCTTATAACTCTTTGAAAACCAGAATTCTGTAGCAATTCTGTATTAACTTTCCTTTGGTAATCTCCGGAATACTATTCGCGTCTCACTACAGTAAGTTCACCATTTAAAAATTTCAATTATGAAAAAGATTTTTACACTCCTGTTTTCAGTTGGTCTAGCCGGTGCCGTAATGGCGCAGAATGGCGGCCACGGACAAAATCACAATAATGGTACCGCCAACCAGGGTGGCAGCTATTCAGGCACCAATAACGGCGGTAACGGGTATCCACAATCGGGGAATTATTCCGGTAGCAATGAGAATACCAGTACCTATCCCCGGAACAACAACGGTTATAACGGGGACGCACAGCAGCACAATAATGGTTATGACAAGGGCGGCTACCAGCAGGATAATTATGGTGGTCGCGGCAACGAACGCGATTTTGGCCGGAACGACCGTGATCATGACCGTTCTCCATATGGCCATGATGGATATTGGAATATTGACCGGTACAGTCACCGCCGGTTTTGGGTTGAAGTCCGGGAGAACCGGTTTGACAGGCATGAAAGGCATGAAAGGTATGACCGCTGGTAAGGAAAACAGGCAGGTTTTAACAAAAAATCGGCGCTGGTACCTGACTGTGGCACGGAAATAGAAATTAATAACAGCATTGCAATTTATTACCCAAAAAAAACAACACATGAAAAAGTTAAGTCTACTGTTAATGGCCGCTGGTATAGCCACTGCATCTATGGCACAAACTCCCGTTACCCACGAAAAAAAGAAAGAAGAAATGCACTCACTTAAGAAAGATGTGGTAGAAAAGAAACAGGAAAATAAGGACATGGGAAAAGATTTGTCCCACGTCAAAATCAAAGCAGCCGTGGCTGAAAGGAAAGAGAAAAGAGCAATAAAAAGAGATATCGACAAAAAAGAAGACCATCTCGAAGCCCAGGGTGTAAAACATCCGGTAAAAAAGGTGAAACATGAGATTAAGGCAGAGAAAGAAGAAAAAAAGGCCAAGTATTAAATAAATGTCTGCCTGTTACACGGGAGCCCGCTATGGTGCGGGCTCTTTTTTGTGCCTGGAAACGAATGCGTACGGGGAACAAACTGGCGATGGTAGATTTATCTATCCATTTTTAACTTAGCACTTGAGCGCCGACCACAGCCACGCTACCCTTCACCTCTATGCACAACAGCTCCTCAAAGAACCACCCGAAAACGGCCGACTTCGTTTTCGGGGCGCCTGTTGCCCGTTCATGTTTCTCGCTGAGGTTCCCATAAATTGACAAAGTTTTTCATTCATGGGTTAACGGAAGGATTATCTAAACAATATAGTCTTATTGAAATAAACATCCATATGCTTGAAATGATGCGGTTCCAACTTCTCATCTTTAGACGACTGTGCAAAGTAGGGCCAGTACTTATGAGGCGGAATATAGCAGGTATCCGATTTAGATGAAACAATTAAACGATATCGGTCTTTCATTTCATTGTTATAACCGCTGGCGGTGCCGTTAAATAAATCTCTGCACACCAGAACAAAGTTTTTAGTCGTAAAGGCGGACAATATAAGTCCTGCGACGATAACGGTACGTATGTTTTGATAAGAAAAGTACACGAATATTCTTTTAAACAACTTTAAAGAAACAGTAGTATTTCCCAGAATAAATATCAAAATAACATTGAAAAAGAGAAAGAAAAATAAGGTGGTGACGCGGGGAAATGGAACTGATGATTCCAAATAATGCAAAGGGAAATAAATTGCAAACGCAGAAATCCCAAAGTAAGCCATTAATGCCCAAAAAGTCCTTTTCGTTATCAAACATGATGGTTTGTTTTTTAACAAAATGAAGAAACCAATTGTCAATAACATGAAAACAGATAGGGGATTAACAAGATAAACGGCTGTATAATACGAAACCGATCTTACAGTATACCACAATCCAAACCAAACGGGCTTATCATAGCTTAAGCTACGCACGTTTAGCCTAGCCAGGTTTCCCTTGTTTAACACGCTGATGAATCCTAGAATAAGAAGGATTATCAAAGAACAAATGATGGTAGTTTTCTCAATCCGATAGTTACGGAAAACATAAAGAAGCAGAAGAAGCGTAAGCACATAAATGGGCACAATTATTTCAACGGTCCCTGGCAAAAGCACACTGGCTAAGATTGCTAATGCTCTGAGTTTCAAATCTGGTCTTTTTAAATCTCTTATAACGGCGCCGATGCCGATAGCAAGCAAACCTATAGCCACCTCGTAGGAAACAGTTGAGGACATCCAATATAATCCTTCAAACAACGACCGCATGCCGGAGATATGGCACACCACGAACAAACAGGATAGCAATAATGCATCTGCTTTTAAAAACCGCCGGGAAATAAAAGAGCCATGAAGAAAATAAATACTGAAATAAAGAAAGACTATTACCAGTATAGGCCAAATCTTAAAAATCCAAACTTTGCCTTCCGGCAATGTGTTACAGAAACACATCACAAAAAGAGAGAAATACCTGCCTGAAACGATGTGATAAAAATATTCCACTGCACCCATCCGACTATAAAGATGTATACCATTTGCGCTCCAATAATCATCCAACGCCGGATGATTAAAAAGGGAAGTGATAAAAAAAGGCAATAGCCAAAGGATGAAAAGGGAAAAAAGCAATTTCATTTCTTCAATTTTGTATAATTACCCAATCGGCGGCCATGCAGACTCATTTCCGCATAGATACGACGAAATTAAATAGCTGTAGAATACTTATGCCTTTCATTGAACGGTTGTAGAAATTTGTATGTATTCACTTTCGTTAACAAACCTCACCGGTCAGTATAGAATCATTCTGCTACTTTAAAGGTATTGCCGCCCGATCAACCATGCCGGACGCTACAGGTTTGTGATGAAGGCTATCGAAACGTTGTAGAGCGACAAATGACATGGTTAATTCTACAGCGTTCTCCGGGCGTCAGGCTGCAAACCACTATAGTCCGTTGGGTCTTTATTATTACGCGATAATCTCATTGGTTACAGGAAGGCCCGCACACAGAACGAATCTACCCTCCTGCGCCAGTAAAAAATAGAATTGCCAGTAAAACTTGTATTGCCAGTTTTTTTTTGCTTCGCCAAAAAAGAACAGCAAAGAAAGAAATAAAAGTAAGCGTAAAAATGTTGTGAAGTTCGATCAGGAGTGCGGACCACAGCCCCGCTACCCTTCACCTCTTTGCACAACAGCTCCCCAAAGAACCACCCGAAAACGGCCGTCATCGTTTTCGGATCGCCATTGCCGGCTATTGTCTGATAACCTAGCCGCAAAACACTATGAGATCAGGACACAATCCAACAATTTCATAGTTTGTCATGTCAACTCAAATATGGAAGAACTCTATCAGGATATGTCCATTACCAACGGGGTGCTGACCATCACCTTCAACATTTTTACGAACGCCGGTGGCTGGGGAAAATTTACGAATGGTTACAAATTCCGTTACCAGGATGCTCAGTTTATGTTGATCGGGGCTGATCATTTTTATCTTCACCGGGGCTCCGGCGAAACAGAAGACAGGAGCTATAACTTCATTACAAAAAAAGTGAAGATATCGACCGGAAATATTTCAACGCATATTAAACAAACGGCGTGGCGCCCGATTAAATTTAAACAGTTATAGTCTATCGATACCCTGCAGCAACCCTTCAGCTGGGAAATTGAAAAAGGTTTTTACCTCTGAAAATTCAGTACCTGAAAATTACACCGCATCCTGGATGACCGGGGTGAAAGACATCCGGTGGTGCTGGAGAAATCGCTGGCGGAAAGATGGCTAAATCTCAGGTTTAGTTGATAACTTCAGCTACTAACTTTTTATCAACCGGGTAGGTGGCGGGTCCGGACTTCATTCCATGTCCTTCTTTAACCAATACCCGATACTTACTGTTTATTTTGTATTATGCCATACCGGATTGATTTGGATACCGTACGGGACGTGTACCGGAACATGGGAGACGACCACCTGCTTTCTTTTGCGCGGGAAGAAGGCCTTCACCTGACCACCGATGCCTATGAAGTGCTGAAGCAGGAGCTCGCATCGCGTAATATCGGCTGGGACATCATCAACGGAATTGAACACGAAATCATTTTACAATATGGCCTGCGCCAGAAAAAATTCCAGGAAGACCTCGGGAAAGACCTGTTTGCAGCATCGGTAGATTATGCGCTAACAGAAAAACACGCAGGTAGCAGCCGGTATGATATCTACGCGGGTCTGATTGAACGGGGCATTCCGGAAGAAAGTTCAAATTACATCATCAACAGGCTCGACGAGTGGGCCGCCTCACTGAAAAATGATGCGGTGGGCAGCATCGTTACAGCCATCGGCATGCTGCTTGCCGGGGTTGCACTACTTGCCGTCAATGCCCGCACCGGACGATTTGGATACCCCGGTGTTTTTTTGCTCTTATGCGGGTTGATTGCACTCGTACGCAGCATTGACAGCAAACGAAAATACAGCAGGATACTGGACTATTGCAGGATGGAAGAAGAGCTGCATAACCGCCGGCGCGTACCGGATTAATGACCATTTTTTCCTCAGCAGGTAGCCCGCCTCCCTCAAATCGCCCGGTATTTCAGTCCTAATCAACTGGCAGTTAATCATTTCCCGGAATAAGCCAGGCCAGGTATATATTGCTTCTATTGGAAGCCAGGACAGGGCAGAAATTAATCCCAACAAACTTAGCAAATTGTTGCTAAAATGTTTAGTTTTACAGTCCCATGGAGCGGCCGTCAAAACATATCATTGCGCAATTAAGAAAAGACCTCCTGGTCATGGGTGGTCTTAAGATGCCGGCAACTGCCCTTTCTCCCGGTACGGCGCTGCCTTTTATGCGCCCCTGCCTGCCCAATGGTTGTTTTCCCCTGGCAGCGGTGCACGAATTCCTTAGCGCGGAGCCAGGAACGCTGGCTCCCTCACAGGGTTTTATCGCCGCACTGGTTCACCTCTTATTTCCGGAAAAAACAGTGATTGCCTGGGTAACCTCATCGAAATTATTTCCACCGGCACTCAAAAATTTTGGCATCAACCCCGACCAGGTTTTGTTCATTCACCCTTCGGGAATAAAGGAAAGTTTATGGGTAACGGACGAAGCCCTCAAATGCAGGGGAATCACCGCGGTGGTTACAGAACTGAACGGCTTTGACTTCACGCAGTCCCGCAGGTTCCAGCTGGCCGTGGAACAGAGCGGGGTCACAGGCTTCATCTTAAATAGCAGGAAAGGCAATGCGGCAGCAAATGCCTGTGTAAGCAGGTGGCAGATACGTGCTGCTCCCAGCCAGCACCCTGTCGACCTTCCCGGGGTAGGACGGCCGGCCTGGGACGCCGACCTGCAAAAAATGCGAAACGGGAAAAAAGGCAACTGGGTATTGCAATGGAACGAAAACAGGATGCAGCAGGTGATACCCCCAGTATCCATTCCTGCAGTGGAACGGAAAAAAATTGCGGGCTGAAATGGAAAAACGATTGGTATCGGTTTGGTTTCCGTACCTCAAAACGGAATGGATGATGCGGCGAAACAAATCACTGCGCGGACCGCTGGTACTGTATGGTAAAGAAAAGGGCAGGCTGGTCGTCAGTGCCGTTAACAGGGAAGCTGCGGACGCTGACATAAAACGGGGTATGGCACTGGTGGATGCCAGGGCTGTACTGTTTAACCTGCAGGCCATTGAAGAGCCCCCGGATGTTTTTGAAACCCTCCTTCAGAAAATCGCCGCCTGGTTTATCCGCTTCTCTCCCTTCATTGTCATCCAGGATCCTGATGGCCTACTGGTTGATGCCAGCGGTTGCAGCCATCTCTGGGGAGGAGAAGAAAAATACCTCCAGGATATTTTTCTCCGCATGAAAAACCTGCACTACACGGTTCGGTTGTGCATGGCCGGTACAACAGGCACAGCGTGGGCGGTTTGCCGTTTTGGGAACCAGATCAACATTCCTTCCGGCTTAGAAACCGCTGCGTTGGAACACCTGCCACCCGCCTCCCTCAGAATAGATCCTGCGGTGGCTGTTAAATTAAACAAACTGGGCCTGCGTGAAATCGGGGATCTCCGGCGCATGCCCGTGGCCGCGCTGCGCAGGCGAATGGGAGAATCCTGCGTACAACGCCTGCACCAGGCATTGGGCACTGCAGACGAACTCTTGTTGCCCATCCAGGTTATTCCCGCTTACCAGGAAAGGATGAACTGCCTGGTACCGGTGGTCACGCGCAGCGGTATTGAAATGGCCCTGCAACAACTGCTCGAAAAAATCTGCCTGAGGCTGGCCGCTGAAAACAAAGGCATACGCACGGCAGTATTAACCACCTATAACATTGACGGTAAGCAACAGCAGACCGTCATCGGAACCAGCAGAGCCACTTCTAATGCCGGATATGTATCGGCATTGTTCGACCTGAAACTTTCTGCCATCGAACCCGGCTGGGGGATTGAGTTGTTTGTCCTGGAGGTTCCTGACCCCGAAGATCAACTTACTGGCCAGGAAAATATCTGGGTACAACACCGGGGATGGAAGGATGATGGCATCTGTGCACTGGTTGATAAAATCAGTAATAAAATAGGGCCCGGCAAAATACACCGCTATACCCCTGCAGCACACCACTGGCCGGAACGTGCCTATCAACCTCTCTCAGCGGTGGGTTCCGAGCCCGTTATCGCATGGCCGGATCACAAACCCAGGCCGCTTCAACTGCTGGATCCACCCTGCCTCATAAAAGTAACGGCGCCCATCCCGGACTACCCTCCCATGAATTTTCAATACCAGGAGAAAATGCATAAAATAATAAAAGCGGACGGACCGGAGCGGATCGAACAGGAATGGTGGATCCAGGAGGGTATGAGCCGCGATTATTACCAGGTGGAAGACGACAACGGGAACCGTTACTGGATTTTCCGGCAGGGCCATTACCATAGCAACCACCCGGTACAATGGTTCCTGCACGGTTTTTTTGTATAACTGGCGCTGCAGGAAAAGTGAATAGGAGCAACCCGTCAAGCATCCATAAATGGTTCTAATGAAACCCACCTGCTATTACCCCTGAAACGAATTGTACCATGCGCTATACCGAATTACAGGTCACCACCAATTTCAGTTTTCTCCAGGGAGCCTCCCACCCGGAAGAATTCGTTGAACAGGCGGCACTGCTCGGGTATACCGAAATCGGTATTACCGATATCAACAGTTTTGCCGGCATCGTCCGCGCGCATGCCCAGGCCAGGAAAAAAAATATCCGCATTATCCCGGGGGTACAGCTGCAATTGCTGGATGGGCACCCCTTACTCGCCTATCCAAAAAACAAACAAGGCTATGCCAGCCTTTGTGATGTACTGACCACCGGCAACCTCCGCGCGGAAAAAGGCGAATGCCACCTCAGCAAAAAAGACCTCATCGAAAAACTTACTGATGTTATTATTCTTATCCTTCCCCCGCAGGAGTTATCGGTCGACTGGCAATTGCCGAAAGAGTTTTTAGCTGACGTAAACGAATACCGGCAGCACTTTCCCTGTGTATACCTGGCGGCAGAGCGGCGCTACGGAGCGGCGGACCATAAGTTGCTGTTCAGGCTCGCGGAACTGTCGCAACACCTGGGAATTCCGCTTGCTGCCACCAATAATGTTTTCTACCATCACCCGGACAGGAGGCAGTTGCAGGATGTGCTCACCTGTATAAAGGGAAAATGCTGCATTCATGAAGCAGGTTTTACGCTGCATGCTAATGCTGAAAGACATTTAAAAGACGAGTCGGAAATGAAGCGTTTATTCGCCCGCTACCCGGCTGCCATTGCCAACACCGCGGTCATCGCTGAGGCCTGCCGGTTTTCACTGGATGAACTGAAATATGAATACCCCGAAGAAATAACCACGGAGGGCAGAACGCCCCAGGAAGAACTGGTGATGCTGACCTGGCAGGGCGCCCATGATTTTTATGGTACCCGCATTCCGGAAAGAGTGATTACAAACATTGAGCACGAAATCCGCTTCATCGAACAAATGGAGTATGCCCCCTATTTCCTGACGGTTTATGATATTGTTCGTTTTGCCCGCAGCCAGGGTATCCTTTGCCAGGGGCGGGGGTCAGCGGCCAACTCCACCGTTTGTTTTTGCCTGGGTATAACTGCTGTTAATCCGGCCAAGTTCGATTTGCTTTTTGAAAGGTTCCTGTCCGCCGCGCGCAATGAACCGCCTGATATAGATGTCGACTTTGAACATGAAAGAAGGGAAGAAGTCATACAGTATATCTACCGGAAATACGGCCGTGATCATGCAGCGATCGTGGCAACCGTCACCCAGCAGCAGGAAAAAGGTGCCGTGCGCGATGTGGCCAAAGCGATGGGTTTGTCCGTGGACCTGGTGGACAAGCTGGCTTCTTCGGTCGTCCGGTCAGAAGGCACGCTGTTCGATGGCAACCGCTTAAAGGACTATGGCATCAACAACAATGACCCCATCATCAAAAAAACCATTGACCTCACCAACCAGTATATCGGTTTTCCGAGGCAGCTGGGGCAGCATACCGGGGGATTTGTCATCAGCCGGCACAAATTATCCCAACTCTGCCCGGTGTTGAATGCCCGCATGGAAAACCGGACCTGCCTGGAATGGAACAAAGACGATATTGAAACACTGGGATTTTTAAAAATTGATGTGCTGGCGCTGGGGATGCTCACCTGTATCCGGAAAACATTTGACCTGGCCGAAGTACACTACGGTAAAAAGTTTACACTGGCCGGCATTCCGCAGGATGAACCAAAAGTGTATGATATGATCAGCGAAGCGGATACGATTGGTGTCTTCCAGATCGAAAGCCGCGCCCAGCAATCCATGCTGCCCCGGCTTAAGCCCAATTGCTTTTATGATTTGGTGATTGAAGTGGCCATCGTCCGCCCCGGGCCCATCCAGGGAGATATGGTACACCCCTACCTGCGAAGAAGGAATGGGCTGGAAAAAGTGGAGTATCCGTCAAAAGAATTAGAAGACATCCTGAAGCGAACGCTGGGAGTGCCTTTATTCCAGGAACAGGCGATGAAGGTGGCGATTGTGGCCGCAGGCTTCAGTGCTACAGAAGCGGATGCGCTGAGAAGAAGCATGGGCACTTTCAAAGGAAAGGGAGGCGTCAATCATTTTGAGAAAAAACTCATTGGCGGCATGATAGCAAAAGGATACCAGGAGGAATATGCGAAAAGGGTTTTCCGCCAGCTGGAGGGATTTGGCAGCTATGGTTTTCCCGAGAGTCATGCCGCCAGTTTTGCTTTACTGGTGTACGTTTCCGCCTGGGTGAAATGTCACTACCCGGATGTGTTTGCCTGCGGCTTATTAAACAGCCTGCCTATGGGTTTTTACCAGCCGGCACAAATTGTTATCGATGCACAGCAGCATGGAGTAGAAGTGCGGCCGGTGGATATCAATCTTTCTTCCTGGGACAACACCCTCGAAACATCCGGGGGCAGGTACAGGGCCTTGCGGCTTGGGTTCAGGCACATCAAAGGAATGGCCAGGGAAGAAATGGATAAACTGATAACCGCCAGGGAGAATAAACCTTTCACCGAATTAACCGAATTGACCCTGCTCGGAACCAGTGATGCCGTCCTGGAATTATTGTCCGATGCCGATGCCTTTCAATCGATGGGGCTGAACCGGAGAAACGCCCTCTGGCATGCCTCAGTAAAAGATAAGCCCATTGCCTTATTTGATTCTGAAGCCAAGATCAACCACCATGAAAAACAACTGAGCCTGCCGTTGATGACGGGTGCGGAGGAAGTATTGCAGGACTACGCCACCTTATCACTTTCTGTAAAAGCGCACCCCATGAGTTTTTTGCGTGAACAATTACAGCAATGGCAGGTAATCACCGCCGCCGACCTAAGCCGGCAAGTTAACGGAACGATGGTGAAAGTATCCGGCATTGTACTGGTGCGGCAAAGACCGGAAACCGCTAAAGGCGTGTGGTTTATGACGCTGGAAGATGAAACGGGAACGATTAACCTGGTGATTTTCCCCAATCTTTTTGAACAGTACCGCAGGCAGCTTGCGCAGGCGCGGGTGCTTATCATCCGGGGTAAATTACAGGTGGAAGGCAAAGTAGTACACGTTATTGTGCAGTCCTGCCAGGACATTACCCCGATGATGGCCGCGCTGGTACCCACCGCTTCACTCACCATGCCTGCGTTTCCCCGGGCGGATGAAATGAAAGCCAGCGCAGACCGCAGCCTTGATCACAGCGGCAAAATGATCCCAAACAGCAGGAATTTCAGGTAGTCCTACCGCGGCTGACCCTACTGATGACCGGTAGACACTGTTGCGTAATGCTATTTACTGCATCCGCCACCGGTAAGGCGTAGCCGTTTTTGTCAGGGGTTAGGCTGTTGAGTATGACCGATATTTTTATCGGCCCATTGGATGAACCATTTCATATTTGCCTGGTCCTGGTGCCCCTGGTCATGCTGCCGCCACGCCAGCTGGCCTTCCAGCATGGGTGTGTTTACCGGAGGCATCTTCTCCGTTTTATAATCGCCGGAAACCCCGAGGTCTTTTGCCCCCAGCAATTGATATACCGGGCCCGCTGCGACGGCCGCCATATAACTACCCTGCTGGTCGAGCCATTTGGCATCCCCTTTTTCAGGTATACCATAACTGATGAAAAGCAGCCGGGGTGCGCAGAGGGCGATGAGTTCATGGGCATCAACAGGGATATCTTTGGCGGTTTTGGCACCGGATGTTGCTTCAGATGCCCCATACTTCATGAAATTCCCGGCCATCCAGTAGTACTCTCCGCCGGTTAGACTTTCCACTGATTCGCCCCAGTTACGCCGGTGCAGCTTAGCCCCGCCTTCGCCGGACGAGCCGATGAGCCCCATCGCAAAACGCGGTTCAAATGCCATGGTCACCAGCGCTGCTTTTCCGTATCGGGAGACGCCTTCGATTCCAACATGTTTCGCATCCACGCCGGGTTCGCTGGCTTCCAGGTAATCGAGTGCACGGGCCGCACCCCACGCCCAGGCGCGCAGCGCTCCCCAGTCGTCCGGCCTTCGCGGCTGCCCATGATTGACCAACCCGATGATACCGCGCGTGATGCCCGCGCCGTTATCCGCCTGGATGCTGTTGGGATTGATCAACGCATATCCCCAACCGGCTGCCAGCAATTGTTCATTAGAGGGAGGGTCGTTGTTCACCCCGTTTAAGCCGGGCTGATCGACCGGACCGGGCGTAACCGGCCTTGGCGGCGCACCAAAAAAACCACTTCCCTGTGCTGCAGTAACGAGCTGGTAAGCGGGGTGCCGGTCAAAAATACTTTTCAACGAAGCATCAACGGAAAGCAAGCGCTGCAAGGCATTATTCAACTGGTCAAGTTCCGCCGGGTTGGGCTGGCTTGGAGCCGGAACGCGGGCCTGGCCGAACATCAGCAACAAGGGTACCGGGCCAGTCGCGTTGGCCGGCAACACCAGCGTCATTTCAATATTCACCGCAATCCCGGGACAAGAGGAATTGTCGACCCGCCCAACCAGTTGCTTCGCCAGGACCGGCACGCGGCCAACAAATTCATGATCCGTGAATTTCACTGTCCAGGAAACAGGTGGAATGTTTTTTGGCAGACGGCCATACACTTCCCGCTCCATGTCTTCCAGGATCTCGGGCCGCCGGGCGGACCACCACATCGCTGCCGTGGTTACCTTTTTCCCATTTTTCAACGTCAGCACCTCCGGGAGATCCGGGAAGGGGTTGGCCAGCGATTCGTCATAATTGGCATGGTTGGGCGCCCTGTCGGTCCCGCTTGGACCGGGTCTCAGCGCCTTTATACCCAGCTGATCCATCATTTGCTGGTGATCCTGTTCTGCAGTGAACGTCACCGGTAACGGTTGTGCGTTACCGGTAGCAGGATGCTGGGCGGCACAGTAGCAGGAGATGAGCAGCAAGTGAAAAAAAAAGTTTTTACCCATAGTATTACATTTAAAATCGGATTTCACACTCTGCGGTCTGCTGGTTTCTACTACTACCCCGCCTTTCGGAGCTGTGTTAGCCTGAAGCTGCAGGCGGGCCGCTGCCATCCGTTTCAGCGTCAAGGTAGGACTTCTTTTAGTGCGCAACATGTCGCAGCCACTGTGCATCTTTTAGTGCGCCTGTGGCAATTTACGGATGAACAGTCCTACCCCGGTTTACCCGGCTGCCAGAAGAGTTGCCGCACAAGAGAGTGACACAACGCTGACGCCATGCAACCCGCTGCCGGCCTCACTCCCCAGGCATTCGAGTCACCGATCCTGCCAAAGATTTTTTTTGAAGCCGGCAGCACCGCGCCGGGCAGCACCGGTTGCGTCGCACACCTGTACGGGATCAACAGCAGCAGCTCCCCGAAACGGCCATTCAGCCGTACCGTCTTTGTACGCATTTTGAAACCTTGTTATTTGCCACCCCTGGAAAAACTGTTACATTGTAACGAAATGCTTACCCGGCATCCTGCTCAACTTGCATCAATATTCTGTTATGAAACGGCTGTTTCTTGTCACCCTTTTTTATTTCCTGGTGCCCATCTCATTTTCGCAGACCTTTATCTCGGCAACGCATGAACCCGGCTCATGGTCGCTTTCCGCCCCGGGTGTCAAGATTTGTACGGACGACAAAGACGACTGGCTGGTGCACAAAGCAGCTGCCCTGCTGCAGCAGGATATGGAAGCGGCTACCGGCAAAAAGCCCATGCTGGTGACCGGCATACCAGCTTCATCAAAAAGTATCATCCTCGTCGGGTCCGTTCATGGCTCCGCGCTTATACGGCAACTGGCTGCACAGAAAAAAATAGACATCGCCGGCATCACCGGCAAATGGGAGGCTTTCCAGGTACAGGTTGTCCCGCGGCCATGGCCTGGGGTAGACAATGCCCTGGTCATCGCGGGTTCCGATAAACGCGGCGCAGCCTACGGCGTTTTTGAACTGTCGAAACAAATCGGCGTATCTCCCTGGTACTGGTGGGCGGACGTGCCCATTAAACAAACCAATTTCTTATTTGTGCGCAAAGGCCCATACGTTTTTAATTCGCCTTCGGTTCAGTACCGGGGCATTTTCATCAACGATGAAGCGCCGGCCTTCTCGGGCTGGACCCGGGAGAAATTTGGCGGGGTGAACCACCTGGTGTATGAAAAAATGTTTGAACTCATCCTCCGGCTGAAAGGCAATTTTCTCTGGCCGGCCATGTGGGGCAATGCCTTTAATGATGATGATACCCTGAACCCGGTACTGGCCGATAAATGGGGCATCGTCATGGGCACTTCGCACCATGAACCCATGATGCGCGCCCAGCAGGAATGGAAACGGTATGGCAAAGGTCCGTGGGACTACAGTAAAAACGATTCAGTACTCCGGGCTTTCTGGAAGAAGGGTATTGAAAACATGGGTTCGCATGAAAGCCTTATCACCGTAGGGATGCGGGGTGACGGCGATATGCCGATGACGGCGGGCACCGCTACCGGCCTGCTGGAAAAAATAGTAGCCGACCAGCGCACTATCATAGCATCCGTCACCGGCAAACCGGCGGCGCAGACGCCGCAGGTCTGGGCCCTGTACAAAGAAGTGCAGGATTATTATGACAAAGGAATGCGGGTACCGGATGATGTTACGCTCCTCATCTCGGACGACAACTGGGGTAATATCCGCCGGCTGCCCGCACCCGGCAGCCCGAAACGCGCCGGTGGCTATGGCATTTATTACCATTTTGATTATGTAGGCGACCCGCGGAATTACAAATGGATCAACGATAACAACCTCTCGAGGGTATGGGAGCAACTGCATATGGCGGATGCACATGGAGCAAATAAATTATGGGTGGTGAATGTCGGTGATCTCAAACCGATGGAACTCCCCATTTCGTTTTTCCTGGATTATGCATACGATACCAAAAAATGGAATGCGGAAAATATCCGCACGTATTACACGGAATGGGCCGGGCAGCAATTCGGCTCCGGCCATGCCGCAGCCATCGGAAATATCCTGAACCGGTATTCCGTGTATGCGGCCCGCCGAAAACCGGAATTGCTCGACGCGGCGACATATTCGGTGAGTACGGGTGAGGCCGACCGGGTGCTGAGGCAATGGACTGATTTGAATCATGCGGCGGAACAACTGGAAGACAGCCTGCCAGCAGCTTACCAGGACGCGTATTTTGAGCTGGTCCGCCACCCCGTAAAAGCATTTACCATCCTCCACCAATTGTACCACGCAGTGGCCATGAACCATTGGTATGCGGCCCACAAAAACGGGCTGGCCAATCACTGGGCAGATGAGGCTAAGCAATTCTATCTAAACGATTCGCTGCTGACCCTGGCATACAACCATGATCTTGCCGGTGGCAAATGGGATCATATGATGGACCAGACCCATATCGGCTACACGTACTGGCAGCAGCCGCCCATTAACCGCATGCCCGAAATACACTACATCAAGGCTGATTCAGCAGTCAGCCATACCGCCTTCACGCCGGGCAACACGGCCTTGCCGGCTGCCGGGATTCAAAAAAAAGGCGCCAGCCCCGCCTTTGTACAGCATGGAGGCTATATTTCTATGGGCGCCACACATTACAGTAAAGCCGTTGGGGCCGCGAAGGTCAGCTGGACGATTATCCCCGATGTCGGCAAGTATGGCGATGGCATCACCACTTTCCCCGTAACTATGGCCCTGCCGCTTTCAGCTGCCAGTCCGCACCTCGATTACGAGGTGACTACAACCGGCAGGGACAGCCTACGCCTGCTCACCTATTTTTCGCCTACCCTTAATTTCACCCATGCACCACAAGGACTCCGTTTCGCGGTTTCGCTAGACGCGGAGCAACCGCAAATCGTGCACTTAAACCAGGAAGACAATACCCCGCTATGGAATACATGGGTGGCGGACGATATCATTATCAAAACCACGCAGCATTTTATCAGCGCGCCCGGAAAACATGTTATCAGGTACTGGATGATGGACCCGGGCGTGATCTTGCAGCAGCTGGTGCTGGATTTCGGGGGGCTCTCGCCTTCTTATTTCGGGCCGCCGGAGAGCAGCAGGCAATAACGGTAACGCAAAACGCTTTTATACCTCACCCATTTTCAACAAGTTTTTACTATGACCCATTCCACAACCGCAAGGCAGTTCCAGGGCATATTAGTCCTGTTCATGATGTTGGCAACGGCTTTGCCATCGCGCGCGCAGGTAAGACTGCCGCGGCTGATCCGCGACAGCATGGTGCTGCAGCGGGATACGAAGATTAAGTTGTGGGGATGGGCCGCGCCATCCGAAAAGATTTCCGTCCGGTTCAGCGGGCAATCGTACAAAACCAGGGCGAATAAGGATGGGCACTGGTTGGTGGAGTTGCGGCCCGTAAAAGCCGGCGGCCCCCATACCATGACTATTGAAGCGAGCAACCATCTGGTGCTAAAGGATATCCTGGTGGGCGAAGTGTGGCTCTGCGCGGGGCAGTCGAATATGGTGCACCAGATGGCGCTGCACAGTACCCGGTATGCAAAAGAAATGGAGCAGGTGAATTACCCTGGCATACGGCAATTCTGGGTTCCTAACGTGACCAGCCTGAAGGAGCCGCAGGAGAATTTACCCGGCGGCAGCTGGAAGGCGGCTAACCCGGAAACCATTGGTGAATTTTCGGCCGTAGCCTACTTTTTTGCGAAATCGCTGTATGAGAAATACCAGGTACCGATTGGGATTATCAACGCGAGCTGGGGTGGCGTACCCATAGAATCGATGATGAGCGAAGAGAGCCTGAAGGATTTCCCGTCGATAATGAGCACGATCGAAAAAAATCGGGATATAACTGATATGACTATTCGCAATAACGCCGGACCCGCTAGCAGACCTTCCCTGCCGGCAGATAAGGGCATTGCGGAGAAATGGTTTAGTCCCGCCTATGTGCCAAAAGCGTGGCGAAGGATTGCGGTTCCCGGTTACTGGGAAGACCAGGGTATAAAAGATCTCGACGGCACGGTATGGTACCGCAGGGTATTTGAGGTTCCGGCGACGATGACCGGTGTTTCCGCGAAGGTCTTCCTGGGGAGGATCGTGGATGCGGATGTGCTGTACGTAAACGGTAAGCAGGTGGGAAGTACCGGTTATATGTACCCGCAGCGCCGGTATACCATTCCGGCTGGCGTACTGGTTCCCGGGAAGAACCTGTTTGTAGTGAAAGTAACCAACAATGCAGGCAAGGGTGGCTTTGTGCCGGACAAACCCTACCAATTGATGGCGGGCGGCGACAGCATTGATTTAACCGGTTACTGGGAATACAAGGTTGGGCAGGTAAACCAGCCGTTCCGGGGAGGAGGCGGTTCCCCTGCACTACAAAATCAGCCGGCGGCTTTGTATCATGCCATGATAGCTCCGCTGGTAAATTATGCCGTTAAAGGATTTGTCTGGTACCAGGGGGAATCCAATACGGGAAGGCCCCAGGAATATGCCAGGTTGCAGCCCGCCATGATTGCCGACTGGCGCAGCAAATGGCAGGAGCCCGACGCGCCCTTTCTTTTTGTACAGTTACCCGGATTTATGGAAATGCGTTACCAGCCGGCAGAAAGCCAGTGGGCCGTTTTCCGGGAAGTGCAGGCCCAATCGCTGGCAGTTCCGCATACCGCGATGGCCGTGGCCATTGATTTAGGAGAATGGAATGATATACACCCCGACCGGAAAAAAGAAGTGGGCGACCGCCTGGCGCTTGCTGCCGAAAAAGTAGCTTACCAGGACCAGCAGGTGGTTTATTCGGGTCCGCAATATGATGCAGTGGCGATAAAAGGTGATACGATCGAGCTATCCTTCAGCCATGTGGGGGGAGGGCTGATCACGGCTGACGGCGAGGCACCCGGTGAATTCGCCATTGCAGGGGCCGATAAGAAATTCGTATGGGCCAGTACAAAAATAGCGGGCGGCAGGGTGCTGGCCTGGAACGATGAAGTTATTCATCCCATGTACGTGAGATATGCATGGGCAGACAACCCCGTTAACCCTAATCTTTTCAACCGGGAGGGTTTGCCGGCAGCACCTTTCCGAACGGATCGGTGACGATCCGTTTTAGAAAGCAGAGAAACGGCGTTCCATAAAACTACCGGCTACAAACAACCGCAATGCTCACATTTGTCCACCATCTAAAATCCACTGTTATGTTAGGTAAGCTTAAGGCCTTTATTCCTACGGTGAAACCAGGGGAAGCCCGGGTATTTTACAGGGATGTGCTGGGACTGACGTTGATTTCTTCGGATCCGTTTGCCGATGAATTTGAGGCGGACGGAACGAGGCTGCGTGTCACGATAGTACCAAAGCTGGCCCCGCAGGAATTCACCGTGCTGGGCTGGCATGTTGACGATATCAGGACGGCGATAAGAACGTTATACGATAAAGGGATCAGGTGCCAGCAGTATGGTTTCCCGGAGCAGGATGAGCTGGGCATCTGGACGGCACCCGGTGGCACGAAAGTAGCCTGGTTTAAAGACCCGGATGGCAACCTCCTTTCCCTGGATGAATGACACGGGGATCCGGATCAAAGATGCGCTGCAGCTGAAAGGTGCGACGCAAGGATGCTGAGTATTATTCCCATGCCCGGCTCCCCTTATTTATCATCCAACTTATTTAACAAAAGAAAGCCCGGTCGCCGGCAGGTAGTATCAATTTCGGGGAAGACAAATATTTTTTTAGCAAGTGGTTAGGGTTTTAAAAAATAAATGCGGATATTTATAACACAACCATGAAAGCTGAATCCTTCTTTGCGCCCGTGATTACAGGGATCGCCATTATTGTCACCGCCATTATATTAGGTGCTGCTTTTAAAAACAGAAATGCGGCCTCAGATTCGATAGCTGTAGTGGGGCTGGGAACCCGCGACTTTCAATCTGATGAAATTTATTGGTCAGGCAGCTATAACGCTAAATCTGCTGAAGCCAAAGACGCCTACAACATGATAAATGAAGACAGGGAAAAGGTGAAGGCTTTTTTTGTGTCCAAGGGTTTCAGACAGAACGAATTCAGTTTCGGGGGCGTCAGCTTCGAAAAATCATACCGTACAATTACTCTTGAATCAAAAGGGAGCGTTACGAAAACGGAAAAGATTTTTGACGGCTATATTGCCAGCCAAAGCATTTCATTTAGCAGCCGGAAAGACAGTGTTTTAATGAAAAAAATCGAGAATGTTGTCGATCAAACGTCGGAATTAATTAACTCGGGTATTGAATTCGACGGCGATAAAGCACAATACACCTATTCTGATTTACCGAGCCTGAAACACAATTTGATCGAAAAAGCATCACAGGATGCCAAAGAGCACGCGCAAAAAATCGTCAATACCGCTGATGGAAAACTGGGCAAATTAAAAGATGCTTCCATGGGTGTATTTCAGATTACCGGCAAGGGTTTAGTTGAGGAAGACAGTTACGGAGGCAATAATGATACATTCAGTAAAAATAAGACGGCAAGAATAACGGTTCGGCTAACATACTCGTTGAACTAGTCCGCCGACCCAGACGTTATGCCGCGTTTTGCGGAAAGATGGATATCGCAGCCGGCGGCCGAGGGATACCGTGGGCGCTTTTTTATAACGCGTGGAACAAGAGGCAGCCAGGTTCCGGTGTTCATCCGGCCTTACCCTTCCCGCTATTTAGTTGTTTTATACCCGAGCGTCTTTCCCAGTTTTTCATATGCTATATCATTGGGCTCCCAGAGTTCCACTTTGTTGCCTTCTATATCCATGATATGAATAAACTTTCCGTATTCAACAGACTGAACGGAATCTACGATCCGCACCCCTTCACTTTGCAGCGCCGTCACGAGGGTTTCCAAATCCGCAACCCGGTAATTTATCATAAACTCTTTTTCAGACGGTGCGAAGTAGCTGGTCTTTTCATTAAACGGGCTCCATTGTGAAAATCCCTTTCTCGTAGAATCTGTTGCCTGCCGCCATTCGAACACAGCGCCATACTTGTCTGTGTTGAGGCCAAGATGTATCTTATACCACTCCTTAAGTTTCGCCGGATCTTTACATTTGAAAAAAATGCCGCCGATCCCGGTAACTCGCTTCATAGGTGACTCAGCATTGTCTTGTACGAGCGACTTAGCAGCAAATCCGAGACTAAAAGATGCTGCTAGCGCCAAAATTAAAACTAGTCGTCCCTGCATAAAGTCAGTTTTTGGGATGGTAAATAGCTAAGACCGCAGTAATAAAGTTACGATTCCTGGCAGTTGTGCGTTCCGTTCTGCAGGTAAGATTCATATCGGCGATTGCGGACCGACAGTTATCGACTCATTGTACATTGGGCAGGAATTTCACATACAGGAATGGGTCAAATTTTGAGCGTTCAGGCCCACGTTGTTCCAGGACGAGGAAAACATTTAACGCAACTGTGCTGCTTAGTAGTATACATTTACTTCCTGTGTAACCTCCAAACTCGGCAATATGACAAAAGAAACCGGTATCACGATTTTTCCGAAAGGCAACCCCCTGCCCGCAGACTATTTTACCGGGGAGGCTTTCTTACATCCGCTGCTGGCGAAAGATAAAAACAATGAGTTTGCGCTGGGCAGTGTCAGCTTTGAAGCCGGTGCCAGAACAAACTGGCATACGCATCCGAAAGGACAGGTGCTGATCATCCTGGCAGGCCTTGGCTTTTACCAGGAAAAGGGTAAACCGGCACTTGTTTTACACCCGGGCGAGGTTGTCAATATCCCCGAAAATGTAGCGCACTGGCATGGCGCTTCAGCGGAAAGCAAGATGGCACATATTGCTATCAGCAATTACAAAGGCGACCAGCATGTAGTATGGCTGCAACCTGTTAGTGACGATGAGTACCAGGAAGTCAATAAAAAATAAACAGTGGCCATGTATTCGGGCAGGCACATCGGCTCGTTGCCTGTTTATCTTTGGTTGATCAATTTACAACTGGCTCATCATATCCACTTCCTCCTCCTGTACGGCCTGCCGCGTGGTTTGCTGCGCGATGGCCTTCCTGCCGATATCGTAAATGACGACAGCGGTCAACGCACAACCCGCCATGACGGCGACCATGGGTAGTGCAGTATGGTTTTGTACAATACTGATAAGCGCTGCCGCCCCTGCGCCGATGGTCATCTGGATAGCACCAATGAGCGCTGAAGCATTGCCGGCGTTGCCGCCCATGGGTGCCAGGGCCACCGCTGTAGAATTGGGAAAGATAAATCCCTGTCCGCCGAGGAAAAGAAACACCAGCACGATGGTCCCCCATAAATTACTCCATCCTGCGACGGTGAGGCTTACCATGATGATACCGATAACAGCCTTGAAAAGTGTTGCCATCCGAATGACCTGCTCACTGGAATAGTATTTCATGGCGATATTGTTGACCTGGCTGCCGCCGATGATACCTGCTGCTATCAGGGAGAATATCAGTCCGAATTCTGTCTCGCTCACTGTAAACAGTTCCATAAAAACATAGGGGGATCCGCCGATATAGGCGTACAATCCACCGTAGGATACAGCACCCGTCAGCGCGAAAGTGAGGAACTGGCGGTTGCTTAGGACCGACCCAAAGTTTTTAAAGATGGCCCCGGGTCGTAAAGAGAACGTAGGATCAGGTGGCTTGCTTTCCGGAAGATAAAGTATACTCCCTGCCAGGATAAGAAGGATAACAAGGATCAGCATAACAAAAACCCACCGCCATCCCAGGACAGCCGTAATAAAGCCACCGAGGGTAGGCGCGATGATGGGGGACACAGCAACAACGAGCATCAGCGTGGAAAACACTTTTGCATTGTCTTTTACATCGAAGAGATCGCGCACCATGGCCCGGGTGGCAACCATGCCCGCGCAACCACCCAGGGCCTGGAAGAACCGGAATACAATTAAGCTGTTGACCGAAGGAGCAAGTGCACACCCCACAGAAGCCAGGAAGTAAAGGGAAAGACCAAAGTACAGGGGGTTTTTCCGCCCATATCGTTCCAGCAGTGGCCCGTACAATAACTGTCCGCCGGAGATGCCGATAAAGAAACTGGACAGCGAAAGGGTGACGGCGGAGACCGAACTGTGGAGGCTTTTCGCGATAGCCGGAAAAGCAGGCAGGTACATGTCGATCGACAGCGGCCCGATAGCCGTGAGCAGGCCCATGATGATAATTACCGTCGTTTTATTGTTTCGTAATTTGTCCGTCATCAGCCTCAAATATAATGGAATGCAGGGGGCGTACAGCAAATACAGCAGCGTTTGGCGAACGGCTGCTGAAACGGCTAACCCTATTGTGGTATATCGCCCATGCATTTTTTATCTACCTTTATCGGGCTTCATTCCTTTGGCGGGCCAAACCCTGTGAACAGGGATGATCTTACGCGGCTCTGCCCATCCTGATCTCCACCCGGAAAACTCTCCCAGTCCGCATTCAACCCGGGTCAGTATGGCAGATATTTTTATCAGTTATTCCAGCGAAGACAAAACAATCGTACAGCGCCTGGCTGCACTACTGGAAGCCAGGGGTTGGTCCGTATGGTGGGACAGGCAAATCCCCATCGGCCGGAAATACGATGAGGTGATTGAAACCGAATTGCAGCAGGCAGGTTGCGTATTGGTCATTTGGACCCAACGTTCCATAGCTTCCGAATGGGTGAAGAATGAAGCCCTGGATGCTGCACAGCGAAACAAACTGGTGCCGGTGGTGCTGGAACGGCTGACCCTGCCTCTTGCCTTTCGTCGTATTGAGGCGGCGATGTTGCCTGGATGGAATGGCTCGCCCGATCATCCTGAGTTGCCGATGCTTTATGATGCCATAGGCAATATCCTTCATCCCGGCGAAAAAGAAATTGTGCCGGGAACGAACGGCAACTTAGCGGGGCATGAAAAAAAAGGAAAGGTTAGCCGGAAGTCGCTGCTTGTTGCGGCACTGATTGGCGGCATTTTGTTATTGACCACCATAGCGTTCTGGCTCCTGGGAAAAAACAGTGATAAGATCGTTACGGTCCGGGTTTTCGACTGGAAGAAACATCCGCTTACGCAGGGCAATGTAAAAATCTATCTTGACCAGTATATCCGTACTGAATCCGTCGACAATATGGGACAGGCGTTGTTCACCGGCATCCCAGGTGCAGCGGCGGCCCGGAAAATAAAGCTGGAAGTATCGAGCCCGGGCTATGCCACTAAAACCTATGACACCCTGCTGGTCAATGGTAAACCGCTGGAACTTATACTGCCGCTGACGGCAGACATCGTCATCTCGGGGAAGGTAAAAACAGCCGCCGAAATGCCCATCAAAGAAGTCGAGATCGATGTAGATGGCACCCGCTACTATGCTATTTCGATCACAGATGGCAGCTATAGCCTGCGATTGAAGGAATATACCTTAGGGGATGTAATTACCCTCACCACTTCTCACCCCGATTATGAAGACAAATCCTTATCCCTCCGCATCAGCAGCCCTGATATTACGAATGAGGATATTTTCCTGAACCCGGCAAAACAGCAACCAGCTCATAAAAACTAACAGTTATGAAAAATGTTTTTTCCTGTTGTACGCTTTTATTACTGCTTTGCAACGTTGCGGCGCAGTCACTCATTATCAAAGGCAAGATCCGATGCATGAACAAGGATGCCAATTCCACCCGTGGGGCGGAAAATGTTATTGTCGTACCAGCTTTCATGCCGGCAAAATCGACTATTACCCTATCCCGGCCTTCCGGGTATTTTGAATTCAATACGGGTGTGCCGATTGTAAACCTGCAGGACAAGACCGTCACCATTTATGCGATCTCCCGCTGTGCTTCGTGTAAAGAAATTGCCAGGCGGATATTTATTTCGGAAGACCAGGATCGCCAGAATATATCCGATGATAAGCATTATGTGACCATCAGGGACTGGCTACTGAATACACATTGCCAGGACGCGGAGATGCCGGTTTTGGAAGCGGACAACCTGTTAACTAAAGTTTCCCGCCAGCCCGCCGTAGATTTAAACAGCGTGTCGGGGGCCACTGCAATCACTGCCGCACCCGCTACCTTAAACTTCTTGACTACGCTGATAACTGTTGCGGCGGCAGCGCCTGCAGGCAACTACTTACTATCGCAGTTGCTTCCCGGAAAAATTCATTACGGCCAGTTCCTGGCAGCTTCCCCGTTGTACCAGTCGGCCAATACGGGTTTTAATTTCTCGCCTTCGCGTGATATGTCGGAAGCTATGTTCTGGAATCCGTCCGCAATCGCCAATAGCCGAAAAACGAATAATATCAGCCTGCTGACGAACTTTAAAAATAATGTGAAGCTGGGTGGCTTTCGGCACATCAGTAAAAAAATATCGATCGGAGCAGGCTTGTTGTACACGACGCAGGATGAATTCCGATCATCTTTCTTTACCAATACCTATAACCCTGCCAACAAGAAAAGGGTAGATTCGTTGATGATGCAGCTAAAGGAATGGGCGGCGCTGGTCAGCGGCGTGTATACTGTTAACAACCGCTTTAGTGTCGCGCTGACGGTGAAATCGCTTTGGCAGAAGCTTAATATCCCGTACCGGGTTATTGCCACCGACCAGAGCAATATCTATGACACAGGAGTTACCCGGCAACGCTTCGATGTCGACCTCTCCGCCACATATAAAATCAGTACTTCGTTCCAGGCAGGTATTAACCTGATGAACCTTACCGGCAGCAAACTTTTCGCCGATGCTTTTGTGCCCGGGCAGGGTAACAATGCCCTTCGGCAGCAAAGGGCGCTGGGCATTGGCCTCCAATATAAATGGCAGCGGCTTAATGTGGGAACTGATGCTGTTTTCAATAGCACCGGTTTCTATGATTTGGCGGTGGGGGCGAATTATGTTCCCTTCAACAATGCGTTACTGTCAGCCGGGATGACGGTTAAGCAGCTAAGTTACTCTGCTGCTTTCAGGATCAAATACTTCAGGATTGGTTACATCAACGATAACCATTGGCTGATCAATGAAAAAAGAAAAGCGAAGACAGCGATTCTGGATGGCAGAATATATGGAGGGCTGGTACTGGATTTCTGATGCCTTGCCAGCATTCAATTGGCATTATCCGGCCCACAACCTATGATATTGCACAAGAGCATACCCTGTGCACATTTTGCAGCACCCCTATTTTGGGCCTACCTGGCCGGGACAACCATTGGCCCTGATCCCCCCTTTGTGGTATTGCCGTGATAGCCACTAATCTTACTTTTAGTCTGCGGTTTAAAATAAATATACGCAACTCTACATACCATGAAACGTTTTACACTTTTCGTCTTCCTGTTATTTTCTATGTCCGCAGCAATACGGGCCCAGGTTAATACTGGCGATGATTCAGTTACCATGCCGGATTTTAGACAGGACACGCTGCTGCAGCAGGCGGACGTGCCAGCCAGTTTCCCGGGGGGCTCGTCCGCCTGGGCTCATTTTTTGATAAGGCACCTCACCTACCCGGCGGACGCGATGAGATTCAGCATCCAGGGAAAAGTGATTGTAGGGTTCCTGGTGGAACCCGATGGCCGGTTGAAAAAAATCCATGCGGTAAGCGGCCCGCGTGATCTGCATGGAGCGTCAGAGCGACTGCTGAAAGAAAGCCCAAGATGGATAGCCGGCACGCTTAATGGGGTAGCCATAAGAACCTATCGAACGCAACAGATTATTTTTGAAATTAAATGATGGCCTGTACAGGGCAGAAAATGTATTCACCAACGCGTTTCCTGCAGTGATGAACCATTTACTGTTCTGGTTACTGATAAATTTATTCAAGCTCCCCTCGCGCCATTTTTATAAAAAGACGCGAGGACCATACCGCGTATCGCCCCCCGTAAACGACAAGGGTGATCAGTAGGATCACAAATCCTCTCCCACAGCTGACAAGGGACGGAAACGCGCTTAAACTTGACTGTCAATGGAAATAGACATCGTTCACCACAGGTTTATCAAAGATATCTATGGCTTATCCGCCAGGGCCAACCGGCAGGATTATACCGGCACTGCCTTCAGGCTGTCGGCCAGCATGTGGGATACAGTAAAAACCCAGACGCTAAAAAACAAAGGGATGAATATCTGGGTGTATGACCCCGCCGACATGGTATTTGCGGGCGTGGAATTATCAGAACCACCCCCGCTGAACACAGGACTGGAACACAGGCGGCTTGACCTGCCCAAATATGCCCGCTATAAACATATCGGCTCTTACCAAATGTTAAAGCAGGCTGGGTTGAACATGAGGACGGCGCTAAAAAACAGGGGCCTTGAGCCAACCCTCCCTTATGTTGAAATATACGGGCACTGGACAAAAGATGAATCCAGGCTGGAAACCGAGTTGCTGTTACCACTCTTATAATACATCGTGATGCCGCGCGCCGCCTGTATCCATCGCCAATACGTTTTCCGCCAGTGTTTCATGCTTCTCGTCATATCTTACCCAAATTACTGAAATGGCGTTAGTGCTTCCGGGTTAACTTTATAGGAGGCCGTCAAATGGTGACCGCGCGTCGGAAGTGAATCGAAAATCGGTTGTACATACGGGCGGCAAAATCTACTATTTCTTGATGAAGAAACCGATCATGCTTCCCAAAGCCCGGGCGCGGGAAATTATCCTGCATGCTGCCGGCCTCTCCCGTAACGGGCAGTTTGGACGGGGTCCGGAAGCGGTGTACAAGGTGATCGATCAATTGGGATTTATCCAGGTAGATACGAATTACGTGGTGGAGCGGGCGCATCACCATGCGCTGGCTACCCGGGTGCCCGGGTACCAAACCGCCTGGCTGGAGGAGTTACAGCAGGAAGGGCGGATTTATGAATTCTGGACACGCGACTCCGGCTTTATGCCCATGGCTGAGTTCAGGTATTCCATACCTATCCACGATAACTATGTAGCGAAATACGCCGCTCTGCCGCAACCGGAACTTCATCTCATGCAAAAGATCCTCGACCGGATTGGACGCGAAGGCCCGTTGGGAGCCAAAGACTTCGACAACGCCCGCGTGGAAAAAAGTTCGGGTTGGTGGGACTGGCGCCCGTCGAAAGTGGCGCTGGAACGCCTGCACATGAGCGGGCAGTTGCTGACGACGCGGAAGAAAGACTTTCATAAGCTGTACGACCTTACCACCAATATTGTTCCTGCCCACACAGATAAGACGAAGCCGTCGATGCCCGAATTCAGCCGGCATATTATTCTCCGAACGCTGAAGTCGCTGGGTATTGCCTATGCCAAAGAGATGGCCTGGAATGCGCGGCTGGCGAAGCATACCATTAAAGAGGAACTGAAGGGTATGGTGGACCGTGGGCTGGTTTGCGAAGTGACGGTAGAAGGACTGAAAAGCCCGCTCTACATGTTACCGGAGTACCGCCACAAAAAGATCAGACTTGCCGGAGATGCCTTTGTGCTCTCCCCCTTCGACCCGCTGAATGTATTCCGTCACCGGCTACGCGAATTCTTTAATTTCGATTACCAGATCGAATGCTTTGTACCGGCAGCCAAACGGGAATACGGTTATTTCTGCCTTCCGCTGCTTGTGGGCGACGTGTTCGTCGGCAGGATGGATGCCGCTGCCGATAGGAAAAATAAAGCGCTCATAATTCAAAACCTGCATGTTGAAGCAGTGGAGTTGCGTGATGCTGACCTGGCAAAATTGGCTGTTGGTATACAGGAATTCGCAGAATTTAATCATTGTTACCGGGTGGATATTATTAAATCGAATAAAAAGCAGACGGTTAAATTGTTCCAAAAAATATTAAGCTGTAAGGACTAGTCACGTGGCCACTACCGGCGTATACTATGCGGAAACTATAGTTACCCGACGGCGCCTGAAATAAACGCTGTTCAGATTTTATGGGCAAATAAAAAAGAATGAGGAACTTTAAAGCAAGTGAGACAGCGAACAATTATATACAATGACTTTTAACCGCATTAGGCGACGAAGTTTTTTAAAGCAAACAACCATTCTTTCAGCAGCTTTCATGGCAGCTCGTATGCCGGCTGTTGCGGGACCTTTTGCGCCGGGCGAAACGGGAAACGGAAAAATTCCAGCAGATAAAAAATTAGACCCCGAATGGGTAAAGTCATTGTACAGAAGAGGAACGGTGACCACTTACCTCCAAAGTAAAAACGAATTACAATACATCGGCATGCCAGCCGGGGGCATTAACTGCGGTACCGTTTACTTACGAGGCGATGGCCGTTTATGGCTCTGGGACATTTTTAATAAAAACCAGGAGGGCATAGAGTCAAAAGAAGTTGCCACGGACAGCGAGGTCCTGGGATCAAAAAGAAAGATTCTTCCCCGGGACGGTTCCGCCTATATAGCGCCTGCCAAAAATATTTATCCGCTGGAACAGGGCTTTGCTATAAAGATTGTGTGGGACGGCAAAACGGTCATAAGGAAATTTGAGGAAAAGGATGCCGTAGCCGGCATGTGGACAGAGATCGCTTTTGAAGCGACTTACCCGGTAGCGACTATCCGGTATATTGATGATACCCTTCCGGTAGAAATCTCTTTACAGGTATACTCACCCTTTATTGCACTGGATGAACAACATTCAGGCTTACCGGCTACCATTTTTTCGTTCCACGTCACTAACAAGACAACAACGCCGGTAGCAATATCGGTCCTCGGGTGGCTGGAAAATAAAGCGGGAATATTTTCTGCACAAGCAGATTCCCAGGAACGATTTAACAAAAGCCGCTCGGCAAAAGGTTTTTATGCCGTTGAAGCCGGAGTGCGTAATAAAAAGAATTTCACGACGGATATCATGAATCAGCCGGATTATGGAAGCCTGTGCATTGCCTCATTACACGAGACAGCTAAACTTATTACGGATGTATCCCTGCAGTTGTCCGAAGACAGCTTTGACCAGGTCGCCGGTAATGAAACGGTAAAAGCACCCGATGAAAAGCTGATAGGCGCCGTCAGCAATCATCACCAACTGCTGCCTGGCAAGCATATCATGTCCAATTTTGCGATTACCTGGCATTTCCCTCACTTTTCCTTAAAGGGTATCGACGGTGACGGGCGTTACTACCAAAATAAATTTACATCCGCTGGTTCGGTAGCACAGTATATCGCGCAGCACTTTAAAAAGCTATCGGCCCAAACCAAACGCTGGAAAAATACCTGGTACGATTCCACCTTACCGTGGTGGTTTCTGGAAAGAACATTTTCAAATATCTCCACGTTGGCAACAACCACCTGCCACCGTTTCAGCTCCGGTAGGTTTTATGCCTGGGAAGGTGTCGGTTGCTGCCCGGGCACCTGTACCCATGTCTGGCAATACGCACAGGCCGTTGGCAGAATTTTTCCTGCCCTGGAAAGAGACACCCGCGAACGGGTTGACCTGGGACTGGCATTTGCAGATGACACCGGCATGATTTGGTATAGGGGTGAAGCGGCAAAACAACCCGCTATTGACGGACAAGCCGGCACCGTGCTTCGGATATACCGCGAACACCAGATGAGTGCCGACAATCAATTTCTTCGGCGAAACTGGGCGAAGATTAAAAAAGCTGTTCAATTTGTCATCAACCAGGATAAAAATAAAGATGGCATGGAAGATACGCCCATGGAAAACACATTGGATGCCGTTTGGAAGGGAGAAATAGCATGGATTGTGGGCTTGTGCATTGCGGCGGTGAAGGCTGGCGAAAAGATGGCGGATGAGATGAATGACATCCCATTTTCCCAAGTTTGCCGGGCCTACGTTGACAAGGGAAGAAAAAACATGGAAGATAAATTATTCAACGGCGAATATTTCATTCATCGGCCGAATGAACAGGACGGAAAAAAGAGTATCGGATCATACAATACCTGCCATATCGATCAGGTATACGGACAAAGCTGGGCATTCCAGGCCGGGTTGGGCAGGATACTGGATGAAGCAAAAACTAAGACAGCCTTAACGTCTTTGTGGAAATATAATTTTACGCCCGATGTTGGTCCCTATATAAAAGAACACACTGGAGGGCGTCCTTACGCGCTGGCTGGCGAAGGGGGTATGATTATGAATACCAATCCAAAAAATGACAGTAATCCCTATGGAGAAAATAAGGCCTGGCAGCTGGGATATTTTAACGAATGTATGAGCGGCTTCGAACACCAGGTTGCGAGTCACCTGATGGCGGAAGGAATGACGGATGAGGCGCTGGTACTCACCAGGATGATCCATGACCGGTATCATGCCTTTAAGCGAAACCCGTTTAATGAAATTGAGTGCAGCGATCATTATGCCCGTGCAATGGCAAGTTACGGCACATTCATTACCGCCTGCGGTTTTGAATATCATGGGCCAAAAGGATTTATCCGGTTTGCGCCAAAGTGGGACAAAGAAAATTTCAAAGCGCCGTTTGTAACAGCCGGGGGCTGGGGTAGCTATTCCCAGCAAATCCAAAATGGTAAACAGGTCCATCGGATGAACATAAAGTATGGAGCGCTGCGTTTGCAGCAGATAAGCTTACCATCAACTGATCGGCAGGTAATAAAAGCGATAGTAATAAAGATAGGCGCTCAAAAAATACCCTTCACCCTGCGGCAGGATGAAAACGATATTTTGCTGGGGTTTGCCAGGCCGATACACATCCGGACCAACCAGACCCTGACTATCCGTATTCATTAAACACAGGTTGCTCAATATCATTTGATTTCCCGAAAACAGCCCCATGAAAATATATCATGCGTTAATGCACGGACACATGGAATTTCTTCGGCAGCAATCGTTGCTGGATGCTGGTGACGCTACTCCTGCCGAAGCCAAGGATAAAATTACCAGAATTTCTTACGCGGATTAAAACAATAAGCATGGCGGTTAGAAAAAACAGCATTGTCAGTATTTACTATCGCGTAAATGACAGCGACGGGAGTATCGTAGACAGCAACGTAGATTTTGAGCCCCTGCAATATCTGCAGGGTGCCGGAAATATTTTGCCCGTATTGGAAGCAGCTATGGAAGCGACGACAATTAATGAAGAGAAAGAAATAATACTGGAACCCGGGGAAGGTTATGGTGACTATAACAAACAGTTAATTATTTCAGTAAGCAGGGAAGAGTTTCCGGCCGGTGGAGAACAACTCCAACAAGGCATGAAGGTAGAAAGAGGTGACGGCGTTGAGATGGAAGTAATTGCCGTGGATGAGGATATGGTGCTACTCGACGGCAATCATCCGCTCGCCGGAAAAACCCTTTATTTCCATGTCAGGGTTGTTGCTGTCCGCGAGGCAACGCCTCGTGAATTGCAGCAAGGCCGGCCCCTCCCCCTAGATAACGAAAGTTGCGGTCCCGGTTGCTGCTGTTAATTGAAAGTTTGATGCCAGGATAGAAATAGTGGCCGTCCATCGCAATGCTGATAAATGAAAGCGATGCGACTTTTTAGAAATAAAGTGAAGCATGGATGCACAAATATTTACCGAAAGCGCACATATGAAATTACTTTTTGCCTTACCATTGGCTTTTCTCTGTATTGTTTGTTATGCACAAACCAATACAAAAGCCTTCCAGCCTGGAAAAATCTGGTACGATGTGGACAACCACCCCATTAATGCCCACGGCGCAGGTATACTGTTTCATCACGGCACCTATTATTTGTTTGGTGAAATCAAACAAGGCCGGACCTGGCTGGTACCAGGCCAAAGCTGGGAATGTTACCGCACGGATGCCGGTGGCGTTTCCTGCTATTCCTCTAAAAATCTCACCGACTGGAAATATGAAGGCGTAGCATTAGCGCCTGATAAGACCAACCCTGGTCATGACCTGCACACCAGCAAAGTGCTGGAGCGTCCAAAAGTAATTTACAATGACAAAACCAAAAAATTCGTCATGTGGTTGCATATAGATGCGCGGGATTACGGTCTTGGCAGAGCAGGGGTAGCAGTGAGTAACAGGCCTGAAGGCCCATACACCTATCTAACCAGTTTTCGTCCTAATAATCAAATGAGCAAAGACCAAACTTTATTTAAAGATGACAATGGCACAGCCTACCAGATTTTTTCTTCGGAAGACAATAAAGTAATGCACATCAGCCAGTTGTCCGACGATTACCTGAGTGCGAGCGGCCACGAGATCCGCCTGTTAATCAACAAGAGCAGGGAAGCGCCAGCACTGTTCAAACGTAAAGGAAAATACTATCTCATCACGTCAGCCTGCAGCGGCTGGGATCCTAACGCTGCCTTATTATGCGTTGCGGACAGTATTATGGGCAAATGGACGGAACTGTACAACCCCTGCGTTGGTACCGACGCACCTACCAGCTTTAATACACAAAGTACGTTTGTGCTAAAGCTGCAAAACAACCCTGATGAGTTTATCTTTTTAGCTGACAGGTGGAATAAAACGGACCTTGAAAATTCGCGCTATGTCTGGCTGCCATTATACTTTGTCAACGATACCGCAGTAATTGCCTGGAAGGACTCATGGAGGTTAAATCAGTAAGGTAGAAAGCGTAGGGCGGTATAAACAATTCATTAAACCCTGCCTTAACCTACTTTCCATCTAATATTTTGATCTAAATGGTATGTAAACGAAAAAGCACCTATAACTGAATAGTCATAAGTGCCTGATCACCTGCTCCCCCTTCTGGACTTGAACCAGAGACCCTCTGATTAACAGTCAGATGCTCTAACCAACTGAGCTAAGGAGGAGTAACCCCTGAGGGGTGGCAAAAATAAGCTTTTTTGAGTAGCAACAAAGTCATTTTAAGAATTATTCCGAGGCACCCTTGCACAATCTCCTGTTATCCGCCTGCATCCCCCTATTTTTGTTGACTTACCTGTAAATTTTTACGCCATGCACGTTCCGGCTACCATCACCATCGCCAGCAACACCGACCACCCGCTCACCGTTAACCGCCTGGGGTATGGCACCATGCGCCTCACCGGTGAGCATATCTACGGCGAACCGGCCGATCGCCCCGGTGCCCTCCGCATCCTGCAAAAAGCCATCGAAAAAGGCGTGAACTTCCTGGATACCGCCGACTACTACGGCGAAGATGTCACCAACCGCCTCATCGCCGAAGCGCTCTACCCCTACCCGAACAATCTTGTCATTTGCACTAAGGTCGGCTGTACCCGCAAACCCGATACCAGCTGGGTGCCATTTGCCAGCCCGGAAAACCTGCGCACCTCCATCGAAAATAACCTCCGCACCCTGAAAATCGACCAGGTGCAACTGGTCCATTTCCGCGTTATGCCTGGCTCAGGCGTACCCATTGCCGCGTCGCTCGATGCCATGTTTGCCCTGCAGCAAGAAGGCAAGATTCTCCATATCGGCGTCAGCAACGTCAGCCCCGCTGAACTGGAAGTCGCCATGAACATGGGCAAGATTGCCACCGTGGAAAACATGTATGGGCATGCCCAGCGCACCACCTTCAAATCCCCTTACGGCGATAACCGCGGCGGGGAAGAGGTGCTCGCGGTCTGCGAAGAACACGAAATTCCGCTTATCCCCTATTTCTCGCTGGTCAACTCGATCCCGAAAAAAGATGACCGCATCGCGCAAATCGCCCAGAAATACAACGCCACACCAGCACAAATCAACATCGCCTGGCTGCTCCATAAATCACCTTGGATGCTTCCCATCCCGGGTACTTCGTCGCTGGCCCATTTTGAAGAAAACATGCAGGCAGCCGCTATCGAACTCAGCGAAGCCGATATGGCCTTCCTGGGCTAAAGAAACATTCTCCGGAGTACATGAAATGAAAGCTGCTGGAGGACAGTGCAGCCCGCGAGGAAGGCTTTTACAGCCCGAAGTACACCCCATCGGGTCTTATTTCTACCGGCCAGTGCCGTAGATAATACCCTTCGCCGCTGCTGTTGCGGCCGGTCCTGATGTTGAACTTATAGTGGTGTAACGGACAAACAAGATTGCCGAGACTGTCGCGGTATCCTTCTGCCAGCAAGGTCCCGCCATGAGGACAGGTTTGCGCAAACCCGTAAAGGTTGCCCTGCCACCTGCCAATGCAATAGGACTTTCCCGCGACGGTCACTTCCGTGATATCGTTGCTTTTAAAATCCAGCGCAGCTTCGGAATCAGCCACCTTATGCCACCCGGAGACCAATGGATCCATCAGTACAAATATTCCGTTTTGTAAGGGTAACGAACCTTGTACTGAGCCTTCACCTTGTTGAGTATTGTGGCCCGCAACGTATCGAGGTTCCTCCTTTCAATAGCAGAAATAAATACGCAGTTGCCCTGCAGCTCGGTCTCCCAGCGATGCTTCAAATCTTCCAGGATCTGCTGCTTCACCTCGGGCTCCAGCCACTCATCAAAATGGTTTTTTTCGAATAAATCCATCTTGTTAAAAATGGTGATTACGGGCTTATCCTGTGCCTTCAGCTCCTGTAGTGTCTTATTCACCACGGCAATATGGTCTTCGTGCTGGGGGTGCGACATATCTACGACATGCAGCAGGATATTCGCCTCGCGTACTTCATCCAGTGTGCTCTTGAAACTTTCCACCAGGTGATGCGGCAGCTTTCGGATAAAACCCACCGTGTCGCTCAGCAGAAACGGCGTATTCTCAAACACCACTTTACGGGTGGTCGTATCCAGCGTAGCGAATAATTTATCTTCGGCAAACACATCGCTCTTGCTCAGCAGGTTCATGATAGTGCTCTTGCCTACATTGGTATAACCCACCAGCGCCACCCGGATAAACTCCCCGCGATCCTTGCGCTGGGTGAAACTCTGCTTGTCAATCTCCGCCAGCCGCTTACGCAGCAACGTGATCTTGTCTTTTACAATACGCCGGTCGGTTTCGATCTCCGTTTCCCCCGGACCCCTGCTGCCAATACCGCCGCCCTGTCTTTCCAAGTGCTTCCACATCCCCTTCAGCCTAGGCAGCAGGTATTGGTACTGTGCCAGCTCTACCTGCGTCTTGGCCTGTGCTGTTTTTGCCCTCCGGGCGAAAATATCGAGGATAAGATCCGATCGATCGATCGTCATCGTATTCAGCTCCTTTTCAATATTCAGGATTTGCGACCCGCTCAGCTCATCATCAAAAATCACCAGCTGGATATCGCGGCTCTCCACGTATTTCCTAATCTCTTCCAGTTTTCCCTTGCCCACGAAAGTGCGGCTGTCAGGCTGCTGCAGCTTCTGCGTAAACCGCTTCACTGCCATCGCCCCCGCCGTCTCTGCCAGGAACGAAAGCTCGTCCAGGTATTCCTGCGCCTGCTCATCCGTTTGCTCTTTACCGATTACGCCCACCAGCAGCGTGCGCACTTCATTTTGTATAACATTTTTTTTATCCAGCACTATACTTATCTTTTTAGGGATGGTAAAGGTAAGGCTTCTCGGTGGCGCATCTGTACCGGCGCCTCCCGGGGTACCATCCTGTTACCCTGCATCCTGCGCCAGCTCCCAGCCGCCAAAAAAAATGCTGCAGGAAGAGCGTCATTCAACGCAGCCTGCAGCAACTAAAGAGACTATACTTTTTATAACCCGCTCAGGGTAATGCCGATGCTATACGGATGCAATGCCGGTCCGCGGCCGTCTTTCAGCAGGTTCGTCACCGAATACTGGCCAAAAAGGCTGATATGCCCGTAACCTACCCGTGCCGTACCAACCAGCCTTGTACCGCCGAAAAAATTCTTCGAACTTTCCTTCTGGGTAAAGTTGTTGACGGTATTCCCTGCTGCATTCAGCAGCGTCTTGCCCCGTGTATGCACATTCAGCAAAGCGCCCACTTTTAACCCCACGGCAGCCTTCCAGCTGCGGTCACTATTCTCAGGGTCTGCTACAAAACGCAATTCTACCGGCGCTTCCACGTAGGTGGTTACCAATTTAAATGATTTAAAACGGGAGCTGTCCGTCCGGTTGAAAGGAAGCGTATTGCTAAGGGCAATTACATTCGGTTCCTGGTTGTCAAATTTCATGTTGCTGCTGCCGATGCCTGCACCGAGCCCAACACTGAACCGCGGATCCGTTTTGAACGGAAAATCCAGCATGAGATACACGTTGATGCTATGAGAAAATCCTTTTGTCCTGATAGTGTCTGGCAGCGGTGCCCAGCCGTCATAACCCAGCTGCAGCATAAAGTGGTCGTTTGCCCGGTTATTAATCTTAACCTTGCTCCAGTCTTTTTTCTTATGGGAAGAATCGGTTTTGGCGGGCGTTTGTGCAACGGCCTGCGCACCGACCATCACTAAAGCAGTAAAAATTAAGGCAATTTGTTTCATAATAAGTTGTGTGCAGCAAATGTATCCTGCTATTGAGTAACCACTCGTGGTTAATTGTTAAATGTTGTAAAAAAACTAAGCCCCGCTACATTACGGGACTTAGTCTGAAGTGGACCCTGCTGGGCACGATCCAGCGACCCTCTGATTATGAGTCAGATGCTCTAACCAACTGAGCTAAGGGTCCTGCTCCGGTTAAAAAGCGATGCAAAAATAGAAAAAATCAATGCAACTGCCGAAAGAAAACCAGCCCGTTTTGATTTTTCTGCTCCTGGCTCCCTTCAGCCTTTCTTTTACCGGTAATGCAGCATAAATCTCATTTTTCTTGTTTATATAAAATACCTGCTACCTTGTGCAGGCTAACATGTGAAGAAATGATTGCCGGCGCCAACATCAGATACCTGCAGGAACGAATTGCCCGAAACAACGACCAGGCTGCCTATAAGCAGCTCTTCACCGCATTTTATAGCCCCCTGCTGCAGTTTGCCCGTAGCTTTCTTAAATCAAAGGAACAGGCCGAAGAAGTAGTATCCGATGTTTTCGTCCAGATCTGGGAGAAGCGAAAACGCGTCGACAGCATCGGAAATTTGAAAGTGTACCTGTTTATATCTGTAAAAAATACAGCGCTAAATTACCTAACCCGCGACAGCAGGCACCGGACAGCTGACCTGGAACAGCAGGGAGCGGAGCTGAAAAGCATGTACGTGGATCCCGAACAACTGATGGTCACTGCTGAGATGGTCTCCCGCATCCAGCTCGCCATTGCATCCCTCCCGCCCCGCTGCCGCCTGATCTTTAAACTGGTTAAAGAGGATGAACTGAAATACCGGGAGGTGGCAGAGATCCTGGATCTTTCTGTAAAAACCGTGGAAGCCCAGCTGGCCATCGCGCTGCGAAAAATCGCGCTAAGTATACAATTTGACGTCCGGAAGTCAGTCCTCACTACCCAATCCCCTCCGGTAAAATAAATTTAACATCGCTTTAGGGGTATCACTCTTTTTTCTTGTCTTTAGCCTGACGAACGTTTCGACCGCCTCCATAACTGATTGCATGCAGCCAAATATCTGGGACTTATTAGCTAAAAAACTATCCGGTGAAGCCAGCTCCCAAGAACTGGACCACCTGGAAGAACTGCTTAAAATAAACCCGGATCTTCACTATCCCATCCAGGCCGTCGCTGATTTGTGGCACCAGCCCGTTCCGCAAAAAGAAGACAGCCAGCTCGCCTTTGCCAACCATACCGCACGGCTCCGTCAACTCGGCGTTGACCTGGAAGGATTACCCCCGGCCGGCCCCATAATACGCCAGCCTTTACCACGTCGTTACCTCCGGGTAGCATTGGTTGTCCTCTTCCTGGGTTTCCTGCTGTATTCTCTGTTGGCCGTTACCGTTTCTAAGGAAAAACCAGCGATGACTAAACTGGATAAAAGCGAAGTATCCACCCGTTACGGCTCCAGAACCAAGGTGGTGCTGCCTGATGGCACCCAGGTTTGGCTGAATTCAGGTAGCAAAATAACGTACGACAAGAGTTACGGCACCGGCTCCCGTGAAATTACCCTGTCAGGCGAAGCTTATTTCGACGTCCTTAAAAATGCCAGCCTTCCTTTTATCATTCATACCGCCAACCTCAACATTAAAGTAACAGGCACAGCCTTCAATGTGAAAGCATTTCCCACCGATAAAAAGACTGAAACCAGTCTTATCCGGGGCAGGATCGAAGTGAGCTTCAAAAACCGGCCGGATCAAAAAATTATACTCCACCCAAGCGAGAAACTGATCAGCAGCAATGAAGATCCTGCCCCCGTAGCCGGTCCGGCTATTGTGCAGGCTGCGCGGCGACCGAACCCTGTAGCTGAGCATCCCGGGATCCCGGTTGCCCTGGTGAGTCATCTTACCTATACGCCTGCTGACAGCACCGTGGTGGAAACATCCTGGATGGAGAACAAACTTATATTTCGCAGCGAGACGTTCGAAGAACTGGGCCGGCAAATGGAACGCTGGTATGGCTACAGTATCTCTTTTACCGACGAAGCCATCCGGAAAAAGAGACTTACCGGCACCTTTGAACATGAAAACATTCGCCAGGCACTAAAAGCACTCCAGCTGATTGCGCCATTTTCTTACACGATCAATAATAATGACATCAGCATTTCAACAAAATAACCTCAAACACAATTAAACCCTGCCGATCATGAAAAAAGACGAACCAACATAAACCGGCTTTTAGTCCCGAACATAAGATCAAAGCCAAAAGGGCTTACATCAATCACCAATTAATTTCTTGTATGGAACATCAACATGGGATGCCTCCGCGGTCCGGCAGGCACAACTTTTTAAAGACGCTTCTAGTTATGAAACTAACCACTGCTTTACTACTGATCACCTGCTTCCAGGTTTCAGCTAAAGCCAACGCCCAGAACCGCATCAGCATCAAATTCCAGGACACTGACCTGAAAAAGGCGCTGACGCTCATTGAAAAGAAAAGCAGTTTCCGTTTCTTGTACAATGACGAGACGGTAAAGTCAGGGGGTGAGAAAATCAGCCTCGATGCGAGCGACGAACCCGTTACCACAGTGCTCGATCAACTGCTGAATAACCGTGCACGGGCTTACAAAATCCTTGACAACAACCTGGTAGTCATAACGGCTGCCAACACCGAAGTGACAGAAACAAAAGTTACGGGCAAAATCACAGCCTCCACCGGTGAATCGCTGGCGGGTGTTTCGATTAAGGTGAAGGGCAGCACCCTCGGTACCCAGACGGATGCCTCGGGAAATTTTTCTATCACGGTACCCGATAATGCTGTACTGGTTATTTCCTACGTGGGATATGCCGACCAGGAAGTGGCCGTAAGGGGCCGCACCAGCATCAACATCAGCCTCACCGCGTCCAATGCAAAAATGGATGAAGTGGTTGTCATCGGATACGGTACTGCCAATAAGCGCGACCTGACTGGCTCCATCACCAAAGTGCTGGGTAAGGAAGTGGCCGATAAGCCGAACCCCAACCCCATTGCCTCGCTGCAGAGCAAAGTGGCCGGCCTTTCGGTAGTCAATAATGGTACACCCGGCCAGGCGCCGGATATCCGCATCCGCGGTACAGTAAGTATCGGTAATGTACACCCGCTGTATGTTGTCGATGGCATTTTCAATGACAACATCGATTACCTCAATCCCAACGATATCGAGTCTATTGAAATTCTCAAAGATCCTTCCTCCCTCGCCATATTCGGGGTTAAAGGGGCCACCGGCGTTATCGCCATCACCACCAAGAAAGCAAGGATCGGACAAACCATTATCAATTTCAGCACCACCTTCGGGATGAAAAAGCTGGTGGACAAAATCAAACTGGCGAACGCTGACCAGTTCAAAACATTATTTGCGGAAGAAAGGGCAAACGGCGGCATTACTGCGCCGTATGATTATACCGGCCTCAACGCCAATACGGATTGGATCGATGCCGTTACCCGCACCGGGCTTTACAGCAACAACTCGCTGAATATCTCGGGAAGCACTGAGAAAAACAAGTTCAATTTCAGCGTCGGCTATATTACGGACCAGGGTATTATCCGCCACCAGGAACAGGATAAGCTCCTGCTTTCCCTGAGCGATGAGTTCAAGGTTAGCAAAGCTTTCAAAATCGGGGTTAATCTCAACGCAAGCCGCACCAAAGCCCCCTATGATGCAGGTGGCGTACTGGACGCCGCCCGCAAGGTGGTTCCCATGATTTCTGCCGGTACAAAGCCTTTCCGGGTGAAGAATCCCTACGGCTCTGATACCATCAGCCAGAACCTTTATTCCGGCTTAAACGTAGATCTGCAGAACTCTGGTGTGGTTAACCCGCTGGTGCAACTGGAAAATGAATATAACAAAACAAAGAACTTTGAAAATCGCACCGTGGGAAGCGTTTACGCTGAAGTGGATTTCCTTAAAAATTTTAATTTCAGGTCAACCTGGTATGCAGATATGAGTACGGTAAACGGCCGCAGCTATACCCCGCTGTATTATGCCTATAACCCGGTAGACAACACCACCTACCTGGCCAGCCAGTCCACCAAAGTGGGCGAGGAAGATGATTCATACCGGAAATTTCAACAGGACTACATCCTGAACTACAAGAAAAATTTCGGGGATCATCATTTCACCGCGACCGCAGGTTTTACCACTTACTATTTTGGCAACTTCAACCGGGGCGCTACTTCCCGCCCTGGCACTACCGGGCAACCCATTCCGAACGACAGCCGTTTCTGGTACATCAACAACGGATTCTCTGATTTGTCAACCGCCTCAGCCAGTTCCAGCCAGAGCGAGTACTCAACCGTCTCTTACCTCGGTCGCGTGCTGTACAATTATAAAAATAAATATTACCTCAACGGTTCTTATCGTGATGACGCCTCCTCCCGCCTGCCACTGGGTAACCAGCACCAGCAGTTCTGGGCCATTGGTGGCGCCTGGGAACTGACCCGTGAAAGCTTCATGGACAACCAGCACCTCTTCGATTTCCTTAAACTAAAAGGATCAATAGGTGTGCTCGGCAACCAGACTGCCTCTCAGCTGGACGGAACACCCATCAATTACCCAGCCTACCCCCTGCTGAATACCGGCAATGGTGCGGTAGCCGTTTTTGGAACTGATGTGCACAACGCAGCTTCCCAGCAATACATCGAAAACCCCAACCTGAAATGGGAAACGGTATCGGCCCGCGAAGTGGGTGTTGAGCTGAGTGCATTCAGCCGCCGCCTTCATTTTGAAGCCAATTACTTCAACAAGACCACCAATAACCTGCTCACTTATGTAAGCCGTGCGTCTATCGGCCTGAAAGATGAGCTAATCAATGGCGGCAGCATCCGCAACTGGGGTGAAGAATTTACGGCATCCTGGAACCAGGCTGTCACCAAAGACTTCTCGCTGGATTTCGGGGGTAACATCACCTTCCTGAACAACAAAGTGCTTAGCCTCAGCAGTGACCTGCCCACCGGCGTATTGTCCCGTAATTTCCAGAACAATGGCGCCGCAGAAAGCCGCACGCAGGCGGGTTATCCCATCGGTTATTTTTACGGATTTGTAGAGGCCGGCATCTTCCAGTCTTATGCTGATGTGCTGAAATCTCCTGTTCAGTCTTCCCTTGGCGCTTACGGTCCCGGTGACATCAAATACAAGGATATCAACGGCGATGGTATCATCGACGCCAATGACCGTACGAAAATTGGTAACCCAACACCGAAGTTTAGCTATGGCGGAAGCGTATCGGCCAACTACAAAGGTTTTAACCTGAGCATTGATATCGGCGGCGTGTACGGCAACCAGGTATTCCGCAACTGGGGTGCCCTGGAGTCCCCTTTCCAGCGTACCAATTATGCAGCGGATAAGATCAACCGCTGGCACGGACCAGGCACCTCTAACTGGGTTCCCATCATCAACCAGGCAGACCGCATCAATTTCCTCGGTTCAACGTATAGTATAGAAGACGGCAGTTATGTACGAATCCGGAATGTGCAGCTGGGCTACAACTTTGGCCAACGGCTGATCTCGGGCGCAAAAATTAAAAACCTGCGGCTTTACGTAAACGTCCAGAATCTGAAAACCTGGAAACACAATTCCGGTTATTCCCCGGAATTTGGCGGAGACGCTACAGCATTTGGATATGATAACGCAGGCAACGCGATTCCGCTTGTTTTGACCGGCGGACTGAACATAACATTTTAAAATTTTTAATCTTTAGGATATGAAAAAATACAAGCATTTATTTTGGGGACTGCTCATCACGCTGCCGGTCGTCCTCAGCTTTATCGGTTGTAAAAAATTCCTGGACCGCAAGCCGCTAACGGCAACGCTGGAAGATCTCAACCAGGGTAAGGTGGAGGCGCAGAGTTTAAACCTTTATGTTACCCTCCGCACCTATGCGGGGTTTTCTCTCCTGCCGTGGATAGACTTTCACAGCATCCGGGACGATGATGCCGAAAAAGGCAGCAGTGCTTCTGATGGCAATGAGGTGGTGGCAGAGTTCGATACGTACAATTATTCAAAGGACGACTGGGCGCCGAACACGTACTGGAATGATCATTATACCATGATCAACCTGGCGAATAATGAGCTCTACGACGCCGATTCATTAAAAGTGTCTGATGCGGCCTCTCTCCGGAACGTAGGCGAAGCCCATTTCTTCCGTGCCTACGCTTATTTTAACCTGGTGCGCACCTATGGCGATGTACCCCTGTTAATTCAGAAAATTCTCAAGCCGGCTGATGGCATCAAAGCCAAATCCCCGGCGGCTGATGTCTATGCGCAAATCGACGCGGACCTTACTATTGCCGCTGCCAACCTGCCGGTTAATGCCTCTTCTTACGGGAACGGCTACACGGGAAGATTAACCAGTGGTGCAGCTAATACGCTCTGGGCCCAGACTTATCTTTTCCGGCAGAACTGGTCGAGAGTGGTGGGGCTTTGTAACCAGGTTATTGCTTCGGGTAAGTATTCACTCCTGCCGAAATTCGTGGATGTATGGAAAGATGGCCTCAATGGTGCGGGAAAAAATAGTGCGGAGTCAATTTTTGAAATGCAGGCGTATGACGGAGCCAACGCAGCGAATAATGGGGCGGTTGAATTTGGATCCGATTTCGGAACGAGCCAGCAGGTGCGCCAGGGCGGTGCCAGCAACGTCTGGAACCTCGGCTGGGGTTGGAATACACCCACCCAGCAGCTGGTCGACGCCTGGGATAATACCGACCCCCGGAAGGCTTCCACTATTTTATATTCCGGCCAGGACGATGGTGGCGCAGCGACCGGTGGATACGGCGCCGTGTTACCGGCCTTCGGAACACTCGATCGGAAATACTGGAACAAGAAATTGTATATCGGCAACGACCCCGCGATGCGCTCCTTCACCGGCTATATCAACAACAGCGGCGCTGCCAGATGGATCAACCACCGCATCCTGCGATATGCAGATATTATTTTGATGCTGGCGGAAGCGTCCAATGAAATGGGCGATGGCGCCACCGCAGCGGCCAACCTGGAATTGATCCGGAAAAGAGCCAGTGGCGGGCTGGCCCAAACCAGAACCATATTACCGTATATCCCGTATACTACCCAGGCGGCCATGCGTACGGCGATTAAGAATGAACGCCATTGGGAATTTGCTATGGAAGGCGTGCGGTTTTTTGACCTCGTAAGATGGGGCGACGCCGTTTCGGTCCTCGGACCGCTGGGCTATACCAACAAAGCCCGTTTCTATCCCATCCCACAGAAAGCAATCGACCTGAGTGGCGGGGTGCTTAAACAAAATCCCGAATGGTAGTCGAGCATTAAAGTGATTAAAACCTAAAGAAAAAATTATGCAAACAAGTAAAATGACAAGCCGTGCAGTGGGCCTTTTCCTGGTGGCGCTGGCACTGAATGCCTGCCAGAAAGTAAACCACCCCACGCTGGGCGACTATCCTAAAGACACGAATCCGCCAGGCGGACCATTGAAATTTTACGCTGCGCTCGATGGAAAAGCAGTGGACAGTATCCGCGCTAACTTTGGGGTCGACAATAATGTCTCCTATGCAGACGGCGGCGTGCAGGGAAAAGCGGTTCAGTTTGATGGCTCCAAAAATGGGTACGTGGCGTTTCCTTCTGCCAACGACTTTGGCAGCGCTACCAGCTTCACCATTTCATTCTGGATTAAAATTACCATGGCCCAAAAAGACAATAACCATGCAGTAGGCGTTCTGGCCTTTGCCAACTCCAAAAACTTCTGGGGCAATGCCACTTTTTACGCGGATAACAACGCGAAAAGTCCTTCTGATTCCATGGACCTGAAAATACATTTCAATGCCCCGGGCAATGGTGACGACTGGAATTTTGCCAACTATAACTTCAGCCGTGCCTGGCCGCATATGTACGATGGCCAATGGCACCAGGTCGGTTTTACATACGACAAGCCCACGCAGACCGGCACCGTGTACCGGGATGGGGTACAATTCGACCAGAAGACGGGCCAGAACATCGCGTTTGAAAATTCTTCACAGGTGGTACTCGGCGGCTTCCAGGAAGCGGCAGGTGTGGTCGATAAATATTCCAACAACACCTGGATGGCTGGCTTCCCCGGGATGATGGACCAGGTACGCCTTTATGGAACGGCACTGTCCGCAGCTGATATGGCCGCCCTGTATGCCGGCAAGAAATAATTAAATTTACCTTTCCGTTAGCGAGGGCTGCAACCATGCAGCCCTTTTTTTGCTTTAATTTGTTGCCATGCGCCGTATACAGTCAACCGGTTTTCTCTTACTGCTTCTGTCGGTACTACTGTCATGCCGTCAGCATACGGCGCTTTTTACTGCAGTCAGCCCTACCTCCTCCGGCGTCAGTTTCATCAATAACCCCGAACAACACAAGGCATTCGGCATTCTATACTACTTATATTATTACAACGGCGGGGGGGTAGCCGCCGGCGACATCAACAACGACGGCCTTACCGATCTCTATTTCACTGCCAACCACAAAGGCGGCAACCGGCTTTACCTCAACAAAGGCGATTTTAAATTTGAAGACATCACCGAAAAGGCCGGCGTTGCCGGGAATGCTGACTGGTCCACCGGCGTCACCATGGCGGACATCAACGGGGACGGCTTCCTCGATATCTATGTTTGCGCGGTACAGGGCGAACATGGCCTGCAGGGCAGAAATGAACTGTATCTCAACAACGGCAATGGTACCTTTACAGAAAGTGCGGAAAAATTTGGGCTCGCACTCGCTGCCTATGGCTCCCAGGCCATTTTTTTTGATTACGATCATGACGGCGACCTCGATTGCTTCGTGCTCAACCAAAGCCATCACCCCAACGAAAACATAACGGATACCATAAACCGCAGAAAATTCGATCCGAATGCCGCCAGCCGGTTGTACCGGAACGACATTGCCACGACAGGCAAATTCACGGACGTATCCGCAGCCGCCGGCATCTACCAAAGCAGCCTCGGGTACGGGCTGGGCATCTCCGTGGCAGACCTCAACAACGATGGCTGGGACGATATATATGTGGGAAACGACTTCCACGAAAACGATTACTACTACATCAATAACGGCAATGGCACGTTCACCGAAAGCGGGGCCCAACACTTCGGGCATTACTCCCGTTTCAGCATGGGCAACGACATCGCCGATTACAACAACGATGGCCAGCCGGATATCGTCACTGTAGACATGCTGCCCGCGGATGAAAAGACCGTAAAGACCTATGGCAGCGACGAGAACTTCGATATCTACAAATACAAAATACTGCACAATGGCTTCCAAAACCAGTTTTCCCGGAATTGCCTGCAGACCAACAACGGCAGCAGTTTCAGTGACGTGGCCCTGATGGCAGGCGTATCTGCTACCGACTGGAGCTGGTGCCCGCTTTTCGCCGATTTCGACAACGATGGCAACAAGGACCTGTTCATTTCCAGCGGCATCGTAAAACGCCCGGTAGACCTGGACTATATCCGGTTCGTCTCCAGCCTGGCGGCAAAAATCAACCGCAATGGCTCCGACGAGTACGATGCCCAGACCCTGGACAAAATGCCGGATGGGGCCTCGCATCCCTTCCTGTTCCGGGGCACCGGACAAACGAAATTCGAAGACGTCAGCAATGACTGGGGAACGGGCTCGATGAAAGGATATTATAACGGCGCGGCCTATGCGGATTTAAATAACGATGGCAAACTGGACCTCATCATCAATTGCCTCGGCGCACCAGCCGTCATCCTAAAAAACACGGCACCCGCAAACAATAATGCACTTACGCTAACCTTAAAAGGCGCTGGCATGAACCGTAATGGTATCGGGGCAAAAGCCTATCTCTTTTCAGGCGGTAAGCTGCAATACCAGCAACTTATGCTGACGCGTGGCTTCCAGTCGGCCTCTGAAGCGCGGCTCCATTTTGGGCTGGACAGTTTGCATGCAGCAGACAGCCTTCTTATCGTGTGGCCCAACCAACGCTACCAGTTGCTCAGGCAGGTTGCCGCCGGCGCTGTCACAGTCAACCAGGAGAATGCCATCGACAGCTTTTCCTATCCTGCCTTCTTTCCCGCGCACCCGCTGGAATTGCAACCCATCCCTGCTCCCAAAGGCGCGGACTGGTCGCACCACGAAAACGATTTTGTCGATTTCAATGTGCAATACCTATTGCCTCATATGGAAAGCACGCGCGGACCAAAGCTGGCGGTCGCCGACGTAAACAAAGACGGGCTCGAAGATTTTTATGCCTGCGGTGCGTCAGGGCAGCCGGGAACACTGATGCTGCAGCAGGCCGGCGGCGGGTTTATAGCAGCCGATACCGCCATTTTTCGCGCAGCAGCAGCGAAAGAAGAAGTGGATGCGCTCTTCTTTGACGCTAACAACGATGGCTGGCCCGACTTGTACGTGGTCAGCGGTGGCAATGAATTCGGGGATGGGAGCAGCAACCTGGCCGACGAGCTTTACCTCAATGATGGCAGGGGAAGACTCAACGCCGCACCGGCCGATGCCTTGCCGCCGTTCCTTCGCAACAAAAGTTGCGTTGCCGCAGCGGATGTGGATAAGGATGGCGACCTCGATCTTTTTATCGGCGGCTTTGCCCAGGCAGCCGCTTACGGTATACCCCAGCCGTCTTACCTGCTGCTGAACGACGGCAACGGAAAGTTCACCGAAGCTCCTGCTTCCATGCTCAACCTGCAGCAGGCGGGAATGGTTACGTCGGCCGTATTCACCGATGTGAACAAAGACGGGTGGCCCGATCTTGTCACCGCCGGCGAATGGGCCCCGGTAACCATTTACTTCAACCACCATGGAAAATATACTGCACAACCAGTAACCGGATCTACCGGTCTCTGGCAAACGCTTTTTGTTACGGACATCAACAACGATGGATACCCTGACCTGCTGGCCGGGAACTGGGGACTGAATTCAAAACTGGCCGCCGGCAAGGACGGACCATTGAAATTATATGTTAAGGACTTTGATAAAAACGGGTCAATTGAACAGGTGATGACCTATACCATCGGGGGAAAAGAATATACCTTCCTGGCCAAGGATGAACTGGAACGCGCGCTGCCCGTCCTGAAAAAAGCCTACCTCACCTATAATGAAGTCGCCGGCCAGACCGTGCAGTATATGTTTTACGACCTGTTTGCCGGTTACCGGGAATGGAAAGCCGAAACGCTGGCTTCTTCCGCCTTTCTCAATGACGGGAAAGGAAATTTCGTCCGCCGTGATCTGCCCCGCGAAATCCAGGAGGCGCCGGTATTTTCTTTTGCATCGTCATCGCAGCGCAACAGCTGGGTTGCAGCGGGCAACTTTTATGGGGTAATCCCTTATGAGGGCCGGTACGATGCGCTGTTTCCCACTATTTTCAGGTATGCTGCAGTCGGCGTGTTTACTACTGCCGGCACACTGCCTGCGGCTACCGGCGAAGTCCGCGACCTGCAATGGCTCGATGCCGGTAAAAAAAATTCGCGGCTCGTAATGGCACGCAACAATGGATCTTTAACTTTCTTTAGCCCCGCAACTCAATGATGAAACTGAAAACGATAGCAGCGATAGTACTGATGGCCACCGGCGTTTTTTCCTGTGGTAAAAAAGACAATCCAACCACCCCACCGGTTACCCCCTCTTCACCCCTCACCGTCTCCGGTATATATGCAGGGAGTATTATACTTGCTGACGGCCAGACCGGCGTGCCGGTCACCACCCTATTTAAAGTGCAGCTGTCCACCCCCGTTATGCGCAGCGCGGTACCTGCAGCCCTGTCACTTTCCGCTATCGCTACCGGTACAGCGGTACCCTTCACGGCTACTTTCAGCAATGGAGACTCGGTGGTGCTGGTATCGGCTGCCAGCCCGTTACCCTATCTCACCAAACTCGCACTGAACATCAGTACAACCCTGAAATCGGCACAGAATGTAAGCCTGTCTGCCCCGGTAAGCCGGCAGTTCCTCACGCAGCTGGATACCTCCCGCAAGTTCCCGCTCATCAGCGATGATGCGCTGCTGGATAAAATACAGCAGCAAACCTTTACCTATTTCTGGGATTTTGGTCACCCGGTCAGCGGTCTCGCGCGGGAGCGCAACAGCTCCGGCGAAACCGTAACTTCCGGCGGAACAGGCTTCGGGATCATGGCGATTTTAACCGGTATCAGCCGGAATTACGTCACCCGGCAACAAGGATTAACCCGCATACAAACCATGACCACGTTTTTAAAGAACACGGCGCAGAAATTTCACGGTGCCTTCCCGCACTGGCTGAACGGAACCACCGGGGCGGTCATTCCCTTCAGCCAGAAAGACGATGGGGCAGACCTGGTGGAAACCTCGTACCTCATGCAGGGCCTCCTCACCGCCCGGCAATTTTTTAATGGTGCCGATGCCGTAGAAATGGCGTTGCGTGCCGATATCAACAGCCTGTACAACGCTGTGGAGTGGGACTGGTTCCGACAAAATAACCAGGATGTGCTTTTCTGGCACTGGAGCCCGGTTAACCTGTGGGCCATCAACATGCCCGTCAAAGGCTGGAATGAAGCCTTAATCACCTACGTACTCGGCGCTTCCTCCACTACCCATGCGGTACCTAAAACGGTGTATGATCTCGGATGGGCATCTGGTGGAAGCATGAAAAACGGTACCAGCTATTACGGGTATCCGCTTCCGCTAGGTCCGGCGGCCGGCGGCCCCCTGTTTTTTGAACACTATTCATTTCTCGGCATCAACCCAAATGGGCTGGCCGATGCCTATGCAAACTACGCCACGCAAACAAAAAATCATACCCTCATCAACTACAGTTATTGCATTGCCAATCCAAAAAATTATTATGGATACAGCGATTCCTGCTGGGGCCTTACCGCATCTGACATTCCCAATGGTTATACGGCCAGTTCACCCACCAATGACGTGGGCGTCATTGCACCCACGGCTGCTATCTCCTCTTTGCCCTATACGCCGGTACAGTCGATGAAGGCGCTGCGTTTTTTCTATTATGTACTGGGCGATAAATTATTTAAAGGATATGGATTCGCCGATGCCTTTTCGCTGCAGGAGGCCTGGTTTGCCGATTCCTTCCTGGCCATCGACCAGGGGCCTGAAATTGTGATGATAGAGAATTACCGGACCGGGTTGCTCTGGAACCTGTTTACGTCCTGCCCCGAAGTAAAAACCGGGATGAAAACGCTTGGGTTTACCGCGCCCTGGCTATGAACATAAAATAGTAAATTGTAAGGGTATTTCGGGCGACAGCCACATCGCTAAAAACAGGCTTTGCTGACGGATATGAAAAAAATAATTTTCGCCTTTGTACTCATTATTTGTTCGGTTGCCGGTATTTCGCAGCATAAGCAGTCGTTCGCCGCCAAGGCACCCGTTCGGCCTGCTTCCCTATCAGACACCGCATTGCTCGACCTCGTGGAAAAAACCACCTTTACCTATTTCTGGGACTTTGCCCACCCGGTCAGCCACATGGCGCGGGAACGAAGCAATGTAGCCTATAATTACGGGGATGAAGTGGTGACCACCGGGGGAACCGGCTTCGGCGTGATGGCCATCATTGCCGCCACCGATCGCAAATGGATTGCCCGCGACACAGCGGCACGCTTTCTTTTGCATATGGTGGAATTCCTGGCCAAAGCAAATGCCTATCATGGCGTCTTTCCGCACTGGCTCAATGGCGCCACCGGGGTAACGATCCCTTTCAGCCGGAAAGACGATGGCGCCGACCTGGTAGAAACATCCTACCTTATGCAGGGTCTGCTGTGCGCAAGGCAATATTTTGCTGCTGACAACCCGGTAGAACGCAACCTCCGCAACCGCATCAACGGCCTATGGAACGATGTGGAATGGAACTGGTTCACCCGGGATGGCCAGGATGTGTTGTACTGGCACTGGAGCCCCAACAACGGCTGGGCCATGAACTTCCCGGTACGCGGTTACAATGAATGCCTGATCATGTATGTGCTCGCGGCCTCGGGGCAGCGCTACCCGGTTCCTGCCTCGGTTTACCACGGCGGCTGGGCGCAGAGTATCTTTTTCAAAAATGGTAAAATTTTTTACCACCATGTACTGCCGCTGGGTTTTGATTATGGCGGACCACTTTTCTTTTCCCAGTATTCCTACCTGGGTCTTGATCCCCGTGGCCTGCAGGATGATTATGCGGATTATTTTCGACAGAACATTAACCATACCCTGATCAATCACGATTATTGCGTAGACAACCCCAAACATTTTGAGGGCTACGGCCCAAACTGCTGGGGACTCACCGCCAGCGATACCTATGACGGCTACAATGCCTTTTCACCGACGAACGACCTGGGTACCATTTCTCCGACCGCTGCCATTTCTGCGTTTCCCTACGCGCCCGAATATTCCATGAAAGCACTCCGGCATTTTTACGATGACCTGGGCGACAGGATCTGGGGTCAATACGGCTTCACCGACGCGTTTAATGAATCAAAAAAGTGGTATGCAACATCCTACCTGGCCATCGACCAGGGTCCGCAGGTAGTGATGATCGAAAATTACCGCAGCGGCCTGCTGTGGCGCCTGTTTATGAGTTGCCCTGAAATAGCAGGGGGGCTGAATAAACTGGGCTTCCGGCGATCGGGGTCATAGACTTTCTCCAAACATTGCACTCAAATACATCTCATATGAAACCAGCACCACTCACTGATAACGATGTTGCCGCCTTCAACCGGGACGGCTACCTTATCGTACGAAATTTCATAGAAACAGCGGCTATTGATAAGCTGTATACCATTGCCCACGAAGATGCCAGCATGAAAAATCATGCATTTGATTTAAACGACCAGGCCGGAAAAAAAACAAAACTGGCGCTGTGGTATACGCCCGGCGACGACGCATATGGCCTGCTGACCAAGAGCGTGAAGATGGTGCGGTCGGCCAACCAACTGATGGAAGGCGACAGTGCCGTTTGTCATTTCCACAGTAAACTGATGCAAAAAGAGCCACGGGTGGGCGGCGCCTGGGAGTGGCACCAGGACTACGGCTACTGGTATAAAAACGAATTTCTCTTCCCGGGCCAGATGCTGTCGATTATGATCGCCATCACCGAAGCGACTACCGAAAACGGCTGCCTGCAGGTGATCAAAGGATCCCATAAAATGGGCCGGGTGGAACATGGTTTTACCGGTGAGCAGGTAGGCGCTTCAGCGCGTTATGTGGAGCTGGCTTTGAAAACGCTGGAGCTCGTCTACGTAGAACTGCAGCCGGGTGATGCCCTGTTATTTCACCCGAACCTGCTGCACCGGTCGGCCGCCAATAACTCTGATAACTCGCGCTGGTCAATGATTTCGGTATACAACCGCGCCTCCAATATTCCGTACAATGAGCCTTCTCAGTCCAGCACCGCACCGCTCAAAACTGTTCCCGATGATGCGTTGCTGAAATGGGTTACCGGGGGATTGTCGGACAACTCTTCTTTCCTGGAAAAAGAAAAAGATCAGGCGCTTAAATAAAACAACCCGGTGAAGGCCGCCGCACGCACCAGTCTAAAAACTGACAACTATCAATGGACGATAAAATAAAACACTTCTTTTCAAGCCCCTTAGCCGGCAGAATCGCCATCATTTGTATTGGCCTTGCCGTGATTTGGATTATTGTAACGGCCCTGCAAAGAAATCTCTTTTCCAAAATTAAAGGCAATGATAGCCGGTACACGGCAAAAAAAGTGAGCAGCTTTATCGGTTACGCTGCTACCCTCGTTCTGCTTGCCATCGTTTTCAGCGATAAGCTTGGTGGATTTACCGTTGCGCTGGGCGTGGCGGGTGCAGGCATTGCATTTGCCCTGCAGGAAGTTATCGCGTCTTTTGCGGGATGGCTGGCTATCATGTTCAATGGCTTTTACAAACCGGGTGATCGCGTACAGCTTAGCGGTATAACGGGTGATGTGATGGATATAGGTGTCCTGCGCACTACCCTGATGGAAACCGGCCAGTGGGTGAATGGGGATTTGTACAATGGCCGAATTGTATTAATCGCCAATAGTTTTGTCTTTAAAGAACCGGTTTTTAACTATTCCGGAGATTTCCCGTTTTTGTGGGATGAAATAAAAATACCCCTGCAGTACGGCAGCAATTACGACAAAGCCAAGGAAATGTTTGAAACTGTAGGCAGGGAAGTTGCGGGTGATTTATCAGAACAATCGAAGGAAAAGTGGGCAGTCCTGCAGAACAAATACCGCCTGGAAGACGCCCGGACGGACCCGATGGTATCCCTCATAGCCAATGATAGCAGTGTTGAGTACACGCTGCGATATGTGGTGGAATATAAAAGACGCCGGGTAATGAAAACGGCGTTGTTCAGCAAAATCTTAAAGCTCGTGGAAATGAGCAACGGTGAAATTAAATTTGCATCTGCTACATTTAGCCTCGTAGATGCGCCGGAAATAAAAGTTTCGGTGAACCATAAATGAATGGAAAGGCTGTTTGCAAAGTGATTTCGGCCAGTTTTTATCTTTAATGGCACTCAAGTTTTACCCATGTTTAAAGCGATTCTGATCGGTATGCTGCTGATGACCGCCAACCTGGTGATGAGTCAGCCAACCAGCTATTGTAACCCTATCAACATTGACTACGGCTATACCCCCATCCCCAACTTCAGTGAATGGGGCCGGCACCGGGGCACCGCAGACCCCGTTATTGTAAATTATAAAGGGGACTACTATCTCTTTTCCACCAATCAATGGGGCTATTGGGTGAGCCCTGACCTGCTAAACTGGACCTTCAACCCGAAGAAATTTCTGCGGCCCTGGAATGGCGGTGTCTATGATGAACTCTGTGCGCCCGCTGTTGGGATTGTGGGTGATACTATGCTGGTGTTCGGATCTACCTATACCAGCAATTTTACCCTGTGGATGAGCACCAATCCCAAAGCCAATGCATGGAAACCGCTGGTGGATTCTTTTGCGTTGGGGGGATGGGATCCGGCTTTTTTTACCGATGACGACGGCAAATTCTATATGTATAATGGCAGCAGTAACCGTTACCCGCTGTACGGCATAGAGCTCGACCGCAAGACTTTTCAGCCGACCGGTACGCGCAAAGAAATGTACCTGCTGGAACCGGACCGCTATGGCTGGCAGCGCTTCGGCGAGTACATGGACAATACCTTTCTCGATCCCTTTATCGAAGGTGCCTGGATGACCAAACACCACGATAAATATTACCTCCAATACGGAGCGCCGGGTACCGAATTCAGCGGGTACGCGGATGGAGTGATTGCCGGCACCGGGCCGCTGGGCCCCTTTACCCCGCAGTCGGACCCCCTGAGTTTTAAGCCCGGTGGCTTTGCCCGGGGGGCTGGCCATGGTTCTACGTTTACCGATAACAAACAGCAATACTGGCACATCAGCAGCATGATCGTGTCCGTTAAAAATAATTTTGAACGAAGGCTGGGCATCTGGCCGGCCGGCTTCGACCAGGACGATGTCATGTACTGCAACACGGCATTTGGTGATTATCCCCATTATCTTCCCGGCCGGGACGGTACGCCAGCCGCTACCGGCCATGTATACA
>JBBROE010000005.1:0-76725 GCA_038229695.1 Chitinophagales bacterium | reverse complement strand
GTTCCCTGTGAGTAGGGGAAAGATGTACGGCAGTGACAGTGTACTGCTCGCAGCTGTAAAGGAGCTCAGCATTTATCTCCTGCAGGATGCCTTCTGGATGGCCCAGGTGGGTCAGGTGGAGATTACGCCGGAGCGCACCTTCAACATCATTCCTGTAATCGGGAACCATATTATTGTATTCGGCACGGGCGATCATTATGCCGATAAGTTTCACCGGCTCTTTCTTTTTTACCGGCAGGTAAGTGCTAAGGTGGGCATGGATAAATATGCTTCGCTTAACGTCTCCTTCTCCGGACAGGTGGTGGCTACAAGAAAAGGCACAACGGGGAAAATCGATTCTCTGCAGGCATTGAAGAATATCAGGGAGCTGATCGATGCATCTAACAAACAGATGACGGACTCAGTATCCACAATGGTGGATAATAATATTGCTGTAAGTGCAACACCTTCGCCAATTTTAAAGATTTTAAATAATACACCACCGGCAGTTGCTGCATCGGACTCGGTTCATTTAATTTCAAAAGCAAATATCAACAGGCAACCTGCGCGGGAAGAAAAACAGGACAGGGCGAACGCGCATTTGCCAAAGGCAGTCATGAAAAAACAATGAAATTATCAACTGACTAAATAAACACATCGTTATGAATAATGAACAACCGGTTATAGTAGGACTCGATATCGGCACCACCAAGATTGCCTGTATTGCCGGCCGTAAGAATGAATACGGTAAACTGGAGATCGTAGGCTTCGGAAGAGCCAACAGCAATGGCGTAAAGCATGGGCAGGTACTTAATATCGACGAAACGATAAAAGCCATCCGGTCTGCACTGGAGAATTGCATGGCATCGAATACAGGCATCGATTTCAAAGAAGTGTATGTTGGCATCGCGGGCCACCACATTAAGAGCCTGCAGACAAGGGGAGATATTGTGCGGCAGGATACTACCGGGGAAATCACCCAGCGCGAGATCGACCAGCTGATTGACGACCAGTTCAAGACCTATATACCCGCCGGTGACCAGATCATCGATGTAATACCACAGGAGTTTACGGTGGATAATTTTCAGAATATTCCCAATCCCATCGGGTATGGCGGCGTGAAAGTGGGCGCCAATTTTCATATCATCACCGGAGACAAAAATGCCATCCGCAACATCAACCGCGCAGTGGAAAAAAGCAACCTCATCACCAAAGACCTGGTACTGCAGCCACTGGCGTCGGCCAGTGCAGTAATGGGGCAGGAAGATGTGGAAGCGGGTGTGGCCATCGTAGACATTGGCGGAGGCACTACCGACCTGGCGGTGTTTTACGAAGGCATATTAAAGCATACCGCAGTAATACCATTCGGCGGAGAGAATATTACCAATGACATCAAAACGGGCCTCGGTGTACTGAAGACCCAGGCGGAACAGATGAAAGTACAGTTTGGGTCAGCGCTGGCCAACGAAGCGAAAGCCAATGCCTTCATCACCATACCCGGGTTGCGCGGCATGCCGGCCAAAGAGATCAGCGTGAAGAACCTGGCCAACATTGTGCAGGCAAGGATGAGCGAAATCATGGATTTCGTTGCTTATCACCTCAAGCAGGTTGGGATGGACAACCGCATGCTGAACGGGGGTATTGTACTGACCGGTGGCGGATCGCAGCTGAAACACCTTATCCAGCTGACCGAATATGTAACCGGGCTGAACGCACGGATAGGATTTCCTACGGAACACCTGGCAGCCGGTCACCTCGATGAACTGGCAAAACCGACGTATTCCACCTGTATCGGGCTTATCCTGAAAGGGTATGATGATTATGAACACAACCGCAAACAGTTCGAGACGGTCCATGTGAAGATTGAAGTGCCCGAAACGCTGAAAAAGCCAGCGCTGGAAGAAGAAACAGTTGCTGTTGAAGAAGCTGCGGTAGATATCAAAAAAGTGAGGGAAAGAGCGGGGATGAAAGATTTCTGGGGAAAATTCAAGGACGGGCTGATTGATTTATTCAAGGAAGAAGAGGACAGGCATCTTTAAGCATGCTTGCCGGGGAACAATATTTCAGGTCTTCTCCTCCGGACGAAATGGTGATGCCGGAAGGGGAAAAAAAAATTAACTATGATACATTTTGATTTGCCTAAAGAGAAATCATCTATCATCAAGGTAATAGGTGTGGGCGGTGGCGGAAGTAATGCGGTGAACCATATGTTCAGCCAGCATATTGAAGGGGTGAACTTTATCATTTGTAATACCGACGCCCAGGCTATTGCGCAGAGTAATGTACCGAATAAGATCCAGCTGGGACCCCACCTTACCCAGGGGCTCGGGGCCGGTGCCAACCCCGAAATCGGTAAACAGGCCTGTGAAGAAAGCCTGGAAGAAATCAAACGTATCCTGGAAGTGAATACGAAGATGGCGTTTATCACGGTGGGCATGGGCGGGGGGACCGGAACCGGTGGCGGTCCCATCATTTCCAAGATTTGTAAAGACCTTAATATTCTTACCGTCGGTATCGTGACCACGCCGTTTTCCTACGAAGGAAAAAAACGGCAGCTGCAGGCAGAAGAAGGTATCCGGGCGATGAAGCAGTATGTAGATACCCTGCTGGTCATCAGCAATGATAAACTGAGGCACCAGTTCGGTAACCTGAAAATGAAAGAAGCTTTTGCCAAAGCCGATAATGTACTGGCCACTGCTGCAAAATGTATCACCGATGTAATCAACAGCACCGGCCAGATTAACGTGGATTTCGCCGATGTGTGCACGGTCATGAAGAATGGAGGCGTGGCTATCCTGGGTAATGCCGTTGCTGCCGGGGAGAACCGCGCGCAAAATGCCATTGAAGAAGCACTGAATTCACCGCTGCTCAACGACAACGACATCAGCGGGGCAAAATGGATACTCATCAACATCAATTCCTCTGAAGGCGACCATGAGTTTACGATGGACGAAGTGGAAATCATCCAGAGCTATCTCATCGGCAGGGCGGGAGAGGGCACCGACGTTATACTGGGCCTCGGCTATGATCCGGCGCTGGAGGACAAGATCGGCATCACCCTCATCGCCACCGGCTTTGAATATAAAGATCCCTTCACCAGACCGACTGTAAAAAAGGCGGCTCCTGAAAAGGAAGAAAAAATCGTCATGGTACTTGACGAAAGGAAACCGGAGACAACACCTTTGGACAGGCAGTTTGTGCTTCCCCTGGATGAACGGGCGGAAGAGCCTGCTGCTGAACTGGTAAATCCCCTGCAACCGACCATGTATGCAGAAGAGAATGTGCCGGCCGTTAGTGGATTTACCGCCGGGAACGAACACCCGGTTGTGCACAAAACGGGGATAGATGTGGAGAACAAAGACAAGCCTGAATATATGGAGTTGGTATATTCGCTACCGTCTGCAGAAATTAAGGTGCCGGCAGACATCCCGGTTGAAAATGTTTCAGCAATAGAAAATATTTTAACTCATTCTCCCGCATCTGCAGTGCGTGGAGAATACTTGGCCAAGCCTTCCAATATTTATGCGGAACCAGGGTCGGCAGCGGATACCTGCCCCCCGGAACAACACACCCCCCCTGTGAAACACCCCGTCTTGCAAGCGTCACCACTGCAACCGTCGGTTCAAAAGGAAGAAGAACCTTCTTTCGACATGCAACTGGTGATTAAAGAGGAAGATTCTAATAAAGCGGCGGATGCGCCTCGGGCTCTACAGACTCAACATGAAACGTTCCCTGCAGAAGAACCGGCGATGCTGGACGAAGCAGAAGAACAAAAACGTCGCGCTGCAGAAAGGATACAGAAATTACGTAATCTGTCCTTCAACGTAAATGCAGCCGATACCAATAACGAGTTTGAAACTGTGCCGGCATACATCCGCCGCAATTTAGAATTGTACAATACAGTCAGTGCGGCAGAGAATTTTTACAGCAGTTACGAGGTAAAAGCGGATGAAACCAATACCGGGAAAATCAGTACGCTGAATACTTTCCTGGATGGCAAAAAACCGGATTAACCACATACTATCCCATCGGTTTAATACAGGAGCCCTTCGCCAGTCGCGGAGGGCTTTTTTGTAACTGCATCCTGTGGGCAAGGCAGGCAATACCGTAGGCCTGAACTTTTGCCTGTATTCACCGTTACTGAAAACAGGGAACAGCCCATACTGCTCAAACCTATTGCTATGGCTACAATATTAATTTCAGGAGGTACCGGGCTTATTGGTACGGCATTGACCGGCCTGCTCCGCCAGCACCATCACCAGGTGATTATCCTAACCCGCCAACTGCCCGGCACGCGGGCGGCAGACGGCATCACCTATGCCCTCTGGGATACCGGTAAACAAACTATCGATGCCAATGCCGTCGGGAAGGCCGACTACATCATCCACCTGGCCGGTGCAGGTGTTGCCGATAAACGGTGGACGGCAAAAAGAAAACAGGAAATTGTTGAGAGCCGTGTCCGGAGCAGTGCGCTGCTGCTGAAAGGGCTTAGCGAGACCCCCAATACCGTAAAAGCCGTGGTCAGTGCATCGGCGATCGGCTGGTATGGAGCGGATCCCCGCATACCGCATGAACCCCCATTTTCCGAGACAGATCGGCCGGCAGCAGATTTTCTAGGGGAAACCTGCGTGCAGTGGGAAAAAAGTATTGCAGCCGCAGGCAACGCCGGCAGGCGGCTCGCCATCCTCAGAACGGGCATCGTACTCAGCAACAAAGGCGGCGCGCTGGCGGAATTCATGAAGCCCATCCGCCTCGGCGTAGCGGCGATACTCGGGTCTGGCAAACAGGTAGTGAGTTGGATCCATATTGATGATATCTGCCGGATGTATCTTCAGGCAATCACCGACGAAAGTATGCAGGGTATCTACAATGCCGTGGCTCCAGAGCCTGTCAGCAATAAGGAGCTTACCATTGCGCTGGCCAAACAGATGCGAAAAAATTTTTACCTGCCCGTTCATGTTCCCGCCGCCTTTCTGAAGATTGGTTTGGGAGAGATGAGTACCGAAGTATTGAAAAGCACCACTGTCAGTGCATCAAAAATAAGGGAAACCGGGTTTGTGTTTGTGTACCCCGCCATTGACTCAGCGGTCAATGCACTGGTGGCAGCTGACAGGAAATCCTAAAATGACTCAGGGATCCGCTTTAAAAACCGGCGGTTTCATCGGTGGTATAGCCAGTTCCGGGCTGAGTTCCGGAAGGGCATCCGTCATCTTCTTTCCATGATAGATACTGGTATCGACGAAATACCAATGAATGCCCTGGTCCTCCGAAATGGCCACCAGCGTGCTTTCCAGCGTGGCCGTACCGGCCATCAGCCTGACCACTGTGGTCTGCGGAAGGGTTGTCTGTAAAGTTTTTTTGTAGCTGATGATTTTGCCGGGGTTGCCAACCACGATTTGTTTTATTTCAGCCCCGAATTGTTTCATGTACTTATTTACGGTATCCCTCGCCGTTAGCAGACCCTGCATGCCACCGGCATCCCGGACCAGTTTCGGCGGCAGGTAGATCGCCAGCTTTTCCGCATCTCTGGCCGCCACGGCCCTGACCATGTCCAGTGCCTGTGTTTTGATGACAGTCGGCAAAGGCTGTGCCCCTGATGGTACCGACTTTAAACAAGCCAGGGTTAGGAAGAGTACCCGGAATATGCGGTTGAGTATAGTGTTGGAGGAAGTCATTACAGGTCACGTCTTTGATTCACCCAGAAACAAAATGCCCAGGTGATAAGAATGAGCAGGAGAGAATACAGCACGTGGTATTTTACCGCGGCCAGTGCCGCATCATAAGCCGCCTGGTCTATCCGTCCAATGAAGGCCGGCTTCGGTAATAAACGGTGAGAGATCTCCAGCGGGAAAAATCTGCCCACCTCATTTTTATATTTGTAACGGAGTAAATTGACCGCAATGGGTTCGGCAATTACGAAGTAAAAAGAAAATACAGCGAGGGCGATAAATGATTTGCGGACGAGCAGTCCCACCATAAAAGCGAGGGATAGCTGTGAAAAGGTCTGCAGGAAGAATAACCCTACGTAATACAAAAGTTTCCATTTGTCACTACCCGTGGCAGCCGTATTCGAAACGCCAATTACCAGCGCGACAATAAAGTAAATCACAGTGACAAGGGTGGACAAAATAAAGACATCAACCAGCTTGCCCATCATAAAATCTTTCCGGCTCCAGCCGTCAATAATATTCTGGCGGTTGGTTTTGTACGTGTATTCATTGGTGATCAGCATGATGATCACGATGGCCGGGATAAATACGAAAAGTGAGGAGAAATAAGCCACCGTTTTCCAGGCCTCCGGAAAGGAAAATGGATTTCCGATCAGTGCCTTCAGCATCTGCCCGGAAGCGCTCTGGCGCTGGGTGATGTTCTCGTAAACGTTGATGAAGATATAGTTCACGCCCGGGTAGGTGAGTGCCGTAATGGCCATTACCCACCAGAAAGCCGGGTATTTCTTGATCTTCAACCATTCCGTTTTAACGATTGCTGTCATTTGCGGTTAAGTTTGCGGCTATTCATTCCCGGTAAGTTCAAAAAACTTTGCTTCCAGTCTTTTCTTTTTCAATTGGAGGTGGTTGAGCACAAAACCATGGCTGAAACAGTACTGGTTGATCTCCTCCAGCCGGGCGGTTCCCTTCGGTAAATCCACCAGGATAAATCCCTGCTCCTGCTTCACACTTATATCTTGCTGGTATTGGCGCATGAGGGTGTACAGCCCCTCAGGATCACGACCAGAAATTTCAACGGTATCCCGGTCTGCCAGCACTTCATCCACCGAGCCGGTGGTGAGCAGGGAGCCGCGCTTGATGATGGCCACATGCGTACAAACTTTCTCCACTTCATCCAGCAGGTGGCTCGCCATGATGATGGTATGGCCGTTGCGGCTGAGCTGAATGATGAGTTCCCTGATTTCAGCTATGCCAACCGGGTCTAGGCCGTTGGTGGGTTCGTCCAGCACCAGTACCGCCGGGTCACCGAGTAATGCCGCCGCAATCGCCAGTCGTTGCTTCATACCCAGGCTATAGGTACTGAACCGGCTGTTGCGTCTTTCAAATAGTTTTACTTTGTGAAGTACCTGGTCAATCGCATCCCGGTCGCCGCGGCCACTGATACTTTGTGTCACTTTCAGGTTGTCGACAGCCGAGAGATAGTGATAGAAGTTAGGCGTTTCAAGCAGCGCCCCGATGTTTCTCCGTTGTTCCGGGTAACCCGGTTTACCGAACCAGAGAAAAGTTCCTTCATCGGCGCTTAGTACATCCAGGACGATGCTGAGCAGCGTGGTTTTGCCACTGCCGTTGGGACCGAGTACACCAAATACGCATCCCTCGGGAACATCGAAGGACAGTTTAGACAACGCCCTTATTTGCCCGTAAGATTTACTGATGGCCTGGAGGCTTAAGACAGGCACCGGAAAATTTTTTTCAATGGAAATTATTTTTATGCTGCCCAATAAAAATAGCGTTGTTCCGCTGAAACGGGGCGCCTATTATTTAAGCGGTTAATTGCGCGCCGGTTTCCCGGTCTTTAACACACCCTGGATACGTTCCAGCGTTTTCTTTTCACCTGTGAGGCTCAGGAAAGCCTCCCTTTCCAGGTCGAGCAGGTATTGCTCGGACACCCTGGACGGTTCACTCAGGTCGCCGCCGCACATCACGTAGGCCAGCTTTTTGGCTACCACGCCGTCGTATGCTGTAGCGTAACCCGCCACCTGCATACCGTTGATGCCGGCCAGCAGGGCACCCAGGGCGGACCGCCCCAGTACTTTTATATCCTTCCGCGCTACGGGCTGTGAGTAGCCGGCACCGGCCATCGCCAGCACGGCATTTTTCGCGGCCGAAATGCGGCGCGACGGGTTTATGATTATCTCATCATGCCCCTTGCGCAGGATGCCCAGCCCGTATGCTTCGTAGGCAGAGGTAGATACTTTCGCGGTGGCAATAGTAAGAAAGCGGTTTTTGAGGGTTATGGTTTCGGGTTCATCTTCGTGCATTTCGTCCGCCGCACGCAGGGTAAACTCTTTCGTGCCCCCACCCCCCGGGATTAGTCCCACACCGAGTTCTACGAGGCCGGTGTAAGTTTCCGCCGCGGCACAGACCTTATCGCTGTGCAGGCTCAGCTCGCAGGCGCCACCCAGCGTGAGGGCATGGGGCGCTACCACCACCGGGATAGCGGAGTAACGGGCCCGCATCATCGTCCGCTGGAAGAGTCTTATCGCCATATCCAGTTCATCATATTCCTGTTCGATGGCCAGCATAAAAATCATTCCCACGTTGGCGCCTGCCGAAAAATTGGCAGCGTCATTGGCAATGACCAGGCCCTGGTATTTTTTTTCGGCAAGGTCGATCGACTGGTTGATACCTTCCAGTACTTCTCCCCCGATGCTGCCCATTTTGGTCTGCCACTCCAGGCCAAGCACATCGTCACCGAGGTGGTAGGTCCGGCAGGCGCTGTTCTTCCATACGGTTGCATCGGTAAAATTTTTCATCACGATGAAGGCCTCCCCGCCGGGCAGGGGGCGATAGGCTTTCGAACGCACGTCGTAGTACAACCGCTTTCCATCCCGGACACTGTAAAAATTTTGTATGCCCGCATCCAGCATCTCCGTTACCCAGGCTGCGGCCGTGTATCCCGCTGCTGCCATTGCTGCAACGGTTTTGCCTGCGCCCAGCATATCCCAGTTTTCAAATGGGCCGGTCTCCCAGCCAAACCCGGCTTTCAGCGCATCGTCTACCCGGTACAAATCATCACTCACTTCGGGTATGCGGTGAGAAATATAGGCGAACAGGCCATAGTAAAGGTGCCTGTAAAATTCACCAGCCTTGTCTTGGCCGGCTAATAGTATTTTCAGCTTTGCTGCAGGGTCTTCAGTCGCTTTTGCTGCCTCCAGCGTGGCAAATCGGGCCTTGCTGCGGGCGCCATATTCCAGCGTGGCGAGGTCGAGCGCCAGGATTTCTTTTTCGCCGGCGGCATTCTTTGTTTTTTTGAAAAATCCCTGGCCGGTCTTATCCCCCAGCCATTTATTGGCTACCAACTTTTCAAGCCAGCCCGGGGTGGTAAAAATCTCCAGCTGTTCATCGCCGGGGCAGTTCGCGGCGATGCCGTTCGCTACCTTCACGAGGGTATCTATGCCGACTACATCGGCCGTCCGGAAGGTGGCGGATTTGGGCCGCCCGATAACCGGTCCTGTCAGTGCATCCACCTCATCGACCGTAAGCCCCAGTTTATCCACCAGTTTAAATATGGCCATGATCCCGTATACCCCGATGCGGTTGGCAATGAATGCCGGCGTGTCTTTGCAAAGCACCGTTGTCTTGCCGAGGTATAGATCCCCGTAATGCATCAGGAAGCCGGTTACTTCGGGATCGGTAAAATCTGTCGGAATGATCTCCAGCAGCCGCAGGTAGCGGGGCGGGTTGAAAAAATGCGTCCCGCAAAAATGTTTTTTAAAGTCTTCACTCCTTCCTTCAGCCATCAGGTGGATCGGTATGCCCGAGGTGTTGGAAGAAACCAGCGTGCCGGGCTTGCGGAATTTTTCCACTTCGGTAAAAATTGATTGCTTCACATCAAGCCGTTCTACCACCACCTCAATGATCCAGTCGCATGCTGCCACCTCTTTCATATTATCAGTGAAGTTGCCGGTGGTAATTTTCTTTACCGCATCAGGATAGTAAAGCGGGGAAGGATTGGATTTTATGGCAGCCGCCAGCGCTTCGTTGACCACCCGGTTTTTTACGGCCGGGCTGTCGGCTTTCATCCCCTTTGCTTCGTGGTCGGGCTGCAGGGTGCCGGCCATATCGAGCAGCAATACAGGTACACCCATACCTGCGAAATGACAGGCTATGCGGCTTCCCATGACACCGCTTCCCAAAACGGCTACTTTCCTGATGTTCCGGTGGTACATAATAAAATTGGTTAGTTAAACAACTATTTGGTTTAACGAAGATATAAATTTATGACTACCGGTTAAAGTATAAAATAGGGGACAGGCAGCCGTACCCGGGTAACAATATACCCCCGGCGTCGCGGGGCCGGAGGATACCGCGGCAACCAAAAGCAGTTGCAGCTTACCGTTAGTGTAGAGCGGCGTATTTCAACTTGGTATTCAGGCGGAGGCGGTAGCGCCTTCTGAAACGGCACTCCAGTCTGTTTCCGGCCTGCCGCCATTGACCAGCTGTTCCATGTTTTTCCGCAACAGCGCTGCCAGCGGCATCGTTGTGTTCGACCGGTCGGCCTGCTGCATCACCAGTTTCATGTCTTTGAGGCCGAGTTTGGCCGTGAAAGCGGCAGGGTCAAATTGTTTTTGCAGGATTATTTTACTGTAGTTGTGATAGAGCGGCGTATTGAATAAGGTCTGGGAAAACATGTCCCACATCTCGCGTGGGTTTACCCCGCTTTGTTCCGCGAGCGCAACGCTTTCCCCGATGGCTTCAAGCGCTGCGGCAATCAGGAAATTACCGCATAGTTTAACGGTATTGGCAGCGGTGAAGGTATCGCCGAAAGCAAAAACACCGGCTCCTCCTGCATCTTTCAGCAGCGGGGTGACTTTTTCGCGGATGGCGGCATCGCCGGAGACTACGAAATTCAGTTTCCTGGCGGCTGCTGCATCAGGCCTTCCAAAAACGGGCGCAGCCAGATAATGCTGCCCGTTCACCTCGTGCATGGACGCCAGTTCCGACGCTGTTTCGGGAAGAATCGTACTCATGGAAATGTGGATGGTTCCTTTTGCGGCATGCCGGATGAGGCCAGCGTCTCCCCCGCATACCTGCTTAATCGCGGCATCATCGGAAACAATCGTGAAAATGATAGAACAGGCCTTTGCCAGTTCCGCGATCGACGCTGCTGCCCGCGCCCCTTTTTCTTCCAGGGTTTTGGTTTTGCCTGCGGTGCGGTTATACACTACAAGCGAATGCCCGGCAGCGGCCAGGTTGAGGGCGATGGGTGTACCCAGGCTGCCCAGGCCAATAAATCCGATTGTCATAAATTCTTTTTTTGCAGCGTTGATACTGCGGTTAACTAACGCCTGATCCGTTCTCAATTTTTTCTCCCGGCTGTACAAAATATAGTTTGCCGGCTTTGTCTTCAGCCATTAAAATCATACCATTGCTCTCTATTCCTTTCATCTTCCGCGGTGCCAGGTTCGCTACCACCACCACCTGCCGGCCAATGATGTCGGCAGCATTGAAATGAAGGGCGATCCCGGAGACGATCGTTCTTCTTTCTGTACCCAGGTCGATCTCCAGCTTCAGCAGCTTATCGGCTTTGGCCACCTTTTCTGCCTGGATGATGGTTCCGGTTACCAGGTCCAGTTTGGCAAAATCATCGTACACAATCGTGGCCTTCTTTTCGGCGGCAGTTCCTGCTTCGGCTGTTGCTTCGGCAACGGGCTTTACCGCGCCGGCATGTAATTTCTCCACCTGGGCAGCAATTTCTCCGTCTTCTACCTTTCGGAACAGCAACTGCGGCTCACGCAGGCTGTAGCCTGTACGCAGTAAATCGGTCTTGCCCGCGTTTTCCCATTCCAGCATCTTGTCCACTACCTTCATCATGTACAGCATTTTTTTTGCGGTACCGGGCAGGAACGGGTTGATGAGGATGGAGAGGTTGGCCGTCAGCTGCAGGCAGATATGAAGACAATTGTCAATCAGCTCCATGGCATTCGGATTTTCTTCCAGCCGCTTGGCCACAATCCAGGGTTCTTTCTCCTGCATGTACTTATTGCCCTTTCTCGACAGGTCGATTACTTCAAATAAGGCCTCCCTGAATTTATACTGCTCCAGCAGGCCTTCCACCGTTTTGCCCGACTGTTTGATTTCCTTCAGCATCGCAGCGTCCTTTTCATCCAGTGCCGCAGGATGCAACGGGGGAACTTTTCCTTTGCTGAGTTTATGCATCAGCACGAACGTACGGTTGACGAAATTGCCGAAGATATTAACGAGTTCACTGTTGTTTCGTTCCTGGAACTCCTTCCAGGTAAAATCGTTGTCTTTTGTCTCCGGCGCATTGGCGCAGAGCACATACCGCAGCGTGTCCTGCTGTTCCGGGAAATCCTGCAGGTATTCGTTGATCCACACGGCCCAGTTACGGCTGGTGGATACTTTCTCGCCTTCTATATTTAAAAATTCGTTGGCGGGAACATTATCCGGGAATATAAAACCGCCATGGGCTTTCAGCATCGCAGGGAAGATGATGCAGTGAAAAACAATGTTATCCTTCCCGATGAAGTGCACCAGCTTGCTGTCTTCGCTGCACCAGTAATCGGCCCAGTCCGGCGTTAGTTCCCGCGTAGCGGATATATAGCCAATTGGCGCATCAAACCAAACATATAACACCTTTCCTTCCGCATCCGGCAGCGGAACCTTGATTCCCCAGTTGCTGTCGCGCGTCATGGCTCTGGGCTGAAGGCCATTATCCAGCCAGCTTTTACACTGCCCGTATACGTTGTTCTTCCATTCGGTATGGCCTTCTATAATCCATTCTTTCAGCCAGGGCTCATAGTCCTGCAGCGGGAAATACCAGTGCTTTGTTTTTCTTTTTACCGGAACGGCATCACTGAGCGCGCTGTGCGGGTTGATCAGGATCTCCGGGCTCAGCGTGGATCCGCAGCGCTCGCACTGGTCACCGTACGCATTCGGGTTGCCGCAGACCGGGCAGGTGCCAATGATATACCGGTCTGCCAGGAAGGTTTTCGCCTGCTCATCATAATACTGTTCGGTTTCATTTACCTCGAACCGACCGTCTTCATACAGCTTCGTAAAAAATGCAGCGGCAGTGGCATGATGTACGGGGTTGCTCGTACGCGAGTAAATGTCGAACGAGATACCCATCTGCTCCAGGCTGTCTTTAATCAGCGCATGGTATTTATCCACCACCTGTTGCGGCGTGATGCCTTCCTTCATCGCACGGATGGTAATGGGCACACCGTGTTCATCACTGCCGCCTATAAATTTAATATCTCGTTTCTGCGCGCGCTGGTAGCGGACATAGATATCCGCAGGCAGGTAACAGCCGGCAAGATGACCGATATGCAGCGGTCCGTTGGCATACGGCAGGGCGGCTGTGACAAGTATCCTTTTATAATCTTTTTTTTCCATGTTTTTTGGTTTGAGCCGGGCATCGGTTCCCTGTTTTGACCCCCGTTGCGTCGCACGCGTGTACAGTTGCGCATCAGGCAGCCGGCAAAATTACTTTAATTGCAGCCAATGCCAAAACGGGTGCTATTTTCTGATAACTTTAACCATGAACCGGAAAAATTTCCTGGCTGCCGTATCAGGCGCGGCTATCACCGGACCGGCATGGAGCCATACTCCGGTCCTGCCAGCCGACCCGCGCATCCCACCGTATCTTTCCCTCGGCGATACCATCGGCATTACCAGTTGCGCCGGCTACATCACCCTGCAGGAGATCCAGCCTGCTTTCCAGCTGATGCAGGACTGGGGTTTTCGCATAGCCATTGGCGATACTATCGGCAAAAGGGATCACACGTTTGGAGGAACGGATGAGGAAAGGCGTGCCGATATGCAGCGCATGCTGGATGATCCCTCCATAAAAGCCATCATGTGTGCCCGCGGTGGCTATGGCGCCGTTCGCATCATCGACAGCCTTGACTTCAGTACTTTTGTCGCTCACCCCAAATGGGTCATCGGTTTCAGTGATATCACCGTCATCCATGCCCAGCTTAACCGCATTTACGGGGTAGCCAGCCTGCATGCGAAAATGTGCAACAGCTTTCCAAACGACTGGTCAAAAGCGGAACCGGAACAGGCTGCCACCATCCTCTCCATCCGCCAGGCACTCACCGGTGAAAAAATGCAATATACGGTGGTGCCCCACCCGGCCAACCACCCCGGCATTGCTGAAGGAACGCTGGTCGGCGGCAATCTCAAAACGCTGGAGTCGATTGCCGGCAGCCCTTCCGCACTAACTACCGACGGAAAAATATTATTCGTGGAAGACACCGGCGAATACCTGTACAGCATCGACCGCATGTTCTGGGGATTAAAACGCAGTGGCCGCCTCGGCAACCTCAGCGGGCTGATCATCGGTGGCTTCAGGATAAAACCGGACGACAGTCCCGACGAGGCCTTTGGAAAAAATCTCCAGGAAATTATACTGGAAAAAATCTCCGGTTACCCGTACCCGGTATGTTTTGACTTTCCGGTGGGTCACCAGAAAAACAATTACGCTCTTAAATGCGGCGTGCGCCACCGCCTGCAGGTGGCGCCGGATGCTGTTACGCTCATCGAAATTTAATACCCGACTTATTAAAATAATAATATGACTAAAAGACCACCCTACCTGCAGCCCGGCGATACCATCGGGCTCACCTGTCCGGCCGGCTACCTGCCCGCTGAACGGGCCCAGGATTGTATCAATACCCTGCACAACTGGGGTTACAACGTAATGGTCGGCAAAACACTGGGCAGCGATTCGGCTACCTATTTTTCCGGAACGGATGAAGCGCGCGCCGATGAACTGCAGGCGATGCTGGACGATGACAGCATTTCCGCCATTCTTTGCGGGCGGGGCGGCTATGGCATCAGCCGTATCATCGACAAAATGGATTTTTCGCGTTTCCGGAAAAAACCAAAATGGATCATCGGCTTCAGTGACGTCACCGTATTGCTGCAGCATGTATTTGTCAATTACGCCATTGCCGGGCTGCACGCCCCGATGGCAGGGGCTTTCGCTGTTGCAGAGAACCCCTGCGTCGCATCCATCCGGGAAGCGCTCGCCGGCACAAAGATTCGCCTGGAGGCGCCGGTGCATACCCTGAACAGGCGCGGGGAGGCAGTGGGCGAACTGGTCGGCGGAAACCTTACGCTGATGACCCACCTCATCGGCACCGCGTCTGATGTAAAAACAAAAGGCCGGATACTTTTTATAGAGGACGTCGGGGAGCTGCTGTACAAAATAGACCGGATGATGATGCAGCTGAAAAGAGGCGGTAAACTCGACCGGCTGGCGGCGCTGATCGTCGGCGGATTCTCAGACCTCAGCGATACTGATCGGCCTTACGGCAAAACGGTGTACGAAATAATCCGGGACGCGGTGGCGGAATACGATTACCCGGTTTGCTTCGACTTTCCCGTCAGCCATACCGATGTCAATTATGCACTCAAACTCGGCATCGGGTATAAATTAAAGGTGGGTAAGCATAAAGTCACGCTTGAAGAATAAGTCGGCGCGCAGGCCGGCTACCGATCACCAACGCAGGGCTTTCTGCCGCCTTAGTTACCGGGATAAAAGATTTTATCAGACCCGTCTACCTATTTCACTCAACGTCCATCAGCCATCAGCACAGAGTCCAGCGCTTCATGAAAACGCGGGTATTTGTTTAAATCATTGTGGCTTCCGCCGGGGATGGCTATCCAGGCATCGGCGGGCTTCATTTTTTCGCGTAGCCTTTCCGCATTGGAATAGGGTACAATCCAGTCGGCCGTTCCCTGGAGTATCGTCACCGGCGCTTTTACGGAGGGCAGGTAGTCGTAGGTCGGAAATTTGTAATGGATCATTTTATCGACCGGGTAAACCGGGAAAAAATGTGCCGCCAGCGCCGTAAAAGAATAGTAAGGCGTTTCCAGTATCAGCGCACGGCAGGGATGCTGCGCAGCAACCCTGGTTGCAGCGGAGGTGCCGAGGCTTTTCCCATAAATGATGATACTGTCGGCCAGGAAACGTGCCGCGGCCAGTTTGTACAGCTGGTCGGCAAAGGCATACACGGACGCCTCGGAAAATACGCCGGTGCTTTTCCCGAATCCCGGGTAGTCCACCATCCAGGCTTCATATCCCTGCCGCGTGAAATTGGATGCATAATGCGCATACCAGGAAATGTTATCCCGGTTTCCATGATAGTACAGCACCACCCCACGCGGCGGCTTGCGCGTTTTGAACTGCACGATGCTGATGGAGGAAGAAGCGTTGTAGGGAATATTGATTTCGCTGGCGGGCACGGAAAAAAAATAGTGACTGCCGGGTGGAAGCGGAACGGGATGCAAAAATAGCCGGTCCTGCAGGTAAAAAAGGGCTATGCCGGCCAGCCCGTAAATCATCAGGATAATCTTTAGCCAGCGAAACAGATTTTTTTTAGACATAGCCATGCATTTACATTATCGGTTAGGCATCCGGGTTAGGATTTCAGGATATCCCGCAATATATTATGGTATTCCGGGAAGGACGGCAGGTTGTTGTGGCCGCCACCCTGGATCCGGATGAGGGTGATTTTATGCGGGTCGATCTTTTGTAACCTTTCGCTTTGGGCAATGGGTATCAGCCGGTCCCGTGTGCCGTGCAGGATATAGGTATGACATTTTACCTTTCTTATCCAGCGATCGGTACGGAACTGGTACATCAGCAGGTATTTGAGCGGCAGGAATGGCAGGAATCTTTCCGCCACGCTTGAAAAATTATAGAATGGCGCATCCAGGATCAGGTAGCGCGGGTTATTGTCACTCGCCAGCTTACTGGCAAAGCCGCTGCCGAGGCTTCTTCCATACAGCAACAGGTGATTGGGTGGGCAGGCCTGCTGCAGTTGGTCGTAGATAAACTGCATGTCTGCCATGAGTCCCGCTTCACTTCTTTTCCCGGTGCTTTTACCAAAACCGCGGTAGTCGACCAGCACCACTTCATAATTATAGCGGGTGAAATCGGTCGCGTACTTGCCCCAGCCTTTAATACTCCGGGTGTTGCCATGGAAATACAGGATGAGTCCTTCCGGCTTTTCGCGGTAGAAGTGGAGACCGTTGATACTTACGCCCGGCTGCACGTCAAAAAATAATTCTTTAAAAGGAATTTTATAGGAAAACTCGAAATCGCGCCGGAGAATTTCCGGTTTGAAGATCAGTTTATCCTGCAAAAAATACAGGAGTACCAGCAGGAGGATCACTCCGCCGGAAATCAGGCCAACGGTAAGATTCAGGCACAAGACCATTACACGTCTTCTTCCTGGTAATATACCCTTTTTAATTTAATGCCCTGGACCGGGGCAACGATTAGCGGGAATTTTTCAATATTTACATTGGAGGGGTCGAGCCCGAAACCACGCTCTTCGGAAAGACTGAGTTCTTTGAGCCAGAAATACAGTTTCATGATTACCCGTTCGAAGAAAGGGAGCTCATTGTCCTGGCTGAGGAATTTTTCCATAACGATAAACTGGAAGTCGCCCACCACGTTGTTGCGTTCCAGGCTTTCGTAGCGGCTCGTGATATTAACTTCTTTGTTATGCACCAGGTCTTCCACCACTTTTCTGAACATAAGGTTGATTTTCGGTTCCATGCGGAATCCCAGCTTGATCTCAACACGGATAATATCGTTGGGAATGATGTGCTCCACGTTGTATTCACTGGTATAGGGGTCGTCTACCGTATCCACATGCACAAACCAGTAGATATCCGCTCGTTTTGGTTTTTTATTGAGGATGGAGTAAATGATTTTATGTTCAATTTCCTTGGGGTTATTGGCGCTGGTCATGTACACCAGGTGGGTGGCATATTTCGGCACGCTTTTGTCGTTGCTCAGCTCCTGGATCTGGTGCAGGTAATGTTCCAGGCGGACAAACTCCACGTACCGGTTCTTGATTTTCCGGCTGCGGTACCAGATGTACATGATCGAGAAAAGTCCGCCCGCAACCAGCAGGGCCACGTAGCCGCCGTGGACGAATTTATCCAGGTTGGCAAATAGGAAACTGCACTCAATGGAAAGGTACACCATCAGGTAGAGGTATATCCAGGCAGAGGCAACTCTTTTGGTAATGAGGTAATTCGAAAACAGGATGGATGTAGCGAGCATACAAAGCGTAATGGCCAGCCCGTAAGCCGCTTCCATGTTGGTGGATTCCCGGAAATAAAGCACCACTCCTCCGCAGCCGAAGAAGAGCAGGAAATTGATGCCGGGGATATAGATCTGGCCTCTTTCCTCGGTGGGAAAAACCACTTTCATCTTCGGCCACAGGCTCAGCCGCATGGCTTCACTGATTAGGGTAAACGAACCGCTGATGAGGGCCTGGCTGGCGATGATGGCCGCTGCCGTGGCGATGATAATGCCGGGGATGACGAACCAGGACGGCATCACCCCGTAAAAAGGATTGAACCCATCGCTGATCATAGATTCTGTTATCCGGATACCCTGTTTATTAGCGAGGAGCCAGGCACCCTGGCCCAGGTAATTTAAAATGAGGCAGGCTTTGACAAACACCCAGGAAACCCGGATGTTGCCGCGACCGCAATGGCCGAGATCGCTGTAGAGTGCCTCGGCACCCGTCGTACACAGGAACACTGCGCCGAGAATCCAGAAGCCCTTCGGGTATTTTGTGAGCAGCTCCACCGCGTAGTGGGGACTGAGCGACCTGAAAATGGCATAGTCCTCGTGCAGGTGGGAAAGGCCCAGTACGGCCATCATGCTAAACCAGAGGATCATCAGCGGGCCGAATATCTTCCCGATGGAGGCTGTACCGAACTGCTGCAGGAAAAATAAAATGGTCATTATCCCGAGTACGATGATAACAATGGTCTTGGTCTCGATACCTCCGAGCTGGGTTATATTACGGAGCCCCTCAACTGCCGACGTCACAGAGATCGGCGGCGTAATCATACCATCTGCCAGCAACGCCGCACCGCCAATCATGGCCGGCACGACCAGCCATTTCCGCTGCCGTCTCACCAGTGCATACAGGGAGAAAATACCACCTTCACCCCGGTTATCGGCCTTCAGGGTGAGCACTACATATTTGAGGGTAGTTTGCAGGGTAAGGGTCCAGAAGATACAGGAAAGACTGCCGATGATCAGTTCGTCCGTAATGATCTTTCCTTTTGTAATGGCATTGAGGACGTACAGCGGTGAGGTGCCGATGTCCCCATAGATAATTCCCAGCGCTACGATCAGTCCTGCTGCACTTACCTTATTAATATTTATATGTTTATTCACGATCAGTCAATTATTGTTCAGGGGTTAAGGACTTCCCTATCAGGATAGCAGGGGATGGCGTAATGGCAGGCATCGGTCGTGGGGTGAACAATGGTTCCGGGATTTCGTGGCCCGTCGCCAGCCGGCAAAAGCGGTTGGCTTGCCGGGCCGAATTCGGGTAATAACTACCAACTGTTCGTTTCATTGTTCCGGTATAACTAAATTGCGCCGGGGGTAAGCCCGACGCTAATACAAAGGTATAAGGAAAAAACAATTCTTTTCATTTTTGTATACAGCCGTCTGCCATGTGGTTTGCGGGCCGGAGCCGTTAAAGGATTGTGATAAATGCGGATGCTGCTTCAATTGAAACGCCTCGCGTGTTTGATAGCGGTCAACAAATGCTAAATTGCAGCAGTATCCTCATATTTATATCCAGAAATAACATTGTATGCCAGATAAGAGAATAGCAGTTTTGATCTTCTTTTTGTTAACGGCTGCTTTCGGGAAAGCCCAGGCGCCACGCATCGTCTATTCAGAACCTGAAAAAGAAGACAGCAGGCGGACAAATTTCGAAATCATCGGGAAAATGAATGGGAATTTTCTCATTTATAAAAATAACCGGAACGATGATGCAATTTGCATTTACGACAACGATATGAAGCTGAAAGACCGGGTAAAACTTGATTTTACGCCCGAACAGCAGCTCATTAACGTAGATTTTGTAGCGTATCCCGATTTCTTCTACATGATTTATGAGTACCAGCATAAGGGCATTGTGCATTGTATGGCCGCCAAGCTGGATGGCTCCGCCAAAACCCTCACTGAACCCATTGAACTGGATACCACCCAGGTCGGTTTTGCTGCCAGTAACAAGATCTATACGACGATCAACAGCGAAGACAAACAGCAGATTATGGTATTTAAAATCAATAACCGTAACCGTGAAAATTTTGTTTTTACGACATTGCTGTACAACAAAGAACTGCTGCTGCAGCATAAGGACAGGATGGGACTGGCCATGGAAGAGCGCAACGACTATCTTACCGATTTCCTGCTGACGAATGCCGGTGAACTCAGTTTCGGAAAATTTATGCGCCTGAACAGCAACGAATATATTACGCGGCTGGCGATGGTGCTGAAATACCCGGATTCTTCCAATTTTTCGGTAACCAATGTGGAACTGAACGGTAAAATCCTGGATGAAATAAAACTGAAGGCAGACAACAGCAACGACAGGATCCTGCTGAATGCATTTTTTTACAAACAGAAAAGGGGAAGCATAGACGGTATTTATTCCCTGCTCTGGAACAAAACCACCAACACCAAAATCAGGGAAATCACCAGTGTTTTCGGTGACGAACTCCGGGTGAATGCCAAAGGCCAGGATGGTTCGCTGAAAAATGCCTTTAACGACTATTTCCTTAAAAATATCATCCTAAGAAAAGACGGGGGCTACCTGGTTGTGTCGGAATCCGAATACAATACCTCTCGGGGAAATTCCTTTAACCGCTGGGATTACCTGGGTTACGGCAACCCGTGGATCTCTCCCCTCGATTATTACAATTACTCCCCTTATGGTTATTTCGGCAGCCCCTGGAACCGCTGGAATAATGGGAACAACGTGCGGTATAACGCGGAAAATATCATGATCCTTTCCTACAATAAAGACGGCAGCATCGACTGGAGCACCGTAATACCCAAGACGCAATATGACGACGAGAGCGATAACATGATCTCATTTGACCTGGTTAATACCGGTAACGCGCTGCATTTTCTCTTTAACATGTCGGAAAAACGCACCGTCATGCTCAACGACCAGAGCATTGACGCGGAGGGTAAGCTAACCCGCAACCCCACCCTTAAAAACCTTGACAAAGGGTATGAGTTTATGACCCGTTCCGGGAAACAGGTTGCTTCGCGGCAGGTAATTGTGCCCTGTGTGTACAGGAATTATCTTTGTTTTGCGAAGATAGAATACTAATTTCCGGCCGGGCTTACGTGAGCCTGCCCAAAAACTAACGCTTTGGTTGGCATCTTCAGGCAAAAAAATCCAGGCAATGCGCTGCTCCTGCTGCTCTATGCCCTTGTACTCAAATTTCCTTTTTTCCTTCATCCCGAGAAGCCGCTGGTGAATGAGGGGGATAACTACATCTATAAAATAATTGTCAGGTTTATCAGTACGTACACCGCTGGCAGTGCGATGGTTTTTGCCATACTCGCTTTTTTGCTGTTGTTTACCCAGGCGACCCTGCTCAACAGGATTGCCAATGCGGTTAAATTACTGCCCCGCGCCAATTTTCTGGTGGGCATGTCCTATATACTGGTCACCTCCCTGGTGCATGAATGGAATATTTTTTCTGCGCCATTGCTCGTCAATTCCCTGCTTATCCTGATCTGGTACAGGCTAACAGCCGTATATAACCATACTAATCCCAAAACCGCCATCTTCAATGTGAGTATCCTGGTGGGTATTCTGCCGCTGATCTACAGCCCGGCAGTGGCCTTCCTCCTTTTGCTTGTATTTTCCCTGCTGATTACACGGGCTTTCCGGTTAACAGAATGGATGGTAGCCCTGCTGGGCTTCATCACGCCTTATTACTTCCTGTTCGTTATCCTCTTCTTAACAAATGAATGGAACTGGCATAAGGTTATCCCGTCCATTTCCTTTCATTTGCCCCGCCTCCCGGCTTCGCTCTGGATTACGGGGGGCATATTTTTTATGGTGCTGCCCGTCCTGCTCGGCGCATGGCAGGTGCAGGCGAACCTCGGGAAGATGCTCATTCAGGTACGGAAAAGCTGGAGCCTTCTTCTCACTATCCTGATTGTTGCCGTACTCATTATCCTGCTGAATCCGGGGCACAATTACCTGCCCTGGCTGCCCGTGGTGGTGCCGCTGGCGGCGTTTCATGCCGCTGCGTGGTATTACCTGCCCGGCCGCTGGCTGCCTGCACTGTTGCACTGGACCCTGTTTGTTTTTGCGCTGGCGTTGAATTATTCAGGGCATTAGTGTGGCAGGGCTAAGACCTGCATTGCAGCTAAAAAGTTATCTTTGTCATCCAGAAACAATCAATATGAAATTTGGTGTAGTTGTTTTCCCCGGTTCCAACTGTGACCGCGATATGCAGGATGCGTTGGAGCAGGAGATGAATCAGGAAGTGATCATGCTTTGGCATAAGGATCAGGATATCAGTGCGTTTTCCACCGGTGACTGCCTGGTATTGCCCGGTGGATTTTCCTACGGGGATTACCTGCGCTGCGGGGCAATTGCCCGTTTCAGCCCAATGATGCAGCGTGTTATAGAATTCGCAGGCAGGGGAGGGAAGGTACTGGGCGTGTGCAATGGATTCCAGATCCTGTGCGAATCGCATCTCCTTCCGGGTATCCTACTGCGGAATGCCAACCAGCAGTTTGTTTGCCGCAATACGTTTATCCGCGGCACGGGCTCGGATAGCCCGCTTAAGATACCCGTGGCGCATGGGGAAGGCCGGTATTTTGCACCGGAACCGCTGCTTGATGAACTGGAAGCAGGCGGGCAGTTGATCTACCGGTACTGCGATGAAGCAGGTAACTATACTATAGCTGCCAATCCAAATGGCGCCGCCCGCAACATCGCCGGTATCTGTAATCATGACAGGAATGTGTTTGGCATGATGCCGCACCCAGAGAGGGCCTGCAGCTCGGCCCTTGGCAACACGGACGGCCGCTTAGTCCTTTCCGCACTGCTGATGGATGCCGTAGCCGCTGTCGTCTAATTTTAAGCTTTCCTTAGCAACGGATTGCTGAACTTTCCGTTTTTTTACGCTGCATCCAGCAATATTAGTTTTATGATGAGACAAATTTCCGTATTAGTATTTTTATGTGTAGTCAGCCTGCTGTTGCATGCCCAATCTGACCGCCAGGTACAATGGGATTACAGTGCAAAAAAAATTGCTGATAAAACCTATGAACTTCACCTGAAAGCTGCTATCGGCGGAAACTATCATATGTACGCCCAGGATGCCGGTGTAGATGGCCCCCTTCCTACTGCAATCACCTTTATAAAAAATCCTCTGGCGGTTATCGAAGGCGGCACCAAAGAATCCGGTAAGCGGGTTAAAAAATACGAAACTGCCTGGAAGGGTAATGTTAACTACTACGAGAATTCGGTCGATTTTATCCAGGTAGTAAAACTGAAGGGTAACATCAAAACAAACGTAGCCGGCTCCGTGGAATTTATGGTTTGCAATGACAGCCAGTGCCTGCCTCCTTCCACCGTAAATTTCAAAATTAACGTTGGGGGCTAACCGAAATTCAGAACTGCTTATTTCCTGCAACAATTTCATGAAAAAATTTTTAGTCCTCCTGCTGGCATCAGTTGTTTCGCTGGCATCCTGGTCCCAACAGCAGCGTGCTGCTGATTCCCCGGTCACCTGGACGTTCAGCGCCAAAGGTTCCGGCGGGGGAGCCTACACGCTTTCTTTTCATGCCACGATAGAAAAAGGATGGCGGCTTTTTGCCACCGGGATGCCGCCGGATGAACCCAATACACATATTGTTTTTGATACCATGGGGGGCAATCCCATACCGGCAGTGTCCACCAGGCAGCAGGGCGCGTTGCTATCTACCCGGGAGCCCCTGCTGGACAACTTGCTGATACATTACTTTGAACAGGATTGCACACTGGAAACGACTGTTGCGGCAGGCAGCCGGCATACCATTAGCGGGGTGGTTTCGTATATGAGTATGAAAGGCGACAGCATTGCGGGGCCGGAAGAAATTCCCTTTAAGTTTACCATTGATCAAAACGGTGGCATTTCCCTGGCAAAAGCTGGTCTGCAGGAGTCAGCCGATGCGGCCGGCGCGCTGCACCGCGGCAATATTGACCTGGCTAACCCCGCGAGCAGTTGTGGCGGCACAGGTGGTGAAAACAGCGGTAGCCGGAGTCTCTGGGCGATATTTATACTGGGATTTGCCGGGGGGCTTATTGGTCTTATCATGCCCTGCACTTTCCCGATGATCCCGCTCACGGTTTCGTTTTTTACCAAGAAGTCGGGCAATAAAAGACAGGGTATTCAAAATGCATTTCTATACGGTTTTTTTATCTTCCTCATTTATGTGCTGCTCAGTGTGCCGTTTTATTTCCTGGATGCAGGAAGTTCAGACATCCTGAATAATATTTCCACTAATAGCTGGCTCAATATCGGGTTTGCCATCGTTTTCATTGCTTTCGCGCTTTCTTTTTTCGGGTTATATGAAATCGGTCTTCCCGGCAACCTGTCCAATTCAGTAGATGCAAAGTCGAACGTAGGCAGTGTCAGCGGCATATTTTTCATGGCACTCACGCTTGCCATCGTTTCCTTTTCGTGTACGGGCCCCATTCTGGGCTCCCTGCTTGTTGGTGCGCTGAACCAGGATGGTGGCGCCTTACAGCTAAGCGTAGCCATGGCAGGTTTCGGACTTGCGCTGGGCATGCCGTTCGCCCTGTTTGCGCTCTTCCCGAACTGGCTCACCTCGTTGCCTAAATCGGGGGGATGGATGAATACCGTCAAGATTGTATTCGGGTTTATTGAACTAGCCCTTGCCGTGAAATTCTTGTCGAATGCCGACCTGGTACAGCATTGGGGTTTGCTGAAGCGGGAGGTCTTTTTTGCCATCTGGATCCTAACCGGAACCGCATTGGTATTGTACCTGTTTGGGATATTAAAGTTTGCTTACGACCCGCCGCCCAGGAAATTGGGTCCGTTACGCATGATAACCGGGCTCATCTTCCTGGCATTCGTGATCTACCTGCTGCCCGGGGTGACCAATACCCGTTATGCCAACAGGCCCTTAATCAGCGGATTCCCTCCCCCGCTCAGCTATAGTATTTATGCTCGGGACAGCGCGTCCCGGAAAGGGGTGGAGGCTAACGTGATAAATGATTACACCGCGGCACTGGCGCTTGCCAGGAAAATGAACAAGCCGCTGCTGATCGACTTCACGGGCTGGGCCTGTGTCAACTGCCGGAAGATGGAAGAGAATGTGTGGACGAATGAGGCGGTTCGTTCGCGGATTGAAAAGGACTTCATCCTTGTTTCTTTATATGTCGACGACAGGAAGCAGTTGCCGGACACTGCCCAGTTCCTGTTTACTGGTCGTGACGGTTCGAAGAAGCCGATCAAAACAATCGGCGACAAGTTTATCACTTTCCAGTCGGAGAACTTTAAGAACGCTTCGCAGCCTTTGTACGCCGTAGTTTCCCCGGACGAAAAATTATTGTCGCTTCCCGTAGGCTATACGCCTGATCCGGAAAAGTATGCCGGCTGGCTGGAGTGCGGCCTCAACGCATTTCATCACCGTAAATAGCCGCGGCAATTTCCTGCACCGTCGCCGTGAAGATTACGGGCGTATTGTCGACTTTCATTGCTGCGCGCAGACTTATTATAACACCGGTCGCAGGTATATCATAAAAAAGCCCCCGGTGACGGGGGCCTTTCAATTAGGCGTCATTCTGTTCCAGCCTTCTCACGGCAAGCGGATCGATTTTCAAAAGGTAAGATGGAGGACCAGAATGACTATGAATCTTAACTGCCTTGGCAAATATACTTTTTTGACAACGAAAGTGCCCGCCCGAACATTAATTTTTAAATTATTTAACCTACAAAGAGATTTGTTTTTCCAGCATCATCTTCCTGAGGTTGATAAGCCCGTAGCGCATTCTTCCCAGGGCTGTATTGATGCTGCAATTGGTGAGTGCCGCAATTTCTTTGAAACTCAGTTCAGCGTAATGTCGGAGGATGATTACTTCGCGCTGATCTTCCGGTAAAAGGTCGAGCATACGACGCACTCTGTCGTGGCTCTCGCGTTTCATCATCTTTGTTTCTGCACTGTCTTCAGTAAAGTTCAGTACTTCAAAGATGTCCCTGTCATCACTTGTTTTGATAGCAGGGGTACGTTTTACCTTCCTGAAATGATCCACACAGAGATTGTGTGCAATACGCATAGCCCAGGGTAAAAATTTTCCTTCCTCTGTGTAGCGTCCGCCCCTGATGGTGTCAATGATTTTAATCAGGACATCCTGGAAAATATCTTCGGCGAGATATTTGTCCTTCACCATGAATAAAATGGACGTGTAAAGTTTGTCCTTGTGGCGTACAACCAGCGTTTCAAGAGAATTCATGTCGCCTTCCATGAATGAATGAATCAATTCATGATCGGTGTTTTTACAGAGTGATTTCATAAACTTCTACGGGTTTTTTAAAATGATTGGATAATGGATATTAACGAACAGGATAAACTTTACAGGAGACTGTAATGCGCAAAGTAGATGTTGCTTATAGGCGGGAGGTTTTGAGGTGATTAATCATAGTTTTAATTGGGTTTTAATTGTATTCCGAAAATAGTACATTTTTGAAAAATATGCGATTTTCGATAGCAAATATTGCAACAGATTTCATAATTGGGTGTTAATACGTGTCGGGATCGTAAAACTTCGATAATTTTGCGATCCCTTTTTACGATTATGACAGTAGTTTCAGCAAAAAAGAACCGAAAAGTTCCGATTGGTCTTCCCTCTTCAGGGAATAATATCCTGATAAAGGGTGCCCGTGTACACAATTTAAAAAATGTTACGGTGGAGATACCCCGTAACCAGCTTATCGTGGTTACCGGCGTATCCGGCTCAGGCAAATCATCGCTTACAATTGATACACTTTTCGCAGAAGGGCAGCGCCGGTATGCTGAAAGTCTCAGTGCCTATGCGCGCCAGTTTATGGCGCGGATGAACAAGCCCGATGTAGACTATATTAAAGGGCTTTGTCCCGCCATAGCCATCGAACAAAAAGTAATTACGCGTACGCCCCGCTCCACCGTTGGGAGCATGACTGAAATTTATGATTATCTCCGCCTCCTTTACGCGAGAGCGGGAAAGACCATCTCCCCCGTTTCAGGACAAATCGTGAAAAAAGACGATGTCAGTGATGTGATACAGGCTATCGGCGGCCTGCCGCAGGGCGATAAAGTATTGCTGCTTGTACCCTTCAGGCAGCATGCCAACCGCGAGGCCGGGGAAGAACTGAATATATTGCTGCAAAAGGGATTTTCCCGTTTGTACGATGGGGAAGTGCACCGGATTGAAGATTTACTGGAAAACAAAAAATGGAAGCCTGCGGCAAAGAAAAAAATATACCTGCTGGTCGACCGCCTGGTGGTTAAAGATTTCGACGAAGATGACCGGCATAGGATGGCGGACTCCGTCAACACCGCATTTTACGAAGGCGAAGGCGAAGTATTCCTCGAAGTCAATAGCACTATGCTGCGGCATTTTTCCAATCGCTTTGAGCTCGACGGGATCGTATTCGAGGAACCGGTACCCAATCTTTTTTCTTTCAACAATCCTTTTGGAGCCTGCCCCGTATGCGAAGGCTTTTCGATGGTTCTCGGTATTGATGAAGACCTGGTGATACCGGATAAACGGTTGAGTATTTACGAAGGAGCTGTGGCCCCATGGAAAGGGGAAAAGCTGGGCTTATGGAAAGATGCTTTTATCAAAGCCTCCCGAAAATTTGATTTTCCGGTGCACAAAGCGATTCATGACCTCAGCAAGGCGGAATACCGGACGCTGTGGAAGGGTAATGAGTTCGTGAATGGTATCGATGACTTTTTTAAAGAAGTAGAACAGAACCTGTATAAAGTGCAGTACCGGGTATTGCTTTCACGATACCGCGGCCGTACGCTTTGCCCGGAATGCGATGGCTACCGTTTACGGAAAGAGGCGTTGTATGTACAGGTTGGGGGTAAGCACATTGGGGAGCTCTGCGATATGCCGGTGAAGTACCTCCAGGAATGGTTCAAGGCGCTGGAACTGGACGAAACAGCAGCCAGCATCGCCAAAAGAATCCTGATCGAAATTCATACCCGCATTAAAACACTGATGGATGTGGGTCTTGGTTATTTAACCCTCAACCGCCTGGCCAATTCGCTGAGTGGCGGGGAAAGCCAGCGTATCCAGCTTACTCGAAGCCTCGGCAGTAACCTTACCAATTCTCTTTATATCCTGGATGAGCCGTCGATAGGGCTGCATTCAAGGGATACTCAAAAATTGATCGGCGTGCTGAAGTCGCTGCGCGATCTCGGCAATACCGTAGTGGTGGTGGAACACGATGAGATGATGATGCGCGAGGCCGATTATGTAATCGATATGGGGCCGCTGGCCAGTCACCTCGGCGGCGAGGTGGTGGCTGCAGGGAATTATGATGCCCTTATCGCCAATCCCGCGAGCTTAACGGGCCGTTATCTTAAAGGCGAGCTGGGGATTGCCCCGCCGAAACAGGTCCGCAAATGGAACCGCAAGCTTGTCCTGGAGGGTGCGCGGCAGAACAACCTTCAAAATATTACCGTAACGTTTCCCCTGAATGTGTTGTGTGTGGTGAGCGGGGTAAGCGGAAGTGGCAAAACGACCTTGGTGAAACAGCTGCTCTACCCCGCCCTGAAGAAAATGCTGGGTGACCCGGACGGCAAGGCAGGCAGTTTCCGGGCGCTAACTGGCGATACCGAAACGGTAAGCCAGGTGGAAATGATTGATCAGAATCCCATCGGTAAATCATCCCGCAGTAACCCGGTCACTTACATCAAGGCCTATGATGAAATCCGCGATTTGTATGCCCGCCAGCCCCTGAGTAAAATGCGCGGATTTTTACCCAAACATTTTTCTTTTAATGTGGATGGAGGTCGTTGCGATACCTGCAAGGGAGAAGGAGAGCAGGTGGTGGAGATGCAGTTCCTGGCAGATGTGCACCTGGTGTGTGAAGTCTGTGGCGGGAAACGCTTTAAGGAAGAAGTGCTGGAGGTGCAATACCGGGACAAAAATATTTTTGACGTGCTGGACATGAGCGTCGACGATGCCATTGGTTTTTTCGCAGACGAAAAGGACGTGGTGGCAAAAATAAAAGCCCTGCAGGATGTTGGACTCGGGTATATTAAACTGGGGCAGTCGTCCGACACGCTTTCCGGGGGCGAGGCCCAACGGGTAAAGCTGGCGTCGTTTTTAGGAAAGGGCCGGGCACAGGGACATATACTTTTTATATTCGATGAGCCGACTACCGGCCTTCATTTCCATGATATCAAAAAACTGCTGGGTTCCTTTAGTGCGCTGATAGAACAGGGTCATTCCATTCTCGTCATTGAACACAATACCGATGTAATCAGGAGCGCAGACTGGGTCATTGACCTGGGCCCGGAGGCCGGCGATGAAGGGGGGCAACTCGTGTTCGCGGGCATCCCGGCTGATTTAAAAAAATCCAACACCGGGTACACTTCCCGTTTCCTGTAATCCACTGAATTCAATATTGACCGGTAGCAATGTACCGTTATCAAAGCAAAAGGCTGCTGTAAGAAAAACTTACAACAGCCTTTTGTAGGGTAGTAACCTGGATGGTTTACTGCCTGATAAATTTCTTGTTGATGATTTGGTCAGCCAGCTGCACCTGCAGGATATAGGTGCCGGGCACCAGGTTCTGGAGGTTTGCAGTCAGGTTGTTGTCGCCAGCTGAAACCGTGTTTCTCTGCTGCAGCATCAGGGAACCATTGAGGCTGATGACCCGTATGGTAGCCTCCTGGGCCTGGTCTGAAGAAACGACCAGCTCAAGCCTGCCAAGTGTGACGGGGTTAGACCGGATAAGAACTGCAGTAACAGCCCCGATACGAACTTTTTTCACCTCGCTGAATTCAAATTTACCGTCCTTATCGTAGCGGCGGATATGGTAATACCGCAGGCCGGCCGGAAGGTTGTCCTGGAGCATGCTGTAGGTATTGATGCCCGTGTTGTTTTTAGCCGTTACCGACCCCAGCACAGCATAGGAAACACCGTCTGCGGAATATTCAACCGTATACCGGTCCACATTCAGTTCGTCGGTAGTCTTCCAGGCAAGCAGCGCCTGGTTTTTCTGCACGGTTACCGTAAAGCCCGCCCATTTTGCCGGGAGGGTAGCCGACGGCGAGGTGACGATAGTAAATTCGGCATTGTTCGGGAGTACCACACCGGTAAAATTGATTTTGTTGCCGGTGATGCTGGAAGCCTGGTAATAGGCCGGCACCCCGGTGCTGTAATCGCCGTCACCATCCGCGTCCACCATCACGGTGTAATTTGAAGCCGTAGATCCACCTGTAAATGTGAGGCCGGTCATATCGAAACTCAGGTTGGTGGCGCCCACGTTCCCCATGTTCTGCACTTTCCAGTTGCGGATAACCCGGGTCGAGCCGGTTGAACCGAAAGGGCCTTCTCCGCTGGCGATGACATGTTCAGTAAGCGGACCGGCGTCGTTGCCGATCATCAGGAAATTTACATCCGATAAGGTGGCGCCGGACAGCACAAGGTTGCCTTTGCCGCTCTGGCCGGTTCCATCGCCCGCACCCGAACTCATACTGTTCGAGCTGGTTTGATTCAGCGAGGAACCGTTGTCCATGCCGATCCCAAAAACATCGTTTTGATAGGTACTGGAGGCTGGCCAGATGACCGCACCATTGGAGGCAGTATAACTGATCGGCGTCGTGGTGTTGCCCAGGGTGAAGCCATATTTGATGGCGAGGTAAGATTCCACCTGCCGGCGCTGAACGGTGGTCAGCAAAGTTGGGTACAGCACAATTTCTGCAATATTTCCCTTCCAGGATTCCGTACCGGTCGTATTGATAGCGCCAATGATGCCATTGGTGGAGGCCGCCGTGAGCGCTGCAGCCGTTGTCTGGGTATTAAATTGAACGCCCCGGTCGTACTGAGTTTCATTGGTACCCCCGGCCAGGGTGAATTCCCCGAGCGCCCCATTGGTATGGCCGGCGGCATTCCAGAAGCTGCCCGAGTTCATGTCTGCAGCGCTGCCGTAAAAAGCGTTGGAAAGCGCTCCTCCGTTGTTACCGGTTTGAAAAGTGTTATTCGCGGTGGAAGTATTGCCGTATATGAGGATCCAGCGGTAACCGGTAATATCAGTAGCATTGGCCACCACGAAAATAGTGCGGTCGTTACTTCCCCCCGGAAAACCGGTGGGCGTGGGCTGGCTCATATAGCTGTTCACCCCGTTGAACCCCAGGGCCGGATTGAAGTTAAAGGCAGGGCTGATCGTAGCCGGCTGGTTAGAGCCGGTAGGCTGGGTAAACGTATTGCCGTAGCCCGAAAAATCGGTCCAGGTCGACGGGCTCGCACCGGCATTTGCTTTTAACCAAAGCACTGACCCGGCGACCCCCCCGGGGGTTTGCGCCCAGAGGCTTATGCAGGAAAACACACAAAGAACAGGGTAAAAAATTTTTCTCATTTGGCTGTTTTTAAAAGTTCTGGTTGATCGGTATATAAATTGTTAAAACGGGAAGTCGCGTTTTTCGGGGGCCGGAAGGAGAGAGGGAAGTTGAGCGTGCTTCTAAAGATAGACCTTTTGCCTTATTTCAAAATTACCACGGGAGCTATTTTGAATTTATTTTGGGAGGGTGCCATATGCTATAACGGGAATGGTCCTACAGAGGCGTTCCGGGCATACCCTGTGATTGGGATACCTGTTTCAGTGAATTTGTCAGCGAAGCCTGTCCAGGCTTTTGACCAGTTTCTGGTCCTGGTAAATTTTATAGGCAGCCATGATGAGGAATACTGGAACGAGAAAGCACAGCATGGCCGTGAGGTCATAGTTGCCCTCAGCAAAACGCTGGGTCTCTTTAAAATACAAACCAATTATGAGAATGGAGACAAGCAGCGCGGCGATAGTGAGCCTGAGCTGCAGCTTCCGGTTTTTATAGAGGAAGATGCCGATGAAAGCCGTCACTCCCGACGCGACCGTGAGGATAAGAATCAGGATACTCGTTGTGCCGGTCAGCGACAGGAAACTCTTGGATTGGTCGGTAGCCAGTACATTTCCGCTGTAGAAAGAAAATTTTAAGGTGAGCAGTGCGGCTGCAGCCGCAAAAAGGAGCCAGAGCGTTTGTATCCGTTGAATCATTTCATTTGCATGTTAGTGAGCAAATATACTGTTAACTCAACCACCCCGCGCAACGGGCCTGGCGCGGAGCGCAGGATATACCGGCTAGCCAAGCTCAGGGTAGAGCTGAAACTGCTGCATAAACTCATTCACCTGGTTGCGCACCGCTGCGATAACATTTTCATCATCCGGGTTCATCAGTACGTGGTCGATGCAATTAACGACAAACTGCATATCCGCAGCAACCAGGCCCCTGGTGGTGATGGCCGGCGTACCTATCCTGATACCCGAAGTTACAAATGCACTTTTGTCGTCGAAAGGAACCATGTTTTTATTCAGGGTGATATCGGCCTTAACCAGTGCCTGTTCCGCTTTCTTACCGCTGATATTTTTATTCCGGAGGTCAATCAGCATAAGGTGGTTGTCTGTTCCTCCGCTGATTAGCTGGTAGCCTTTTTCAACAAAAGCGCTGGCCATGGCCTGGGCATTGGTAATCACCTGCTGGGTGTACACGCTGAATTCGTCGGTTAATATTTCGCCGAAGGCAACGGCTTTGGCGGCAATGACGTGCTCAAGCGGACCTCCCTGGATGCCCGGGAAAACCGCCATGTCCAGCAGATTGCTCATCAGCCGGATATTCCCTTTTGCATCTTTGAGACCAAAAGGGTTTTCGAAGTCCTTTTTCATCAATATGATACCGCCCCGGGGACCCCTTAGGGTTTTATGGGTGGTGGAAGTCACAAAATGACAATGTTCGAAGGGCGAATGCAGCAATTGTTTGGCAATAAGGCCGGCAGGATGCGCCATATCGCAGAGTACGAAGGCGTTTATCTCATCTGCCACCTTGCGAATCCGGGCGTAATCCCAATCCCGGCTATAAGCAGAAGCGCCGCAGACAATCAGCTTGGGTTTTTCTTTCCGCGCCTGCGCCTCGAGCATTTCATAGTCGATTAAACCCGATTCTTTCTTCACCCCATAGAAATACGGGCTATAGGTTTTACCGGTGAAATTGACGGCAGATCCATGGGTTAAGTGCCCGCCCATACTCAGATCGAGCCCCAGCATTTTATCGCCTGGCTGAAGGATGGCCAGCATCACCGCTGCATTGGCCTGGGCGCCGCTGTGCGGTTGCACATTGCCGTAATCGCAGGTGAAAATTTGTTTAAGCCGGTCAATGGCCAACTGCTCGGTCTGGTCTACAATTTCACATCCGGCATAATATCTTTTTCCGGGGTATCCTTCTGCATATTTGTTGGTCATTACGTTACCAGTGGCCTGCATCACCTGCAGGGAGGTAAAATTTTCGGAAGCGATGAGTTCTATGCCATGGCGCTGGCGTTCCAGTTCTTTCCGGATAAGATCAAAGACTAAGGTATCACGCTGCATGGCGCAAAATTACGCGAAGTAGAATTAAAAGATACAAGCCGGTCTATTTTGAGCAAAGAATTATTACCGGTGCCGGTGACATGGTTTACTGCCTCGACAAGTTTCTCCAGGTCTATACCATCCTGGTTGCAGAAAATCACTACGCTGTAACCCAGCTCGGGGATGGTAAACACAAAAGCCCTGAAACCGCCGTTGGAGCCGCTGTGGTATACCGAACCGGGCGTGGTGCCGCGGTTACAAAACCAGCCAAAACCATACGATAACCCCGGGCTGCCGTCAATCGTACACTGCGGCGAACGCTGCCTGCGAATGATTTCACGGTCATGTCCTTTTGCTTTTTGCAAAAACGTCAGCCATTTGGAATAATCAGCCACGGATGTGTAGAGGCCGCCATCTGCTTCAGTGGAAAAGAAGACTCCTTCCGCCGGCCCCTGTTGGCTGAAATGTTTTCCGTTGCCCGCGGTATATCCTGTAGCGGGCTGCTGCACCGGCCGCCCGGCCTGCCAGACTACCGTGCAGGTCATGCCAAGCGGCTTCAGCACCAATTTATCCAGGTAACGGGGATAAGACATGCCGGTAACTTTTTCGATAACTGCCCCAAGCAGACAGTACCCCGTGTTGCTGTAACGGTAACGGGTACCCGAGGAAAAATAAAGGGTGTCCATTTTTAGTACAGCCTGAAGAACGACACGGTCGGTGGCATGTTTCAGACCGGATGTATCCGTATATGCATAGTGGTCGGGTATGCCGGAACTGTGCGTCAGCAACTGACGCAGGGTTATTTTGCCGATAACGGGGTGCAGGCCCCTGAAAAACCGTGAAAGCGGATCGGAAAGTGCGAGTTTATTTTCTGATGCCAGCCGGAGTACGCAGAACGCCGTAAACTGCTTGGTTAAGGATCCAATGTTGAAGTTTGTGCGGGCACTTGCGACAGACCGGGCAGCCATGTCTGCCAGCCCGTAGCCTTTTATTATTACCGTGTGGTGATGTTGTACTACTGCCACAGCCGCTCCGGGAGCGCCGGGGAGGAAGGTGGCCGTAAACAGGCTGTCGAGCCGGCGGGCGGTGGGTTGCGCCGTGGCCGGGTACTGCAGGCCGGCGACCAGAACTGCACCGGCAATATGAAACAGGGTTTTTATCTTTGTCATACGGAGGTTGCCATTCCCTAAAACAGATTACGGCAGACCCGTCTAAAATAAGTTAGTTTAGGCATTTTAAAAATTGAAGGGAAAGCGCCGGAAGAAGCCCTGAACGGGGGCCTGCGTGAACAGCAGGGATAATCCGGAGTTATACTATACATATGAAAGCAATTATACCGGTCGCAGGTGCGGGTACGAAACTGCGGCCTCACACCTATACTCAACCGAAAGCGCTTATTCCACTGGCCGGCAAAACGGTGTTAAGTATCATTATTGAGCAGTTGGAGGAGGCCGGTCTCGACGAATTCATCTTTATTATCGGTTACCTCGGAAACAAGATCCAGGATTTTGTACGCGAAAAATATCCTGGGCTGAAAGTTCATTTTATACAGCAGAATGAAAGACAGGGGCTCGGCCATGCCATCCTGCTGGCAAAGGATATCGTGGGCGACGATGAAGTCTTTATCGTACTCGGCGATTCCATCTGTGAGTATAATGTAAGTGAGGTGTTGAGCAGCCCGTACTCAATGGTGGGCGTCAAAAAAGTAGACGATCCCCGTGTTTTTGGGGTGGCAGAAATGGATGATGCCGGTTTTGTACATAAGCTGGTGGAGAAGCCGCAGATCCCCAAATCCAATATGGCCCTGGTGGGTATTTACCGGATCAGGGAGTCAGCCTGCCTCTTCAGCTGCCTCGACAGCAACATCCGTAACCAGGTGAAGAGCCGGGGAGGCGAGTTTAGCCTCACCGACGCCCTGGAATGCATGTTGCAGCACGGGGAGAAAATACTCCCCTATAAAGTGCAGAACTGGTTCGACTGCGGACGGAAGGATTCACTATTGGAAAGCAATGCCATCCTCCTGAAAAAATTCGGGCAGGTTATTGCCGATGACCACCTCTTTGAAAACACCATCATCATTCCTCCCGTCAGTATCGGTGCGGGTTGCAGTATAAAAAATTCTATCATTGGTCCCAATGTGGCCATCGGCGAAAAGGTGTCGATCAATTATTCTATCGTCAAAGATTCGATTATCGGGGCTTTTGCCAACCTGCTCGATATTGTACTCACCGACTCCTTAATCGGCAGCGATACCGAGCTGAAAGGAGAAAGCCGGAGCCTGAACATAGGGGACAATACAGAAATTGATCTCGGTACAAGCTGAGGGCATCACCCAAACAAATCGCTGCTGAGGTAGCGGTCACCGCGATCGCAGGCGATGAATACAATAAGGCCTTCGTCCAGTTCCCGGGAAAGCCGAAGTGCTGCCGAGGCCGCGCCGCCGCTGCTCATCCCGGCAAAAATGCCTTCCTTCCGCGCCAGCAGCCTTGTGGTATCAATTGCTTCCTGCTGCGAAATGTCTATGATACGGTCGACGCGCGAAGGGTCGTAAATTTTGGGTAGGTAAGCAGCCGGCCAGCGCCGGATCCCCGGGATAGAAGCGTTTTCTGTCGGCTGGCAGCCTATCAGCTGGATAGCCGGATTCTTTTCTTTCAGGAACCGGGAGGTGCCCATAATGGTTCCTGTGGTGCCCATGGAACTGACGAAATGGGTGACATGCCCCTCCGTATCCCGCCATATTTCCGGTCCGGTCGTCTTATAATGCGCCAGGTAATTATCGGGGTTCGTAAACTGGTTAAGCAGGAAGTAGCCGGGCTTGCTGCCCTTTTCTTCTGCATAATCACGGCAGGCTTCAATATTTTCAAGCAGTGTCACCGTTGCTCCGAATGCCTGCATGGTAAGGGTTCTTTCACGGGTAGAGCTTGCCGGCATAACCAGTTCTATTTGCAGCCCGAACAGGCTTGCCATTAGGGCGAGTGCTATTCCCGTATTCCCGCTAGTGGCTTCCACCAGGCGGGTGGTTGGCGAAATTTCGCCGCGTTCCATGGCACTTCTTATCATATTCAGCGCAGCCCTGTCTTTCACACTTCCGCCGGGATTATTTCCTTCCAGTTTCGCAAATATTTTTACCCCTGGGTTTACCCCGATATTTTTTATCTCCGCCATCGGGGTATTGCCTACCAGGTCCAGGATACTGCCCATTGTTATTGATTTAATAGATTTTTCTTTCGGTGATTTCAATTTCCGGCCGGTGATAGACTGCCGAATTAGGCGGCACGCTCCGGGTAAGCCACACATTTCCGCCGATGATACTGTGGTGACCAATAACGGTGTCACCTCCCAGAATGGTTGCACCGGAGTATATGATGACATGGTCCTCCACGGTAGGGTGTCTCCTGGTGTCGGCCAGTGTTTTGTCTACACTCAGGGCCCCAAGCGTTACGCCCTGGTACAGTTTTACATGGTTACCGATTACACAGGTTTCACCGATTACAATGCCGGTGCCGTGATCAATATACAGGTGTTCTCCGATGACAGCTCCCGGGTGAATATCAATGCCTGTTTGGGAATGCGCATACTCGGTAAGGATCCGGGGAAGCAGCGGCACTTCCAGCACCAGCAGGGCATGCGCGATCCGGTAAAAACAAATGGCCAGGAATCCGGGGTAGGTACGCACCACCTCAAATTCGCTCACCGCTGCCGGGTCGCCGTCTGCGATGGCCTTTACGTCCTGGTTCAGCAGGCGGTAGATATCCGGCAACTGGTCCATAAACCGGGCAGCCTGTTCGCGGATGTTACAGTGTGCACAGGCACGCGTACTGGCCATGATCGCGACCAATTCGGTTTCGAGTTGGCGGAACGCGGCTTCGAACTGGCCGGGACCTGAAAAAAATTGCTTGGAAAGCTCGGGATACATCAGGCGAAGCAACTGGCCTGCCCAGTCTGTAATGACGCTGTTTGCCGGAACGTCTTCCGTGTGCTCCTGCTTGCTGAAGATCGACTCGAAAAATGCTGGGTTCATTTGTTTGCGCCGGATACACCGGTATTCCCTGTGGTGATCAATAATCAAAGGTCCGGATTTTTCGGGGTAGTGCCGGATATCCCTGCCACATTTTCATTTTATTTTAGAAAGCTGTTAACCGGCGGGCGCTGATTAAAAATCAGCAAATACAGTGTTGGCGGGGTTAAACAACCATTATAATTGATACATTTGGCGCAACAAAAAACCGCCATATGCCCAAACCCGTTTTTATCCCGCTATTACTGGTCAGCCTGTTTTTTTATACCCCTGATGCTTATGCGCAGTCGTTGGGTCTCCCCGCTGGTTTTTCCAGCAGTATCATTGCTGAAGGGCTTGGCGGCGCCCGTCACCTTGCTGTCACCCCTGACGGAGGAATTTACGTTAAATTATCACGGCTCAGGGATGGCAAGGGCATCGTGTACCTGAAAGACAACAACGGCGACGGAAAGTATGCGATCAGGAATACTTTTGGCGACTTCCCGGGTACCGGCATTGCGATCGGCAGCGGTTATCTCTATGCTTCGTCCAACGATGCGGTGTACAGGTACCGGCTGGACAAAGGCGGAAACGTGGTAAACCCCGGCAGCCCGGAAAAGATAGTAATGGGTCTTGTTGATCATAAACGCGATAATGCCAAGTCCATCGCCCTCGACAGCAAAGGCGATCTGTTCGTGGTGGTAGGCTCCTACCTCAACGCGTGCCTGGTGGATCCCAACAGCACCAAATCACCGGATCCCTGTCCCATACTGGATTCAATGGGGGGAATATGGCAATTCAAGACTGACCGCGCCGATCAAAAAATCAGCGATGCAGTACATTACGCCACGGGGTTTAAAAATATTGTAGGCATCACCTGGAATGCGCAGTCGGGGTCTCTTTTTGTGATGCAGCACGGCCGCGGAGACCTGAACTCGCTTTTCCCTGATATGTACACGCCGGAACAGGATAAAAAACTTCCTGCAGAAACCATGTATGAAGTGCGCAAAGGCGCTGACGGGGGATGGCCCTATGTTTATTACGACCAGTTCCAGCATAAAAAGATACTCGCACCGGAATATGGCGGGGATGGAAAAAAAACCGGTAACCGCAAATCCCTTAACCCTATAGCAGTAATGCCTGCCCACCTGGGGCCGAACGACGTCATGTTCTATACCAGTAATGCCTTTCCTGCAAAGTTTCATAACGGCGCATTTATTGCTTTTCATGGGAAATCCCCGGAGCTCGATAAAGGCTATATGGTGGCCTTTGTGCCTTTCAAAAATGGCAAACCTGCGGGCAAGTGGGAAGTGTTCGCAGACAATTTTCTGTCCGGTAAAGATCAGCACAAACCCTGCGGACTGGCACAGGGGCCGGACGGATCCCTGTTCGTGTGTGATGACGCTAACGGCTCACTTTATAAAATTTCTTACCGGAGGTAAACTCCTCCTGGCTTAGGTTGTCACGCTACCGAATAATGTCTACTCATATGTTTTCACTCAAACAGAAAAATGCAGTTATTACCGGCGCGGGAAGCGGTATCGGTAAATCGGTAGCCCTCTTATTCGGGCAACAGGGTGCGCGGGTATTTGTGGTTGACATCAATGCCGATCATGGAGCGGACACCGTTGCAGCCATCCGTTCCGCCGGGGGCCAGGCCGAGCTGATCGTGGTCGATGTCACCAGGCAGGACCTGGTCGTGGATAAATTCAGGATAGCCGGGAAAATTGATATACTCGTGAACAGCGCCGGCGTCTCCCATATCGGTAAGGCAGGCAATACCCGGGAGGAGGACTTTGACCGGCTGTACAGCATTAACGTCAAGGGTTTATACAATTGCCTGTTTGCGGCTATCCCGGTGATGCAGGAAAATAACGGCGGTGTTATCCTGAACCTGTCTTCCATCGCGGCAATAGTGGGTATACCCGACCGGTTTGCCTATTCCATGACCAAGGGCGCGGTGGCGGCTATGACAATTTCTGTGGCGCGGGATTACCTGGCTGACCATATCCGCTGCAATTGCATTTCCCCGGCGCGCGTGCATACGGCTTTCGTAGATGGGTTCCTTGCCAAAAATTACCCGGGGAACGAAGCGGAAATGTTTGAAAAGCTGTCCAAAACACAACCCATCGGCAGAATGGCAAACCCGGAGGAAATCGCCCACCTGATCTTATACCTATGTTCTGACGAAGCTTCGTTCATCACGGGGTGCGACTACCCGATCGATGGTGGTTTTGTAAAACTCAACAACTAACCTACCCCGCGTACAACCCGTTCCGTGACTTAAAATAATAAACATATGAAATTAATCCGCTTTGTAGCCGGTGACCGCATCAAAACCGGTATTGTGTCCGATGGCCGGCAATATGATACATCAGGATTTGGGGAAGACTACAATGAAGACTTCTTTGCGGGTAACGGAATAGCACGGCTGGCAGATTACCTTCAGCAACAAAAAGACACCCTCCCCGAAGTGCCGCGGGGTTCCCGCCTGGCCGCCCCGGTGGCAAGGCCTTCAAAAATTATTTGTATAGGGCTCAATTATGCCGATCATGCCCGCGAGACCGGCGCCACCCCGCCCACAGAACCTGTGATTTTTCTGAAAGCGACAACCGCGTTATGCGGACCGAATGACGATATTGTCATTCCCAAAGATTCGGTTAAAACGGACTGGGAAGTGGAACTGGCAGTGGTCATTGGTAAAAGGGCGAGTTACGTGGATACCGCGGATGCCATGGATTACGTAGCGGGTTACTGTCTTCATAACGACGTATCCGAAAGGGCATTCCAGCTGGAAAGAAGCGGCACCTGGGATAAGGGGAAAGGGTGTGACACATTCGCCCCCCTTGGTCCGTGGCTGGTAACCAGGGATGAGATTAGCGACGTGGATAACCTGCGGCTATGGCTGACCGTGAACGGAAAAATGATGCAGGACGGCAATACGACGAACCTGATCTTTAAGCTTCCCCATATCATTGCTTACACGAGCAGCTTCATGACGCTTTTGCCGGGAGATATTATTTCCACCGGTACCCCTGCCGGCGTGGCGATGGGGATGTCTCCGCAGCCTTATCTTAAGCCGGGTGATGTGGTAGAACTGGGTATAGACGGGCTGGGTGAATCCAGGCAGGAACTGAAAGCCTACCACAGGTAATTTATTTAAAGTAAGCCACTTTGATATCAGCGGGCAACCGGGTAGCAAACGCCGTGAGGTTGTCTTTAAGCAGAGATGATTCTTCCTGGTTCATGGCATAAAAAGTGACGCTGATATCGCCGCAGATATAATTATACGGCATTTCCCAGGTGGCCACCTTCACCCAGCCGGCCGAGAGGTTTTGGTCGAACCATGAGTCATAGATAACTGCCACCCGCGTATGATGTATACGCACAAGCCGCTGCAGGAAGTCATTCGTCCAATACCCTTTTTTCCTTGCCCTGGCCACCTCGTTGTTGCCAAGTCCCCAGAGGTCCACTACGTTCAGCTGATCCATAAAACTTATGGCCCCCACATCATTCGCGGCTACGGTCTGGCCTGGATAATGACTGCTGAGAAAAAGACCCATCTGGTATTGCTGTTCGTAAATATTGTAAATGGCCCGTACCGCGTTGCGATTCGCGTTCAGCCCGCGAACGGGCAGGCTGTACAGCATCACCCCGATGGCCAATGCCGGAAGCAACTGCCTGCGTAGTCCGGCAGCACCCTGTTCCTGGTACCATTCCAGGGCCATGACCGATAACTGGAATGTTCCGAGCACCACTAAATAGGCTTCGTACCGGTAGAACCATCCAAATGAAGCAAAAAGCGAATGCATGATGCCTGCAATGACAAGCATGGTCAGCACATAGAACTTGCGATCGGTGAGCTGCCGCTGCCAGCGCGCGAAAATAATGACCAGCGCAATTACAATGATCCCGCTGATGCTGGCGGTAGCCTGCAACACTGAATTGCCACCGTTCAGGAAATAAATAAAATTCTGGTTCCCTTTTATAAGTATTGAATTGGGGATAAAGTAACCTCCCTTCAGCACGGAGTACAGGCCAAATATAATCAGCGGCAGCGCACCCGCGCAACCGATTAACAGCGCCTTGGTAAATTTCTTTTGAAGCACGAGTAATAAAAATGCCGCCACAATGAAGGAGGCGTTCTCGTAACGGGTGGCGGTCATCAGCGCTGCGAGCAGGGCGGGCTGCCACCAGGCTGATTCTGGCCTGCCCGATAAGTGACTGGCCAGGCTATAAACGAACAACAGCGTAAACGCAATCTGCAGGGTATGTTCCATGCCCAGGAGGGATAAGGCGGGCAGCGGGCCGCACAGCAGTACGAACAGCAGGACGATGACCTGGCTGCCGGTAGTCAGTGCCGTGTTGCGGTTCATTTCGCGTTGCATCACAAACAGCGCCAGCAGGGTGCCGAGGCCGCTGACTACAAATGGGATGATGATATGGATGGAAAAGACTTTGAATATGATCGACAGCAGCAGCGTAAATAAGGGCGAGGAAGAGGTGGACGTAAAGCCGGAGGCGTTTATGCCCCAGTTGCCGTGGAGCACCAGGTTTTTGGCAATAGCCATGTGGATGAACGTATCATCCAGCGGGTAACAGAAATGGCCGCCTGTTTTTTTCAGGGAGACGTACTCTATCAGCGCCACCACAACAACAATAACGCCGGTTGCAGTAAAAAAGGGCAGCCATTTTTTCATAATGGTAACAGTGGGAAAGTAGTATCGGCCTCGCCGGGAAAACCGGGGATTGGCCGGTTATTTTTTTAACACATCGTCCATCGATACGCCGATGATAGACTCCATCTCCAGTTTTACGATATTAAAATTATGCATGTATTCCAGCTGCCTGATTCTTTCATCGGTATAACTGCGGTAGCTTTTATTGTAGTCTTCCTGTTTTATGGCCCCTTCCTGGAAATCTTTTTCTGCCGCGAGGTAAGCGGTCCGGGCATCCTGCGTTATCTGGCTCTGAAAATCCAGTTTTTGCTGGCTGAGCAGGTAATCTTCGTATTTGGAAAGAACCACTACTTTAATTTCACGGAAGCGCTGGTTTTTTTCGGCCTCGGCAATGTTCAGGTTCTCCTTGGCGATCTTTACCTCGTTTTTCCGGTCGCTGATAATATTGAAAGGAATAGCGATGCCGAAATTGTATTTGGGGTAGTATACAGAAGGGTTGTAGACTGCACCCCCTGGCCCGACCTGGGAACTTTTAAACGCAAATTCGTTGAGGTTACCCTGGGCCGAAATCGTACTCAGCCAGCTTCCCTTCGCTTTTTTGATGAGGTAGCCGGCAACGGCAACCCGCCTGTCGGCAATTTCAAAATTGGGGTTTTGCAGGGCAAGTTGTACGAGTCTCTCCCTGATGTCTTTTATCGCCGAAGGATTTTTCGACTGGGAAAAGCCAGCCAGTGACAATACCAGCAGGGCGGGCACCAAGAATAAAGTTACATTAAGCCGCAGGCGCGAACCGGGAAGGATTTTTATTATCATATTCTTTTAATTTATAAAAAATGACCAGTGTTGACAGGTAAAATAAATAAAGCGGGTACTGGGAAATCGCAAGTTGAGAATACTGCCCCACCGCCAGGGAGAAAAAGCAAATCGTGAATGCGATATAGAGATTCCTGATTTCAGACCGCCGGGATTCGTAGAAGCCGGTGATCCCGCGTTGCAAAATAAAAAAATAAAATATCAATGTAAGGGCGAGCCCTATCCACCCTTCTTCCAGCATAATCTTCGTATAGCCGCTATCCGGCGGAAACCCCGCCAATGGGTGCGTCGGGTAAAAACGCCGGCCGTCTTCACCACTGGTTTGCAGGCCACCGCCAAGCGGGTGAGCATATACGTAAGGCTGAATCGTTTTCCGGTTGATATCCCTCACCATGTTAGAGGGATCCTGCCCGCCTTCGAAAGTAGTTTTTATCCGGTAGATGACCGGTGAGTTTCGGAATGGTCCAAAAATAAGCAGGGCGCTGATGACTACGGCTGCGACCATCAGCTGGATAGATTTTTTTTCATTGAAGGTGAAAACAACATAGGCGAGCAGGCCTCCAACCACCATCACGTTGCAGGTGCGGGTGCCCGAATACGTAGAGGCGACGAGCTGCAAAATCGTAACCAGGAACAGCCGGGTTCTTATTTTTTTTACGGGCGTTCTCAGGGCAAGAACCAGGGTAAATAAACCGCAGGAGGCACAGAGGACGCCGAAAGAGGCCGGGTCGGGGAGCAAAGAGAATTTTCGAAACAGCCCGCCCTGGAAAAGCAGGCTCGTAATGTTGGGGTCGCTGTGAATATAGAGTTCCTCGTACCTGGTGAACCCCAGGAAATGCTGCTTCATTCCCCAAAGCGCAATAAGACAGGCGAGGATAATCCAGTATTTAATAAAACGCCTGATTTTTTCCATGCTGTCGAACATGAAAAAACTGGCTACATAAAAAAGCAGGTAGAGGATCTGCTTCCTGAAGAAACTCAACCAACCGTACAGGCTGTCAATTTCGGGGTTGAAGGCTTCCAGGATATAATAGAAAAAAAGCAGGAGCAGCATCAGCGAAATCGGAGTTCGCCAGAAACGCAGGTTGGGCGTTCTTTTTTTATACTGTTCCGCCATGATGGCGAAAATACAGAGGTAGCCGGTCGCCTCGATGAGGAAACCAAGCGGCAGACCGATGCCGAATAACCTTGCAGGCAGCGTGAATATGATAATGGAATAAAAGAAAACATAGTAAGCGAATTCCGGATGGAGCAGGCAGAATATGGCGAAAATAATGGCAGCTGAGATAGCCGTAATATATACCGGCATCGAGGATCCCCATTTTGCGCCAGCGAAGGCAAGGCCCGTTCCCACAAGAACCATCACCAGCAGCCCGGGCAGGGAGGCCATACGGGTGCTGATGAACACGTCTCGCATCCAGGACCCAATAGTGATACCATGTTTTACTTGTCTTCCCATTTAACGTTTGTTCCTTATTAATTTAATCAGTTACGCGGCTTGTAAGTTGGGTTTGTTCAATCCAGCAAAAATTTAAAAAACATCAGCAGGCAAAACAGGAAGATGAACACTGTTGCCAGGGTCTGTACCAGTTTATTTTCAAAATGCCGCTCTTCCATAGTTAATTTTCTGTTGCCTTAAAATAAGCGTCGCCGAGCATCCCGATACTTTCCTCCCAGCTGTGGGAAAGCGCGAATGCAGTTCTCTGCTGGCGGACCGCCTCGCTGTTGGCCGTGCCCGGGTCATCCAGGATAGCACTGATTTTTTCAATATACTCGCCAGGGGTGCTGCAGAGATAGCAATACGGGGCAAACATCACCATACCCTCCGTGGCGGTTGCTACCAACGGCTTCCCCATCGCTAAATATTCATCCGCTTTGCGGGGATAGTTACCCCTCGTAATCTCATTCAGGATTTGGGGATTCAGGCAAATATCAAAATGAGATATATAGGAGGCAAGCTGTTCCGGCGATTTTCCGCCAAGAAAGTAAATATTTGGTAGTGCGGCAAGTGCTTTCTGATCAAATCGGTAATCAACCGGTCCTACCAGCACGACCGAGCAGTCGGGAAACCGGCGCGCAATCAGGGTGATAATTGCTGCATCAATACGCCAGGCACTTACAAAACCCGTGTACCCGATAATTGGATGTTTACAGGCTGCGAGGTCGGCCGGCATCGCGGTTTCGGGATTGAGAAAACTGCTGAAGTCGCACCCCTGGCCGATATCATAACTTTTTGGATTGAAACGGGACGCATAGCCAGCCAGGTAGGCAGAGTTGGCGACCACCAAATCCACCTTTTTCATCAGCCTGCTCTCCAGACGTGGTCCGTGTCGTTTAAAAAAGTCAACGCCCAGCATATAATCCCGGAGATAAAACAGGTAAGCAGCGCATGGGATAAACTCCTTCAGGTAAAAGCCCCGGATAAAATCGTTATCGTTGATGAGAATAACATTGCTGAACTCCAGCCGCCCGGAAACCTTATTTATCTCGTTGGCAATGCGGCGGTTATTTCTTTTATTCAGCAGGTCATGGATCCAGGCAGAAGGAATACGGTTGATGGATGTTGCGAGGACCCGGGGATTGTGCACCCAGATATTTGGTGCCACCTGCTCCAGGTCCCCGTTGCCGGTCCGGATACTGTTCAGCCTGGCCCGCGTCGCCGGGTCGTCATTTTGCCGGCGCAGGCTGCTCTGGTCGAGGGTACGGTTGACAAACAAAATCCGGTTATAGCGCGCGAGTTCGATAGCCATATCCTTGAAATTGCTGCCAATCGCTGTGTCCCAGGACTGGAAACTGAACATAATAATATCCCTGTTAATGATAAACCTATGTTTCATAAGGTCTTATGCTAAGCAGCGTTGTTCTTGAGCGCAGCTTTCATAGTTGCATAATAATTGATTTCGGCAACGGGCTTTTTCAAGGAGAAAAGCCACCAGCCGCCGAGACGGATACAAAAGTTATACATTAAAACGGGAATTACAACTCCCATGGAAATGGCTAAGCCCATGATGAGGGGAACGTTGGTGATATGGAGCAGCCTGATCAGCATGATCCTGATCCCGCTGATAATCATCAGGTGCATCAGGTAAATGTACAGGGAGTGGTAACCCACCACCCGCAGCCACCGGAATGTATTCTTCCGCTGCATGATCTGGGAAAATTGCACCATTAGGGCGCAGCCGCTTAATGAAATGGGCAGCAACACAAAAGGAAGGTTGATATTTACATAGTCGTCATTGCCGTGCGACAGATTGACCATGGTAAAAACAGCCTGCAGGGCCAGGCAGGAAATAGACGAAATTAATAACCAGGTGGGGGAGAGCATTTTTTCTGTTGCCTCCCGTTTGAAAATAAAAGGCGCCACCAGGTCCCCGATGCAGAAATAGATGTAATAATGAAAGATGTCAGGAAAAATATAGAACGCAATCCGCGAATAGTCCATCCAGGCGGCGACTCCATAAAATACTAAGCTGATGCCCAGCTGTACCCAAACAGAGAAGCGCAGTTTGATTTTGAAAAAGGCATAAATGGCGCCAACGAAAAATAAGGCGTTGAGGTACCAGAACTGCTGGTTGTTGGAAGGATTACGCGGAAAAATAACCAGGTTGACATAGTCAAAAAGTGCGGGTTTGCCATTGACATAATCCCGGAAGATCAGCTGGAGTGTTATCTGCAGGCTGCCCCATAGCAGCAGGGGGTAAAACACGACGTAGAAGCGGCTCCTGATATAATCTGCGAGGCGTTTCTTCTGCAGGCTCCTGGAAACAAACATGCCGGAAATGATAAAAAACAGCGGCATCCTGAAACTGTAAAAACAGACATTTAAAATTTCGAGCAGGTGGTAATGGGCTACGTCAAGATGTGATTCCCGCAGGCCATCGAAGGAATGCCGATAACAGACCAGGATGATGCAGATCCCCCTTGCGTAGTCGATCCAGGCCAGGCGGCTAGAAGACAAAATATACCTGGCATTGAATAAATCCTTAAACAACTGGACAAGTTTTTGGGTTCGATGGCAGCACCATTTGCGATCAACAAAGTTACCAAATACAGTCACCCCGGAATTACCACTTTTAGGTAGGTTCCGCGGGCAAAACTACAGCATTGCCGATAATGGCTATTTACAGGTCGATATTTTCTTTTTCCACCTCGTTCAATACTGCACCAATTAATTTATGCTGGTGATTTTTGAGGAAACGAATGGCATCCCGGTCCGACTGCCGGATTATCGATTTCGCCGAAAACACCACTACGATGGCTTCCGCGTATTTCAGCAACTCCTTGGTATCTGCATGGTCATTCAGCGAAGCGCCTTCCAGCAGAATGTAATCGTACTGGCTGCTGATTTTGGAGAGATTTTCAAGAAGATTATTTTTCTGCAGGATTTCATCCGGTGAATAAACACTTTCCCGGCAGCCAATGATGTCTACATAAGGGATTTTGGTGCTGCGGTTTACGGTGGCCAGTTTTTGCCCCGGGTTAGTTTCCCCGTTCAGGATGAGCTGGTCAAGCATCGGCTTGGCGTCAAATCTTTCAGTCAGCGAATTATTCGAAAAATTGGTGTCAATCAGGAGCACCCGTTTCTTCACGAGGCTGAAGCTGTTGGCCAGTGCTTCAATAATCGTCGTTTTTCCTTCCTGGGGTTTAGTGCTGGTAAACAAAATGATTTTCTTGCCGCTGCTTTCTATTTCGTAACGGAGCTTTCTTAGGTTTTCAAGGTACATGAAATCCTGCCCGTGGCCGGGGTCTTCTTCCAGGTTGAAATAGTCGTCTATAACCTTGTGTTTCAAATCTATGCGGTTGACTACGGAGAGCAGTCGCACGTTGACAATCCTGTTAAAAAGCGAGGGTGCTCTCACCGACTGGTCAAGAAAATCGATGGCGAGTATCCAGAGCGAGGACAGGATAAAGGCCGATATGGCACCGATGGCTACAGTTACTTTCCGGCCGGAGTGCTCCGGTTTTATAGCAGGCTGGCCTTTCAGGGTTTGTTTAAAATTAATATCCGGGGTAACATTAATGTTCTGCGCATTCTGCAGCGCGCTGGTCATCTGCTCGTATTGTTTGGTGGCGAGGTCGATATCCCCCTGCATGCGCGATACCAGTACATCAGCACCGGCGCCATTGGTGGCCAGTGCACTGTAGGATCTTACCCCTGACTGGAGCGAGTTAATGGTGGTCAGCTGTGCATCGATATTGTTCTGGATGGTTATTTTTTCTGATTGGTATTCCTGTATACGTTTCTTTTTCTCTGCTTTGTCCGTGCCGGTGGAGTAGGCCGGCTGGATCTGGTTGATCCTTTTCTGGTTGGCGGCAATCTGCCCTTCGATGGCAGCATCGGTGCCGCCTTTTTTCTGTAAGTCTACGGCCAGGTCGCGGTTTTTGCGCTGCAGTTCCACCAGTTCGGTGTTGTTGGCTACTGCGTTATCGGGCGTATTTTCCAGGGCGGCAAGGTTTTCCGTCACCGATTTTAAATCGGCCCGGAGCGAGTTAAGCTTTGTTTGTTCAATGGATAACTGCGACTGCTGGTCCTGCGCCATGGCGAGGGCAGCGGTACTGCGGTCGGCGATATTGGGCGAGTTAAAAGACTGTTTATATTTCTGCAGCTGCTGCGTTTTTTCATCGATTTCTCTTTTTTTCCGGGCCGCCAGGGTGTCCAGCTTGTCCGTCGATTCCACGGTACGCGTATCCGTGATGGAGTTATAAAAAGAAATGAATTCTTTACCGATGGTGTTGACCACGAAGGCAGACATTTCGGGGTTTTCCGACTTGTAGATGATATTCAGGTAATCCGTTCCGGTTACGCGATCCACGGTAAGTGCGTCGAGGATGTTTTCATTGTCGTACTGGTAGAGCAGGATGAGCTGGTAAACCTTGTTTTCTTCCGGGTCATAGGCGCGCAGGATCTCCTTGGTGGCTCTTTTCTCCAGGAGGATTTCCCGTGCTTTTTCTAAGTTCACATCCCGGTATTCCCGCTTACTTTTTTCTTTATCGGACAACGTCGTGAAAGGCATTTTTTCCGTCAGGTCGTGCAGCATCAGATCATAAGACAGCATGCAGATCACCACGGGAGACTTGAAGGTTTCAATCACATTTTTAAAACGCTGATCGATTTCGAAAATATTCAGGCCCTCATCGGTGGTCATTTTTACCTGTTGTTTCATGGTAAAGCCGGTAGAGTAGGTAGCGGCCGACATGTACATATTTTTCTTGGTGAAAGTAAACAACAGGCCGGCGCTCAGTCCGGCAATGGTACAGATGATGATTACCCATTTTTTGCGGAGCAGGGCATTCAGAAAAAACAGTAAATCCATAAAGTGATTTTTGCAGTTCAGTTATCAGGGTTAGGGAAAAATGGCCAGCCGCGGGCAAATTACTTAAAAAAATAGCAAGGACACAGGGGATCGCGATATTCGTTACATTCTCTGCGGGGAGCACGTAAAAGTACGTATGGAAAGCCGCTCTTGCGACAACCGATCATTTTCTTTCCTTTCGGGTAAACGGTGGGCAACGGGCGTTTTTTTCAGCACCTGGCGTAGTACCCGTTGAACGACGGGTTTCCTGCAGGATGAAAGAAGCGGGGGGCCAGGGAAAAGAACCGTGGCGGGTAAATTGAATGGGGTGCGTGACCGCCCAACTGAACCTTATTTTTAGATGTTGATTTGAGATGCTGCTTTTTGTTTCATTTATTTGTACTAATGAAGGCGAAAGCCCGTTTTACCGCATTCAACCACAAACACTCCGAATGGCTTTACTGGTGATTTTCTGGTTTTGTCTTTTGCTGGTCCTTTATACTTATGCCGGTTATGGTATATTAATATGGGTATTGAACAAATTTACCAGCGTTCGCGCGGGATCGACTCCAGTTATTGCTGATTTTGAGCCTGTTACAGCTTTGGTGATCGCCGCATTCAACGAAGAGGATTATATTGAGGAAAAGATTCGGAATACGTATGCGCTGGATTATCCGCCGGAAAAATTGCATATCTACTTTATTACGGATGGTTCTACCGACAGCACACCAGACATCATAAGGCGCTATACGCGGTGCACGTTGCTTCATGAAGCGCCCAGAAGGGGTAAAGCGGCGGCCATGAACCGGGCCATGAAGCTGGTGACGGAATCTGTCGTGATATTTTGCGATGCCAATACGGCGCTGAACGCCGGCTGCATCCGCGAACTCGTAAAATACTATGCTGATCCGAAAGTGGGAGCTGTGGCGGGGGAGAAAAAGATTTACCAGCCAAAAGAGGGTAAGGCCGCTTCGGCCGGGGAGGGCTTTTACTGGAAATATGAATCATTCTTGAAAAAACAGGATGCGCAGTTTTACAGTGTAGTAGGGGCGGCCGGGGAGCTTTTCTCGGTTCGGTCAGCGCTTTACCGGCCAATCGAAGAAGGGGTGCTGATCGAGGATTTTTTACTTTCACTCCGGATAGCCATGGCTGGATACCTGGTTAAATACGCACCCGGTGCTTTTGCGACCGAAGCCAGTTCAGCATCCATCGGCGATGAACAGAAACGTAAAATCAGGATCAGCGCAGGCGGATTCCAGGCCATGGGGATGCTGTTGCCGCTTCTTAATGTGTTCAGGTTCGGCAGGTTATCGTTCCAGTATATTTCTCACCGCGTTTTAAGGTGGACCCTCACACCGTTGTGTTTGCTGATTTTATTCCCCATCAATTTTTGGTTGGTAACCAAGGGGGCCGGCAATTTTTATGTCCTGGTATTTCTTGGCCAGCTTATTTTTTATTTTTCCGGCGTCATGGGTTGGTTTTTCGCCAACCGAAACATCCGGGTCAAGGCGTTTTATATCCCGTATTACTTCCTTTTTATGAACCTCTCCGTGTTTTTGGGTTTTAAACGGTATTTGAGAGGACAGCAGTCGGTGCTGTGGGAAAAAGCCGCCCGTGAAAAGGCAGTCTGATATAAATTCCACATTTAGGGTATTGGGCACAGTTTTTATTGATTGTAGTTTTACAGAGCAAATAAAATATAATGTTCATCAGTTTGAATTATTGAATTTTGTTGCTACTTTTACCAGAGAGATAGAGTAGAGGGAGTTCCCTGTCCATTCATCTTTACACACTAATTCTATATATCCTCCGAACTTCCGAAACTGTTTTACAGGACAGCTGAAATCCAACCAATCTTAGTTTTCGTATTCATTATCACCGATAAGGTTGCTCAGCTCCTGATTTATCTGCGGCTTCATGTTGCTAATAAGTTTAAGCTTTTGAACAGCCTCCGTGTTTTTAATCCGTCTTCCATTACCTATCAACGCCGTGCCCCTATCCAATTGCAGCCTACTGAAAAATTGAGTTTCTTAAAACTTAATTATTCAAAAGAATGAAAAAGAAGATTTTAGCAATTGACGAAAGTAAAGCAATCCGGTTTTTGTTACAGACTGTACTTGGGCAGAAGCACCAGGTGATTACTGCAGCTGACGGATGCTCGGCGCTATACTGGCTTAGCAAGAGAAATTTACCAGACGTCATCATTATGGATCCGCAGCTGCCTGATATGCAGGACTGGGAACTGTTGGAGCATTTGACGTCCAGTGGTCTTTATGGAGATATTCCGGTGATTGTTCTCTCATCTCTTGACATGAATCAGACTGTTTTGAAGTGTAAGGAATTTGAGGTGACGCATTTTTTCCAGCAACCTTTCAACCCGGTGCAACTGGAAAGAGCCGTTGAATAATTATTGCTTTACTTCTCCAGTAATTACGATAATATACTTAAAGCTGTTTAGCTTTTTTTCATACCCACCGGAAACTATATAATCCTAACATCAAAATCTTACCTGAATGGAACTTATTTACTCACCCAGGACTGACACTGCTGAAAAAAAATACCGACACTTCACCATAAACACTTCGGGGGTAAAGGAATTTTCACCTGAAAAAAAAGGTGAATTCTTCTATATTGGCCGTGACAATTTCATAATTGATACCCTGGTTCAGTCATTCGAAAGCGGCTACGCCTCTGAAAATGTTCACAATGCCCTTGGTGTGCTTACCAAGGTAATTGAAAAAAGGTCGGCTTTTCCCAACTTGATTGTTGTTGATGCAACTGTTGGGGTTCCCGCACTCACCGCCCTGAGCAATTTTATTTTGGCCAGCCCGTATCTCCGTAATATTCCATTTCTGGTGGATGCAACCGGTGCTGAAATAAAGGCTATCCAGGAAATCAAGAAGCTTCCTTTTGTAGACGAAATCATCTTCATGCATCTGCAGTCGGAAAAGCTGTTGACTAAACTGCATTATATCCGGAAAATCAAGGATGCCGGCAATTTCAAAGAGTTGCAGGAAAATATCATGCAGAGCCTGGAAAACGCTTCTGTTCAAAATGACTTTTTAAAACGGATGTTTGATATCGTCATTACTTCAATCCTACTGATCTTGCTGAGCCCTGTTTTCCTGCTGATTGCATTAGCGGTAAAACTGGAGTCTGGCGGACCTGTATTTTATATTTCCAAGCGCGCCGGCCGTGGTTACCGGGTGTTTAATTTTTATAAGTTCCGGACCATGGAAGCGGACGCCGATACCAAAGTTGAACAGCTGTCCCACCTCAACCAATACAACAAGGAAGCTCAAAGCGGCCCGGTCTTTTTTAAAGTCAATAATGATCCCCGCATCACTCGCGTCGGCACATTTTTAAGAAATTCCAGTCTGGATGAATTGCCCCAGTTGTTCAATGTACTGCTTGGAGACATGTCGCTTGTCGGAAACAGGCCCCTGCCCCTGTATGAGGCGGAAGCCCTTACCACCGATAGCTGGGCGGAACGTTTTATGGCTCCTGCCGGAATTACCGGACTCTGGCAAATCAAAAAACGCGGCCAGGAAGATATGTCGGTGGAAGAAAGAATCGGGCTGGATATCGCCTATGCCAACCGCAACAACTTTCTGTATGATTTATGGATAATGGCTAATACGCCAACGGCAATCATTCAGAAATCAAACGCCTGAGCCGGTTCTTGCAGGAATCGTAACTTGCCGCTGTAATAAAAGGGCATCTTCATGGAAGCAGCGGCGGAGCCACTCATCTCCATCATCACACTCAATTATAACCAGGCTGCAGTCACCTGCGCCTTCCTGGAATCATTACGGTTGCTTAACTACCGCAATTTTGAAGTGCTGGTATGTGACATGGCCTCAAAGGAGGATCCTTCCCCCCTTATCCTTGCAGGAAATTACCCCAAAACAAAGTTGTTGATCAGTCCGCGAAACCTCGGTTTTGCCGGGGGAAATAACTGGGGCATGCGCCAGGCTAAAGGTGATTTCATATTTATTGTCAACAATGACACTGAAGTTACACCAGGTCTGCTCAATGGGCTACTGGAAGCCTTTTACACTAACCCGCGGATTGGGGTTACGAGTCCCAAAATCAAGTATTTTTTTGAGCCCGGCCTGATTCAATATGCCGGTTTCAGGGAAATGAATCACTATACCGGTCGCACCTCAACGGTCGGGGAGCGCGAGGAAGACCAGGGTCAGCATGACCAGCCCGGGGAAACATTCGGCGCCCATGGTTGCGCCATGATGGTGAAGCGCGAGGTGATAGAAAAAGTAGGTATGTTTCCGGAGAAGTTTTTCCTGTATTACGAAGAATGGGACTGGTCTGCCCGCATCCGCAATGCCGGTTACATCATCTGGTATACGGCCGGTGCTACCATCTATCATAAAGAGTCGATGTCAGTTGGCAAACTGAATCCGCTAAAGACATTCTACCATACGCGCAACCGCATCCTGTATATGCGCAGGAACACGAACCTCTTGCAGCAATTGGTTTTCCTGCTTTATTTTGTGGGGCTGGTGATTCCGAGGCACGCCGTTGGCTACCTGTTGAAAGGGGAGTACAGCCAATTGAAAAATTTTTTCAGGGGCATTGCGTGGAATTTTTATTCATCTACCTATTCAGAAGTCTAAGTGCTGAAATACATTGCTTAACCAGTCTTTTTTTCATGATAATTGTGCAGTTGCTGTCCGCGTTGCTTTTTATTTATCTGTTCGCCACCATCGGCTATATGGCTTTTATGGCTGCTGCCGGGCGATGGGGCAGGGTCCCCCATTATACTAGCACCCTTCCGAAAAATAAAATCGCAGTAGTCATTCCCTCCTTCCGCGAAGATCATATTATCGTCGAAACCGTACAAGAGGCGGTCATGCATAATTATCCGAATGACCTGTTTCGCGTGGTGGTGGTAGCCGATCAACTGCAGCAGGAAACGGTCGCCACGCTTCGTAAACTTCCTGTAGATGTGCTGGAAGTAAGCGTCAGTATGAAATCAAGATCGATCCTTGCGGCACTCACTTTCCTGGATGGAAAGGGGTTTAACATTGCCGTTATTCTTGACGCGGACAATGTGATGGGAAACAATTGCCTTGAATTGATTAATGCTGCCTTTGTGAGCGGCTGCGAGGCGCTGCAATGTCACCGCACGGCAAAAAACCAGGATACGCCGGTTGCCTTGCTCGATGCGATCAGTGAAGAGATAAATGTGAACCTGTTCCGCCGGGGACCAGTTGCTGCCGGTTTGCCGGCTTCCCCGGCAGGTTCGGGTATGGCATTTTCGTTTCCGTTACTCAAAGCAATATTTTCTCTTCCGGCCATACTGGATAACCCTGGTGAAGACCGGGAAATTGATATGCAGCTTATGAAAAGAGGGATCTTCATGCATTTCCTTGACGATGCGTATGTGTATGATGAAAAAGTGGCCAGTAAACAGGTGTTTGAAAAACAACGGGTGAGGTGGTTGGAAGCGCAATGGAATCACTTGCACCGGTTCAGTGACGAGGACATGCAGGGATTACCGAGGAATCTGACGTACTGCATAAAATATTGTCAAAATCTTCTTTTGCCCAGGGTATTGCTTATTATGCTGCTGGGTATTATTTTTATCGTTGCGTGCCTGGCCCTGGTTTGGCCGCTTCCTGGTTTTTTTCCGGGACCGGCCTGGTGGTTTGTGCTGGTTGGCGTGTATGCGGGCGTTCTGGTGCTGTCTGTGCCGAAAAAATTTTATTCGCTGGCAACACTAAAAGCTGCTTCGCGGGTACCTGTATTAATGCTGTCCATGATGCGTGCACTATTCAAAATGAAAAAGGGAAGGAAGGAGTTCCTGCATACTCCTAAAGCTTTTAAGAACTAACGTATAAGCATTTTTATTTAGGACGCAAATCCTTGGCCGGTTTTCCTGTAGTATATTTTATTGTACCGGCGCTGGAAAATATTTTAAATCGTGCCGCGTTTTAAAATCAGGAAGCATTATTTGAAAAGGCGAGAAAATAATTTTCACGATAAGCTGTTTACAATTATCAATTTATAAAAGGGAGGTAACGCAGGCGGCTGCAAAAATATCGTTTGGTAAGAAATTTGCTCATTAGTACAGGTTCTATAATCCTATTATCCTAACTGAAAATCCAATCCTATGAAGGTTAAACTCTACGTTTGGCAGAGATCATCCTTGTGTCTATTATTTTCGTTCCTTTTTCACGCGATGGTATTCTCTCAGCAGGTTGCGAAATCCATTCCTAACGCTACATCACCCGACGGGTTGATTGGTTTCCTGGAGTTCAGGCCATCGGATTACGGAACACAAAAACATCCCCTAATTATTTTTTTACATGGTATCGGAGAGCGGGGCAATGGCACCAGCCAGATTAATTCAGTGGCGGCCAATGCCATTCCGAAATTTTGTGCGGCCGGCGCCACGATGCGTTTCACCGTAGGAGGAGTTACCTCTTCGTTCGTTGTGCTTTCTCCGCAACTGAGTGTGCAGTATGGCTACTGGCCGACTTTCTATGTAAGGGAAATGATCAAATACGCCAAGGCCAACCTCCAGATAGATACCAACCGGATTTATATTACTGGCTTAAGCCTTGGGGGAGGCGGAACCTGGCGGTCTATTACGGATGCCTCGGGATTCGATTACAGCTTTGATGCCGGTATCGCGGCCGCAGCTCCGGTATGCGGCACACAGGAAGAAACCGATGCAGACTTCGGGGGCACTGTCGGTGCCAACCATTTGCCCATATGGGCTTTTCACTGCATAGACGATGGTACAGTGCCGGTCGGCGCCACGCAGCATGCTGAAGTTCTCGGAAGTATTCTGGGCATTAACAACCCCGCCATGAAATTCACGTATTATATGTATGGGGGACACGGCGGTGCCTGGACTTACGCCTATGATACCGGGCACATCACCACGCTTGTGAGCAACGGTACTAACTTTACGGCAAACCCTAACCTGTATGAATGGTTGCTTGCGCACACACGCGCAACCGGCAACACCGCCCCACTTGCCAATGCCGGCGCTAACCAGGCCATCACGCTACCGGTTAATTCAGTTACGCTTACCGGTTCAGGTAACGGAACCAACGGCGCCATTATTACTACCTACAGCTGGGCGAAAGTGAGCGGACCCGCTTCGGGCACCATCACCACACCAGCCTCGGCTTCCACCGCTTTGACAGGCCTGACTGCCGGAACCTATCAATATTCGCTGACGGTCACCGACAACCATGGGCTGAACTCCAGTTCCAGTGTGCTGGTAACCGTTAGTCCGGCCCCTAATCTTCCCCCGGTAGCCAACGCCGGCAGCAACAGCACGATAACCCTGCCGGTGAATACGGCCACGCTTAATGGAACGGCCTCAAACGATCCGGATGGAAGCATCAGCAGCTATCATTGGACAAAAACCAGCGGCCCTGCAACTTTTACTATTGTGAACGCTGCCAGTGCGAGCACCGCAGTGAATAACTTAGTCCAGGGCGTTTACACCTTTAATTTAAAAGTAACCGATAACAACGGGGCTACCGCTAAAGCATCGGTTACCGTTACCGTCAATGCCGCTGCACCACCGGTAAATCTTCCCCCGGTAGCCACCGCCGGTAGCAACAGTACGATAACCCTGCCGGTGAATACGGCCACGCTTAATGGAACGGCCTCAAACGATCCGGACGGCAGCATCAGCAGTTACCAGTGGACAAAAACCAGCGGCCCTGCAACTTTTACTATTGTGAACGCTGCCAGTGTGAGCACTGCAGTGAATAACTTAGTCCAGGGCGTATATACCTTTAATTTACAGGTTACGGACAACAACGGGGCCACCGCTAACGCATCAGTTACCGTTACCGTGACTGCCGCGCCCCCGCCCCCGGTAAACCAGCCTCCGATCGCCATTGCCGGCACCAGCACGTATATTACTTTACCGGTAAATACAGTAACACTTGATGGAACGGCCTCAAACGATCCGGATGGAAGCATCAGCAGCTACCAGTGGACAAAGACGAGCGGACCAACAACTTTTACTATCGCGAACGCGACCAGCGCCAGCACCCAGGTGAATAACCTGGTGCAGGGTGTCTACACGTTTAATTTAAAGGTTACGGACAACAACGGGGCTACTGCAAATGCCTCGGTTACGGTTACCGTAAATGCAGCCCTCCCCCCGCCGGTCAACCAGCCACCAGTTGCCAATGCGGGAAGCAATGCAGCGATTACACTGCCGGTAACCAGTTTTACGCTCGACGGAACAGTCTCCGCAGATCCCGATGGAAGCATTGTAAGTTATGCATGGAGCCAGCAGAGCGGGCCATCTCCAGCCGGTATCGTCACTCCCGGCGCGGCAACGACCCAGGTGAACGGACTGGTGCAGGGCGTCTATGTATTTAAGCTGGTTGTGATCGACGATAAAGCAGCCAGTGCTTCTGCAACAGTGTCCCTAACCGTTAATCCCGTGCCCAACAAGGCCCCGGTAGCGAGTGCTGGGTATGATATTTCGATTACGCTACCCGATAATACAGCGGATCTGAATGGCACCGCATCGTATGATCCGGATGGTAGTATTGCAGCCTTCAGCTGGAACAAAATCAGTGGTCCGGGCGCGATTACGATAGTGAACTCTAACACCGCCACTCCTTCTGTAATTGGGCTGGTACAGGGAAAATATGTGTTTGAACTTACGATAACCGATAACCAGGGTGCGAAAGCATCAGACCAGGTGAGCGTCACCGTAAATCCAATCCCGAACCGGCCGCCCGTGGCGAATGCCGGGAAAGACACCTCGATAGCCCTACCGGTTAATGCCATCCAGTTATCCGGTGCCGCCTCTTCAGACCCTGACGGCTCCGTGACAGGATACAACTGGAAACAGGTATCCGGACCGGCACCCGCAATAATCGCAAGTCCGGCCACCGCAGCCACCCTAATCAGCAACCTGGTGGAGGGCGATTACATCTTTGAACTGGCAGTGACCGATAATGCGGGCGCAGCAGCTACAGCCCGGGTGAACGTAACGGTGAGAAACAATTTTAAATTCAGCCAGTTTTATAAGTTGTATCCCAATCCTGCAAAGAGCACGGTGAACCTGCAGTTTATTGATGACAAGACCGGTAAAATGGTGGTCAGGGCCTATGCCGCAGATGGACGGATGGTGATGAACCAGACCATGAATAAAGATCAATCGATGGTAACCACTTCTCTGGATGTGACCAGCCTGAAAAAAGGCCTTTATTATCTCGAAGTAACCCAAACCGATGGTACTAAACTGGTCAGACCATTTGTAAAGCAGTAACCTATCAGCATTTTATACACGGAAAGCAGCCTTCGGGCTGCTTTTTTTTTGCCGCTGGGTAAATTCACCTATTTTCGCGTACGATATCCTCTAAAAGATCAGACCTTTCTCCCCTATTCCCAATCCAGCATTTTATTCAAAGTTTTTTGCCTGCCATGAAAAAGCTGCCGTAGATTTTTATGCATACTATTTAGCGAAACCAATCAGTCAATCGATTATGAAAAAAATTTTATTCAGTCTTCTAGGGATGGCTTTTTTATCAGTAGCATCGGCCCAGGGCCACAATCCCCAGCTTACCGTGCAGAGTATTTCCTATGGAGGTGCGCCCACCGGGAGAATTCATTTTTACCAGTACCTGCCACCGTCGTACAGCTATAATTCCACCGCTCCGCTGATCATTTCCCTCCATGGTGGCGGTGAAGCAGGACCGGATGACGGTTCTCAACTGGGACGGGTTATCACGTATGGCCTTCCCCAGATTGTAGACAGTTCGGCTGCCAATGCGCTGGTGTTTACCTACAATGGTGTTACCGAGGGTTTCGTGATGCTCGCGCCGCAGACCAATACCGGTGATGTGAACAGTTGGCCCGTTTTTTACGTGGATCAGATGATCGACTATGCTATAAATACGCTCAAGGTTAATCCGAACCGCATCTTCCTGACCGGTTACAGCCTGGGGGGCAATGGTACATGGAAGTATGCCACGACCCCGGGCAATGCAGCTAAACTGGCGGGTATTATCCCAGCGGCAGCCGTGCCATACGGGGGAGGCGGCTTGTGTAATATTGCGCAAAATAAGGTGGCCGTATGGGTGCAGCACGGACAACTGGACGAATACGGGGGAGTGAGCGAAGCCATTCAGTACACCAATAATATCAACAGTTGTTCAGGCCTTCTGATACCTGCGGTGGATACTATTTACCCGGGGTATAAGCATAGCGTCTATATGTATAAGACGTATGATCTGAGTAACCGCAGCCATTATCCTAATATTTTCCAGTGGATGCTGCGGATCCGGCGGGATAACGTGGCTGTAAACACCAACCAGACTCCGCTGGCAGTCGCGAGGATTGGCGGAACAAACAACTACACCGTAACGGCACCGGTAAAGTTTTCCCAGCTGCCCGCCCTGGATGGAACAGCTTCCACGGATGTGGACGATATCATCATGGATTATTTATGGGAACAAACCGGCGGCCCGGCCGTATACCTGGCAGCCAGCCGGTATACGGATATTACGAACCAGTGGCCCAGCACATTTATTTCGGACCCGAACTATAACTTTGCGCCGGCGCTCGGAAATTATTCCTTCCAGCTCCGCGTAAAAGACTACCTGACCTCTAAAACAGGGCATACTCAGTTTGCCTCGGCCAACCTCAATATCGTTTTGCCAGCAAGCGGGCATGCGGCACCAGCGGTTAACGCCGGGGGTTCCAGGACCATCGTAGACGTGAACAGCGATCGCCAGAATGGCGAAATACTGGCATACTCCTGCACTAATTGTAATCCAGCCAGCTATAACTGGACAATTATCTCGAAGCCGGCCGGTTCAAACCCGGTGCTCAAGGATTACCTTTCGGGCAACTCGAATTACACCCCTGGCGAGACAGGGGCCACATTCAGCAACCTGACGGTCAATGGCGTGTACCAGTTTCAATATACGGTTTCCAATACAGCGGGTGATATAAACTCCGATGTACTCACCATTACGCGTACCAGCAGCAGCCTGCCGGTTAAATATGCCTATTTCAACGGCAGCAACCAGGGAACCAAAAATGTATTGACCTGGGCGACGACGAGCGAAATCAACAGCCAGCGTTTCGACATCTTAAAGAGTACAGACGGGCTTAATTTTACAGTTGCCGGTACCATTAACTCAAAAGGCGGCAGTGTGCTGACGGAATATAGTTTTGACGACAACAGCCCTTCAGCCGGCCTCAATTATTACCGCCTTTCCCAGGTGGATAAAGACGGGCAATCCAGCCTGTCCACGACGCTGGTCATTAATAATCATATGGCCGGTTTCCGGCTGCGGAGCTACCCTAACCCGGTGCATAATTCACTGAACGTCACAGTAACCGGCGGTATCAACGGCGTGTTGCGCATCCAGGTAGCGGATATGCAGGGTAAGTCGCTGTTGCAGCAGACCTGGCAGAAGAATACGCCGCTCCTGAAGCAGACATTGGATGTAAGCAGCCTGCTACCAGGTGTTTACCAAATCATCCTGTTGTCTGGCGAGGACAAGCAGGTGAGCGGGTTCGTGAAGTATTAATTCTTTTCTTTATAGTAGTGAAAAAGGGCATCCGCAGGGATGCCCTTTTTTGTTGTACTATAGGTCAAGTAATAAATGTTGCTTGGCTCTATTCGTAATTTTACAGGGTTAAGATCGCAGAAATACGGTGGAAAAAACATTTAATTGTCGGCCCCACACTTATTTATTTTATAAAGCCCAATTTAGTTTTGAATAAGTGCTTTTTGGTATAATTCTTGCCGATGTCTTTCGACGAAAATTTCAGCCTTACCGCTAACCTGATTCCAAAAAGATTTCCTAACTCATTCGATTTTTTAACGTCTGCTGCCTTTAAACCGTGGCTGACATTCAATCATGCCGGTTCCTGACCCGGTATGCTGGCGGCGTGTTGTTATGTGAGAGATAGCAACTATAAAACTTAAACAATTCATTTAAACTGCTAAGCATCATGAGAAATCTTGTGCGGTCATTAGTTTGCGGCCTGTTTGGCCTGTTCGTTGTGTTGCCTGCAATCTCCCAGCAGGTCGCGAAATCAATTCCAAACAACGAATCTCCCGATCGCCGGATAGGGTTCCTGGAATTCCGACCGTATGATTATGGTTCCCAGCAACATCCGCTGATCATATTTCTCCATGGTATTGGCGAGAGGGGAAATGGCTCATCAGACATCAATAATGTAGCCGCGAATGCTATTCCGAACCTGTGCGCGCACGGCGCAACGATGAGCTTTAAACTGAAGGGGAAAACGTCCTCCTTTGTTGTATTGTCTCCCCAGCTGAGCAACCAGTACGGGTACTGGCCTACGTTTTACGTGAAGGAGATGATCAAATATGCAAAGGCTAACCTGCAAATTGATCCCAACCGTATATATATTACCGGGCTCAGTCTTGGAGGCGGGGGCGTATGGCGCGTCATCACGGATACCTATAACTGGGACAATAGCTTTGACGCCTCCATTGCCGCAGCAGCACCCGTATGCGGCACCCAGGAAGAATCAGACGCCGATTTCGGGAATACGATTGGGGCCAATAATCTGCCTGTCTGGGCGTTTCATTCCATGGACGATGGAATCGTAAATGTGGGTGCTACACAGCACGCCGAGATCCTCAGTAAGAATTACAACATCAAACCAAAACCCCTCTTCACCTATTATCAGTCCGGCAACCATTGGGGTGCCTGGATAAATGCCTATGATACCGGGCATCTATCCACCATCGTCGACGGCGGAAAGAAGTTTACCCAGGATCCAAATTTGTACGAGTGGTTCCTCAGTAACAGCCGTTCCAACCAGGATAATCAGAACAACCAGGATAACAATACGCCGCCTTCGGTAGATGCGGGTCCTGATCAGTCCGTCACCCTTCCCAATAGCAGTGTCACCCTGAATGGAAATGCCAACGGCGTCAATGGCTCTGCCATTGTAAGGTTTAACTGGACCAAGAAAAGCGGTGGAAATGCAACAATTGTCAATTCCGGTGCAGCCGTTACTGCAATAAACGGGCTTTCTGCCGGTGACTATGTATTCACCCTTACGGTTACCGATAACAATGGCCTGTCCAGCAGCTCGGATGTAAAGGTGACGGTGAAGCAGGGCCAGAACAACCAGCCACCTTCGGTAGATGCCGGTGCCGACCAGTCCACAACGCTGCCCAATAACACGGTCACGCTGTATGGTAATGCAAACGGCGTAAATGGTTCCAGTATTACTTCCTATAACTGGACAAAGAAAAGCGGTGGCCAGGCTACTATCGGTAATACAGGCGTCGCGGTAACCACGGTAAGCAACCTCACCCAGGGCAATTATGTTTTTACCCTCACGGTAAGGGACGATCGCGGGACGTCGGCCAGTTCCGATGTGAATGTAACCGTGAATGCAGCCGTGAACACGATTGCGCCTCCAAACAACGGGGCTAATCCAATCGGGTATGTAAAGCAATCATATGGTTCGTGGCAGGCTTGTGCTGACCCTTCAACGTCGGGCAGAATTGCTGTGTATGGCGATGGCGCCAACAACGGGAACCTGTTGTACCTTGATGCAGCCCGGACTAAAATTTTCAATGGCGGCTGGAACTGGTATTCCTTTACCGCCACATTTGGGGGTGCCGTTACTGAAGCCTTCGCCATCTATCCCAACGGCGGTATTGCTCTTATGACCTATTGCGCAAATGGACAACCGTCCGCAACCCCGGGTTACAATCCCCCGGTGGTGCCACCTCCACCGTCCGGCGGCCTCCTGGGCTACCTGAAAATATCTACAGGGCCTTACCAGGCTTGTGATGACGCATCCACGTCCGGACGAATCGCCATCTACGGAACCGGCATTGCTAACGGAAGTGTATTGTATACAGACGCAGGGATGACACAGAAATTGAATGGTGGCTGGAACTGGTACTCTATCACGCCTTCATGGGGCAGTAACGTAACGTATGCCTTTGCAGTTTATCCCATCGGCAGCATCCTGCTGCTGCGTAATTGCGCCAATGGTTCCGGGTCGAGGATTGCCGGTAGCGGGAATGCGACCAGTGCCGAAGAAGACATCGCCACCCTGAGCCAGCTGAAAGCTGCTGGTGTCAACGGAATCATACCTGAACTTGCGTTTAACAAAATGAATATTTATCCAAACCCGGTACGCAATACGGCAACAATTTCATTCAGCAGCCTGGACGGCGGGGCGAAGAATGTTTATCTGTACAATTCCAATGGCGTTCTTGCCGCAAAATATAACTGGCAGACCGTTAAGGGCAATAATACTTTTTCTGTAAAAGATATCTCCGGGTTACCCGCCGGCTTATACATCGCTGAAATAAAAAGCAGCACCGGCAGGCCGGAAGGACAGGTAAAATTCATTAAACAGCATTAATCATTCATCCCTGAAACTAAAAGGCGCAATCCGCAATGGATTGTGCCTTTTTTGTTTTCGGTATTCCTGCTTACTTAGGTACAAAGAGGATTTGCCTAGCGAAAAGGTTTATAAAAACGGATATTGGCCAGGTTGAGCATGGGGCGGTCGCCGGACGTATCGCCGAAGGCGAGAATTTCATCATAATTTTCGAGCCTGAATCGTTCCCGAATCCGCCTGACCTTCTCCGATCCATGGCAGTTGCGGCCAACAATCCTGCCTGTAATTTTACCATCGATCACCTCCAGGCGCGTGCCTTCCAGCAGCAGGTGGTTTGTATTGCACCATGCCCTGATCCAGTCCTCAGCCGAAGCGCTTACAATCACAATTTCGGTACCTGCCGCCTGCAGTACTTTTATTTCCTGCATAGCTTTAGGCCGGATAATATGGGGAAGGGCAGTACTGGCGTATTCGTTACAACGGGCCTGGAAATCCGTTTCACGGGTGCCGGAAAAAAAGAACTGCAGGATCCGTTCTTTCGCCGCCTGGTTAGAGATGATGCGCAGTTTGTAGGCCAGCAGGAAGGGAAGATGGAGCAAGAAGCCCGTGTAAAACAGGGGCTTTCCCCGGTAAAATTTAATCAGTTCCAGGAAGCTGTCCCTTGTCGTGATCGTACCATCGAAATCAAAAAAAGCAATACTGGTTTTCACAGGTTCATTTTTTTGAACTGAAATTCCGGAATACTTTTTATGATGAACATGATCCAGCGCCACATCCACTTTACATAAACGACATTTTTCTTATGTTTTACAGCATCGTACACCGCCTGGCCGACTTCTTCCGGCTTGGCCGTCAGTAAGGGTGGGAGGGTAAGGTTTTCCGTCATCCGGGTATATACAAAGCCTGGCTTTATGGTAACGACGTGTACATTGAATGAGAACAGTTTATTCCTGAGTCCTGCCAGGTAGGCCGTAAGGGCAGCTTTTGTACTGCCGTAAATCAGTTTACTCTGCCGGCCCCGTTCGCCGGCGACAGAGCTGATGGCAGCGATGCAGCCGCTGCGCTGCTGCTGGTACCGGGCAGCTACCGTATTGAGAATAGAGACCGCTCCCGTGAAATTGCTGCTGATCATTCTTTCTGTAATTGCCCAGTTGCCAAACGCCTCCTCCTCGCCATCCATCACCCCGAAAACGCAGACGGTGACTTCTGGCTGTGGCGATAAACTGTTGAAAAAATCGTGGTGGGTTTCGTACCGCAGCGCATCGAAATCATGCAGGGTAACCATTCTGTTGTGGCGGATGCGGAGGTCGGCTGCGAAATCCGCGAGCCGGCCACTGTCCCGGGCGGCCAGTTGAACATCGTAACCATGTTGAGCGAAAGTCCGAGAGATGGCCTGTGCCATTTCAGAAGCCGCTCCGAGTATTAGTACTGTTGGCATTGGAAAAATTTAAATGGTTGAATCAATCTCCCGCTCCGTTACTTGAAAAAAGTATAATCTTTCCAATATAAAAGTGCATAAAAACCAGCAATCCAGAGGACAAGGGTAACCTGGATGAACCTGTCCCTGTACAAAATGTCTGTGGGTGACCCGGCTGTGTTTGAAACAAGGGTTATCTGTAAGTAACGCAGCAGGCCCGCAATGACAAATATGCTGGTGTAGTAGAGATGATATGTGCCGGTATGAAGAATCGTTACAGGGGAAACACAGTACATGATATAAGTCATGATGATGATTGCACTGAACATCGCCAGCATGGTATTGAGGAAATCCACATTATATCCTTTTATCGCCTTCCGCATGTCAGCTCCGGTTTCCAGCTTAAGCAGGATGTCATCCCGCCTTTTTCCTATGGCCATAAATAAAGCCAGGAGAAGTACCATCATATTCAGCCATACTGAAACATCGATGTTTGCCACATAGCCGCCTGCTTTGACGCGGAGTGAAAACCCGATGGCCACAATAAGAATATCCAGTATGGGTATATTTTTGAGACCGAAGGAATAGCCCATATTGAGCAGGAAATAAAAGGCGAGAATGGCAAAAAAGCGAAAGGCCGGATCGGCAAACACCGCCAGGGAAAACCCGGCAGCGATCAAAACCATCGCGATAACGATGGCAGCCCCGGGTTTAACACGGCCTGATGCGAGGGGGCGAAATCGTTTTTTAGGATGCTTCCTGTCATCTTCCCTGTCCCTGTAGTCGTTGATGATATATACACTGCTGGCCATAAAGCAAAAAGCAAAAAATGCCGCGGCCAGGTGTTCGATTTTGGGAATATCAAATAATTTCCCACCAAAAAAAACCGGCAGGAAAAGGAAAAGATTTTTAGCCCAGTCTTTGGGTCTTAATAACAGCAGGTATGCGATCATAATTATCCGGGTTCCTGGCCGCCAAGATAGTCGATAAACGTAAACCGTACAACAGCCCTTTGCCGGATGAAGCGGGTTTGTTACTTTAGGTGCGAAATATTGAGTAAATGAACAAATTAATCGCGGCCGGAGAAATTGCCGTAATCGTTCTCCTGGCTGTTTTTCCCGCCTTCGGAACGTTTCCGTATCGCATCAATATTTTTCTTTCTTACGAGGGTGCTTACCGGATGTACCTTGGCCAGTTTCCGTTCAGGGATTTCGGACTCCCGATGGGATATATGTACTGGGTTATTCCTGCCTTGTTCTTTAAATTATTCGGACCCTACATGATGAGCCTGGTTAAAGCGCAGGTTTTAATCAACATCATTGCCGGCCTTTCTTTCCGCTCCATACTCAAAAGCCTGTCGGTTAATCCGGGCGTGCGGTTTCTTTCGGTGCTGCTTTTCGTGATTTCCTACTCGCTGTTTAATTACTGGCCCTGGTACAATCATACGGTAATCGTATATGAGCTGGTAGCGCTGGCGTTCCTGGTTAATTATATTGCAACACCGGGTAAGCGTAAAGGCGCTGGATTGCTTGTGCTGTCCGGGGTCTTCGCATTCTTTTCATTTTTTACCAAGCAAGATGCAGGTGCGATGGCGTTCCTGCTCTGTCTTGCCCTTGTCTGTACTTCTTCATGGCTTGAGCGCGACTGGAAACAACCCCTTATTTTTCTGGCCGGGTTTGTCGCCACGGGATTGCTGATGATTCTTCCGCTGCTGAAATACAAATTCGGGTACTGGTTCAATCATGGCCAACCGCCGCATACCGCGCGGATTTCCGTTGCCGACATTGCCGAGGATTTTTTTAATAATTCTCCCTGGATAAAGTTTTACATTTTTATTATTGTTTTCCTGCTTCTTGCCCGGGTAAAGTCGTGGAAGGAGTTTCTTCATCAGAAGACAGACCTCATCTTTGCAGTCCTCACCATTGGCATCCTTACCGAAGCCGCCATCTTCCAAACCACTAGTTATATTCCGGCTGATAATAATATCTTCTTTCACAGCTTTGCCATCGCCTTCATCCTGTCGCTGCTGATCCGGTACCTGCCCATTGACCTCACCTCCATCAGGATGCTTGCCATCGCTTCGGCCGGTATGCTGCTGTGGTGGAGCAGTGTCTACTGGAAATACATGGCGCGGTTTATTATCCGGCCCGAACCGGCCATTGTCAATACTGATGGAATTGTAAATAAAAAAACTTACCTCATTCTTAAGCCGGATACCTCCGACGTACCGATGGATCGCTGGCGTACGCCGCATTTACGCTCTTTTGGCAACATGCTCCTTCCCGGGCCCACTGTAGACGGTATTGAGCGACTGATGGCCCTGCCCCTTTTAAAAAATAACCCGGCTGCCAGGGTGCTCAATATGACGGAGCTTACCCCGCTTGCCTATGAAATGAAATTCAGCCTGGAAGCCAGCCCGGATTACCCCTTGTGGTTTCATAAGGGCGTCGGTATGTTCCAGCAGCAGACCAATATGTTTTGTGACCGCATCCGCGGGAACGATTATGATTTGGTCTTGTTTGAATACATTCCCTTCCTGAATAATTTTTATCCGTTCCAGGTGAGGGACTGCCTGCTGGAGAACTACCGGCGAATTGATGTATTTACCGCACCGCGGAAACCCTCGATCCAGGCTTGGGTGGAAGTCTATGTGAGGAAATGAGGAAAGAGGTGTCAACACCTTAGGCATCTGTCGAAAGGTTACTACACAGCGGAAGGCGCAAAATGAGTAAGGAGTTAAAGGTCGTGCCGAATCTCAGAACGGTTGTAAAAAATCCGGAGCAATCTTTTGCGGAGACCCTTCAGCAGTCCCCCGTCAGACTGTATCCGCCGGTCTGTTGTCCAGACGAGGGCCTCCCGGTTTCTTACATAATACAACTGTCCAAATCCGCCATTTCTCAGTTTAAGCGCCAGCCAGCCGTCTTCATTGGCCGTTGGCGGGTGGTTAAAACCTTCTACTGCCAGTCCCTCTTTTCTTTTGAACGCAGAATTGAACCCGTACATATTTACGGCCTCCTCCCTGAAGGTCTTGTTAAACCAGCGCATGAAGTCGGCGGCATATTCGTATAAAAAATACACGGTTCGTGGCGTACCGGCAGTTGGTATAAATGAAAAGCGTCCGTAGACAGCCGCGGTGTTGTTATTGTCAAGTGGGCGTACCATTTGTTCAATCCAGGCTGGCGGATAAAGGGTATCGGCATCGGCATTCAGGATATATTTTCCGCGCGCTGCGGCGAGGCCGGCATTCCGCGCCGGGGTGATGCCCTGTTGCATCTCAGCGATACACAACGCGCCGGCACTTCTTGCCAGCGCGGCCGTACCATCAGCCGAGTTATTGTCGACCACAATGATCTCAACGGACCTGGGGGTGGAAGACCGGGACAGGCAGGCCAGCGTTTTGAGAATGGAGGATTCTTCGTTAAAGGCAGGCATTACTACGCTCACTTCCGGCACGCCGTGCAGCAGTCGTTCTATTCCGGACCTGATCTCCCCCAGCCTGGCCAGCAGCACATCGTTACTTTGATCAAATTCAATAATATCGTCAGGAACTCCTATTGGTCGCATCAGTAAAATTCAGGGATCAAATCTACTGGTATAAATCGACATTTAAAAGGGTTAGACGCACTGTGCAGTTCCGGCCGCCACAACGTATTTTTGTTTTAAACATCTTATTGCAGCAGGCGAGTAACATACTATCCAGTCCTATTGAATACCTGAAAGGGGTCGGTCCGCAACGGGCAGATCTGCTGAAGAAGGAGCTGGGTATTTTTAACTTTGAAGATCTGCTGAATCATTTCCCGCTACGGCATATCGACAAAACAAAAGTTACGCCTATCCTGGAAATCAATCCGCAGACTGAATTTGTACAGGTAGCTGGGTTGCTGATACGTATGGATATGGCAGGGGAAAAGCGCGGTCGCCGGTTAACGGCCCTGCTAAAAGATAATACGGGCATCGTTGAACTCGTCTGGTTCCAGGGCATCAGTTATGTGGAGAAGTTATTACAGCCGGGGCAGCGCTACCTCGTCTCCGGCAGAACAGGATTCTACCAGGGTGTTCCGCAAATCAGTCACCCGGATATAGAACCGTGGTCACCAGACAACCACGAAGGGAAGGCCTTCCTGGAACCTGTTTACCCATCCACTGAAAAATTAAAGGCAAGGGGAATGGGTGGTAGGCAGCTGGCCAAGCTGACGTTTCACCTGCTTGGTATGATCCAGCGGCAGGACCTGCCGGAAAACCTTCCGGAAAACATACTTGCCATGCTGCAATTGACCGGGCGGTACGAGGCGTATCATCAAATCCATTTCCCCGGAACCACAGCTGCCTTTGAGGCTGCGCTGAAACGGTTGAAATTCGAAGAGCTCTTTATTGCGCAGCTCCGCATGAAATTGCTGAAGGTGCGGCGTCACCGGCTCTCACAGGGCGTCGTTTTTTCGCTGGTCGGCGATCTGTTCAATACGTTTTACCAACAATATCTTCCCTTCCAGCTCACCAATGCTCAGAAAAGGGTGATTCGCGAAATCCGGGCAGATACTGCACATGGCAGGCAGATGAACCGACTTTTGCAGGGCGATGTGGGAAGCGGAAAGACGATAGTGGCCCTTTGCTGCGTGCTGCTGTCGGCCGACAACGGGTTTCAAAGCTGCCTCATGGCCCCGACAGAGATCCTCGCTAACCAACATTACCAGGGTATTGCAGAACTGCTGAAGGACATGCCGGTACAGGTTCGCCTGCTGACCGGGTCTACCAAAAAAGCGGAGCGTACCGCGCTGCTGGCCGGGCTGGCGTCGGGCGAGATTCACCTGCTTATCGGCACCCATGCCGTGATCGAAGAAGTGGTCAGGTTCCATAGCCTCGGGTTAGTCATTGTGGATGAACAGCATCGGTTCGGTGTGGCCCAGCGATCAAAAATGTGGAAGAAGGCCGCTATTCCCCCGCATGTGCTGGTGATGACCGCAACCCCCATACCCCGGACGCTTGCCATGACTGCCTATGGAGATCTCGATTATAGCGTCATCGATGAATTGCCTCCGGGAAGAAAGCCAATTACTACCGCGCACCGCTTCGAATATGACCGTACGAAAGTGCTTGAGTTTATCAAGTCTGAAATTGACATCGGCCGACAGGCCTATATTATTTTTCCATTAATCGAGGAGTCGGAGAAAGTAGATTATGAAAACCTGATGCGGGGCTATGAAAACGTTAAGGCCTTCTTCCCCGAGCCTGCGTACTGGATCAGTATGGTACACGGGCAGCAGAAATCATCGGTCAAGCAAACCAATATGGCGCGGTTTGTAAAAGCAGATACACAGATCATGGTGGCCACGACGGTGATTGAAGTCGGGGTAAACGTGCCCAATGCCTCGGTAATGGTTATTGAAAGCGCTGAAAAGTTCGGGCTGTCGCAACTGCACCAGCTTCGGGGAAGGGTAGGCCGGGGAGCTGAAAAAAGCTTTTGCATCTTGTTAACAGGCCTTAAACCAACGAAAGAAGCCAGGGAACGTATTAAGATAATGTGCGCCACCAATGACGGCTTTAAAATCGCTGAAAAAGACCTCGACCTGCGCGGCCCGGGGGATATCGAGGGAACCCGGCAGAGTGGGTTACTCAATTTCAGGCTGGCTAATATTGTGGCGGACCGCGGGTTGCTGGAAACCGCTAAAGCTATGGCTGAACAGGTGGTTGAAATGGATCCAGACCTTACGGACCCGCAGTTTGCGCCGATCAGGCAATTCCTTCATTCCCGGACAGGGAAGACAATATGGAGCAAAATTTCGTAAGTAGACTGGGATTTCACCGTTTTCGAGCGTTATGATAGCGGGAGGCTGCAAAAAACCGGGATAGCCTAACTTTATCAGCAAGAATTACCCCCGAATCACGTTTAAAAGGTAAATTAGAGATACTTTGAAGCAACTACAGCCGATATTCCTACTACTACTCCCTCTTTTTCTGTCAGCCGAGCTGGCCGCCCAGCAGTACAATTTCGATTTTATTGAAAACAAAGGGCAGTGGAACCCCCAGGTGAAATTTATGGGAGACGTGGGTTCCGGTTCCTTCTTTCTTGAGCAGCAGGGTTTTACCGTACTGATGAATAACGCGGCAGATTTGAAAAGACTGCATGAGATCAGTCATGGCTCAGCCTCTTCCACACAGGCAGCAGCAGGCACCGCTGCAAGGGCCGGCACAAAAGTTCCTTCGCAGAACTATACTGGCGATGGCGGTGGACAGGCAGGGGGTGATTTTATTTTGCATGCTCATGCCTACCGCGTGAATTTTGAAGGCGCTTCGCCCCGGGCAACCATCACTCCGGAAAAAATGCAACCGTCTTATAACAGTTACTTCATCGGCAATGACCCCTCGCAGTGGGCATCCGCGTGCAAGCTGTACAAGGGCGTAACGTACACAAATATTTACCCCGGCATTGACGTGCGTTATTATGCCGAAAATGGAACACTTAAATACGATTTTGTTATTCATCCCGGAGCGACTCCTGCGGATATCCGGATGAAATATACCGGGGCGGACAAACTAACGATCAGGAATAACCGTCTTTATGTGGGTACATCCGTTGGGGAAGTTTCTGAACTGGAGCCGTACAGCTACCAGTTCGATCCGGAAAAAGGGAAAACGGCAGTGAATTGCCGGTATGAAATTGTCAATGGCAATACCGTGCTTTTTAATATTAAGGCGTATGCGAAAAATATTCCGTTAATTATTGATCCTACACTCATCTTCTCAACATTCAGTGGAAGCCGGACTGATAACTGGGGTTTCACGGCTACGCCTGGTCCGGATGGAAGTCTTTTTGGTGCAGGTATCGTTCAGCAGAACGGCTACCCTGTGAGCCCGGGCGCTATACAGTCGACCCCCGGCGGGGCCATCTGGGATATCGGGCTGACCCGTTTTTCTTCCGATGGCAGCACGCGTATGTACAGCACGTATATTGGGGGAAAGGGAAACGATTACCCGTTAAGTATGATGTCTGATGCACAGGGTGACCTGGTGATGATGGGCAGAACCTATTCCGACAATTTCCCCGGCAAAACGATAGGGCCGGGCGGAAACGGCGATCTGGCGGTGATTAAGATCAATCCTACCGGTACCGCGATTATCGGGGCATTACGCATAGGCGGATCCGGTCTGGATGCCGCCAATATACAGGACCAGCGCGGGAACAGTAACCCGCCCCAGCGCATTCGCACCCTGCGGTTTTACGGCGATGACTCCCGTGGCGAAGTGATCCTCGACGGGGGGAATAATATTTTTGTGGCGACCCAGACGCAGTCGACCGATTTTCCGATGGTTACTCCCTTTCAAAATAAGCTTGCGGGTACCCAGGACGGGGCCCTGCTCAAAATCGATCCAACCTGTAATTCAGTGCTGTTCAGCAGTTATATCGGCGGTGCCAGCGACGATGGCGTTTTTGTGATGGACATCAGCCCGGTTACCGGTAATCTTTATGTAGCTGGTACCACCTCCAGTTCCGATTTCCCGGGAAGCAAAGCAGGCGTGAAACAACCCGCTTTTGCCGGCGGTCTGACAGACGGCTTTATTTCAGAAATTGCCAGCAATGGATCCGGAATTATCAGGACCACGTTTCTCGGCACCAACGCCTATGACGCTATCTATGGGCTGAAATTTGATAAACTGGGCTATCCTTATGTTATGGGCATAACGGAAAGCGATGCCTGGCCAGTTGTGAACGCGACCTTTAATAATGCCCGGTCCAAACAGTTTATTGCCAAGTTGAAACCAGATCTGTCGGACTTTGTTTATTCAACCGTGTTTGGCAATGGTTCCACCAATCCCAATATTTCACCGGTAGCTTTTTTGGTAGATCGTTGTGAAAATGTTTATGTATCCGGCTGGGGTGGCTATCCTTTCCCGCCTCCTTCCACCGATGTGTTCGGGATGTCAGGGGTTACCGGCATGCCGATAACGGCCGGCGCACTGAAAAGCGTCACCGACAACAAAGATTTTTATTTCCTGGTAATGCGCAAGGATGCGGCATCGTTGTTATATGCCACGTATTTCGGACAGGGAGGAAATGGCTCCAGCGGGTTCGGTGAGCATGTGGATGGCGGCACCAGCCGCTACGATCAGCAGGGCGTGATTTACCAGGCCATCTGTGCCAACTGTGAGGGGAACTCTTACGGGCAGCCTAACCCCGCTTATCCTACAACGCCGGGCGTAGTTGCGCCTGTAAACGGAGCAGGGGATAAAGGCTGCAACCTCGGCGTGGTTAAAATAGCGTTTAATTTTGCCGGTGTGGGTGCTGGTATCAGGGCCTATATCAATTCCGTGTTAGATATGTCGGGCTGTGTACCCCTGACCGTTGAGTTCCGCGACACGGTGAGGAATGCGGTGAGTTACGAATGGAATTTTGGAGATGGGTCTGCTACTGTGGCGACTAAAAATTTCAGTATCAACCATGTGTTTAATGATGTGGGTACCTACCAGGTCATGCTGGTGGGTATTGATTCATCGACGTGTAATGTCCGGGATACGGTATACCTGCATGTCAGGGTTAGGAATGACGAAGCTTTCGTCAGTTTCACATCGGCTAAACTTCAGCCCTGCCAGTCGCTGTCTTACCAGTTTGTCAACACATCTACCCTGGCACCGACCTCCAAACCGTTTACCAACCAGTCTTTCATCTGGGACTTTGGTGACGGCACACCCAGGATTGTTTCGGGGCAGGGAAATATCACGCATAGTTTTGCTGCGGCCGGCACCTACAAGGTTCGGCTCATCCTCCCCGACACCAACTATTGCAATGCCCCGGATTCAATGATGGTCAGTTTGCATGTTGCACCACTGGTGAAAGCCATCATCGGCACAGATGCGATAGGCTGCTTTCCCGATCCTGCCGTGTTTGAAAACAACTCGCTGGCGGGGCAGGACTTCTTTTGGGATTTCGGCGATGGCACGCCACGGGTTAAAGACAATAACCAACAGGTTAGCCATGCCTATGCTGCCGCTGGCAATTACCATGTTCAGCTGGTGGCGATTGACACGTCTACCTGTAACCGGATCGATTCCACCGCCACAGACATTTCCATAACTGCGAAACCCTCCGCATCGTTTACCTATTCGCCGGCTACGCCGCAGGAAAACTTTCCCTATACTTTTTCCAATACATCTTCTCCCGATGCCACCCGGTTTAAATGGATTTTTGGGGATGGCGATTCGCTGAATACCATCAACCGTGGTAACATCGACCACTTATTCAATACGAGTGGTACGTTCAATGTGTTACTGGTGGCGTATAACTCCGGGGGCTGTGCCGATACTGCAAGTGCCCGGGTGATCGCTATTATCGTGCCCCGGCTTGATTTGCCGAATGCGTTTACACCGCTTAGTCATTCACTCAACGGTACCATTTACGTGCGGGGATTCGGGATTGGGAAGATGAAGTGGAGAATTTACAACCGCGTCGGCAATCTCGTGTTTGAAAGTGACAGTCCGTCTGCGGGTTGGGACGGCAGGTTTAAGGGCGTCATTCAACCCATGGATGTGTATGCTTACACTCTCGAGGTGGAATTTACGGACGGAACCCGTGCAACCAAAAAAGGGGATATAACGTTAATCAGGTAGAAATTCAAAATAAGGAGCGTGGCATATGGGTGCGAGTCATCATCATATAAACCGTTTACAGGTAACCAGGGCCGGGAGGCTCATTGCGTTTTTTTTGCCGCTTCGCGGGATGAAAAGCCGTCGGACCTTGCTCCAACAGCTCAACAGGCCGCTCGGGATAGTTTTGATCCTGTGCGGGTGTGCTTGCGGCAGCAGTGCACAGGATTTGCATTTTTCCCAGTGGTTTAATTCACCCCTGACCACCAATCCGGCCAATACCGGTTTTATCCCCGATGCCGATTTTCGTATCGGTGCCAATTACCGGAGCCAGTGGGTGAATGTGCTGAATGCGCCCTACAAGACGATGAGCATCTGGGGTGATGCCCAGGTGCTTCGTGACAGGATCGAAAATGGCTGGCTTGGTCTCGGCGGCGTTATCCTGCGGGATGCTGCCGGAAGCGGCAACCTTACCTCCACAAAAATTTATGGTTCGGTGGCCTACCACCAGCAGATCGGACTGGGCAGCCTGGTGACCGCCGGCTTCAATGCAGGCTGGGTGAATAAGCGCGTAGACCCGACCCAGTTAAAATTTCCGGATCAGTTTAACCAGGCCACCGGTTTTTTCGACGCGGGCGTGCCTACCTCGGTTGCCTTCAATTCCACTTCCATCAGCTACCTCGATCTGCAGGCCGGTCTTAACTATGCTTACTTTCCCTCCGACAAGGTATATTTCAATGCGGGCTTTTCGGTGCAGCACCTGAACAAACCCAAAGAAAGTTTTTTTGACCAGGTGTCAGGCTATGACAACCGGCTGTCGCCCCGGTATATCGGTTTCCTGAATGGCAGTTTCAAGGTGACCGACGAGGTGATCATTAACCCGATGGTTTATTATACCAACCAGGCCGGGGCACATGAACTGACAGGCGGATTAAATGCAGATTATAACCTGAGCGGGGATGGCGATCTGCAGCTCATCGGTGGATTGTATTACCGTGCGGGAGATGCTGTGATACCCATGCTTGGTTTTCAGTGGAAGATGCTGCGGATCAATTTTACTTATGACGTCACCGTGTCTTCACTAAAGAATTATAACAATGCAAGGGGTGCAATAGAGTTTGCCATTGTGAACCAGGGCTTTTACAGCCAGTACGACGGGAACCGCAAGCAGTCCTGGTGCCCTTCATTCAGGAATTAGCGCTGTGCGCGGGCAGGTTAGGTTCATCAGGGAACGCTAGTTTGCCGGCGTTTGTGGTCAGTCGACAGCCGTTCTCAGGTCAATTACTTTCAGCTGCAGGGATTTAACGTCGTTCCATTCATTTTCTTCCAGGGTAAAAAGGACATCAAGCGGTTGCCCGGATTGCAGCAGGCTTAATTTTTCCGCCATGCTGAATCCGATTCCCTGCACTGTGGTGTTGCCCTGCCGCAGGGAAAACCTGATGTGTGCCTCTTTCAAGATCCGGGACTGGCCGGTATCATAGACTTTGCGCGCCAGGAAGACCGGCCGAAGGTTATCCGGGCCATAGGGCTCCATCTGTTCCAGGATACGGTGGAAAGCCGGCTGCAGCTCGGTGAAGGAAACGGTGGCGTCGACCAGGATTTGGGGTACCAGCATGGATTCTTCGATAGTAGCGGCGATGACAGATTCGAATTTAAGGCTGAATAACGCAACCTGGCTGGGATGCATCGTCATGCCTGCTGCGGCAAAGTGGCCGCCGTACCCGATGAGGTGGTCACGGCAGGCATAGATAGCCTCATACAGGTTGAAACCGGCGACGCTGCGGGCGCTTCCTGCTACCAGTTCCCCGCTGGAGGTAAGTACAACAGTAGGCCGGTAATATTTCTCGATGAGTCGTGAGGCCACGATTCCTACAACTCCTTTGTGCCAGTGTGGCTGGAAGACGACGGTAGATTTTCGGCTGACCAGGACGGCGTCGCTTTCAATGATGGCAAGCGCCTCTTCGGTGATGGTGCTGTCAGCATCTCTGCGATCCGCATTGTCGTTATGCAGCATTTCCGCATAGGCGAGGGCGTTATGATAATTTTGTTCAATGAAAAGCAATACAGCTTTGCGGGCGTCATCCATACGCCCGGCGGCATTCACGCGGGGGGCAATCACAAAGACAAGATTGGTGATGTGCATGAAAGGTTTTGTGAAGCCGCTGAGTTTGATGAGCGCTTTGATGCCGGGGCAGGGGTCTTCATTCACTTTTTTGATGCCGTAGTAGGCAAGGATCCTGTTTTCGCCGGTCATGGGTACGATGTCGGCGGCGATAGCGGTGGCGACAAGATCAAGAAATTTGAATGCATTTTCCGGTGGAAGCCGGAGGGATTGCAGGAGGGCCGAAACCAGTTTAAACCCAACGCCGCAACCGCAGAGATCCTTGTAAGGGTAGCGGCAACCCGGTTGTTTGGGGTTAAGGATGGC
>JBBROE010000004.1:0-78156 GCA_038229695.1 Chitinophagales bacterium | reverse complement strand
CACTCGGCAAACAGGAAAAAGGGGCCATGACCGTGCAGCAGGTACTGGGGAATAAGCTGGCTACGCTGCTTTTAAAATGGATCTACAAAGTACATTACACCGACCTGGGTCCCTACCGGGCCATACGTTTCGGGGCCCTCCAGCAGCTGCGGATGAAAGACAGGAACTACGGGTGGACAGTCGAAATGCAGCTGAAGGCAGCGCGTGAAAAATTGCGGATAACTGAAGTGCCGGTCGATTACCGCCGCAGGATCGGCGTGTCTAAAGTAAGCGGCACGATAAAGGGTACAATTCTGGCAGGATATAAAATTATCACCACTATTTTTAAATACAGCTGATGACCGGAACAGCGCCCAATGCCGGTAATAAGGGACGCGTTACCGTCGCTGCCCTTTTATTTTTAATCGCCGAAGGCATCCTGCTTTTTGCCGTGCCAAGGGCTGACTTCTTTTCTACCTATGGTTTATTTCTCTTCCTTTTTGCCCTCTATTTTTATTTGTTGCGGTGCCAGGGACTTATGAATATGTCGTTCTTTATTGGCCTGGCAGTTGCCATCAGAATCCTGGCGATTTTCAATATCCCGGAGTTGTCAGACGACTTTTACCGGTTTATCTGGGATGGGAAAATGTCATCCCTTCACATTAACCCATTCCGGTTCACCCCTGCAGCTTTCATGCAGCACCACCGGGCTTCCGCCGATCTCCAAATACTTTACAGCAAGATGAACTCGACGGACTACAACACGATCTATCCCCCGGTCTTACAATACATCTTTTACCTCGCCGCGCGGCTGTCCGGCACCAGCATCACAGGGGCCGTGTACATCATGAAATTGTTCATTGTTGCGGCGGAACTGGTCACCATAAGGTTCCTACTGCGGCTGCTGCACCTGAAACAGATGAGGCCGCAATACAGCCTCCTGTACCTCCTCAACCCGTTAATCGTAGTGGAGCTCACCGGTAACCTGCATTTCGAGGCCTTAATGATTTGCTTTTTAGTGTGCAGTTTTTATTATTTACATAAAGAAAGCTACTTCGCCGCCGCGGTTTGCTGGGGACTTGCCATCGCGTCTAAACTGACCCCGCTTATAATCGCCCCACTGTTGCTGCGCTTTCTTGGGGTCAGGAAATTTGCCTTTGGGGGTACGGTGGCAGCACTGCTGGTGGTGGCCCTCTTCCTGCCCTTTTACGGACCCGGTTTTTTTGAAGGCTTCAATGCCTCGGCCAGGTTATTTTACCACCTTTTTGAATTCAATGCCAGTATTTTTTATGCCCTACGATCAGCAGGATACCTGTTTGTGGATTACGATATCATTGAACAAACGGCTCCCGTACTGGGAGGCATCTCGCTGGTTGTGATACTGCTGGTTTCCTGGTGGCCCTCCCCGAAATTTTCGATCGAAAATAAAACGCTCTGGGTGTTTTTCACGTACTTCCTGTTTTCGACCATGGTTCATCCCTGGTATATCAGCATTTTACTGCTGTGCGGGTTATTTACCCGCTACCGGTTCCCGGTGTTATTCACCCTGCTGATCCCGCTGTCGTATTTTCCGTACAGCCTGCGGGTCTACAATGAAAATCTGTTCGTGGTGCTGGGTGAATACCTGCTGGTGTTTGGCTACCTGCTGTGGGAAATCCGGCAGAAAGGAGGGGCACAGCCGTCACGCTGGTTTGCGGGGTGTCTCGTCAACGCCGAAGCGGATGATGCCTGAGGGATATTTTCGGTAAGAACGGAAAAGGCGGTCCCACCATGGAAATACTGAACTGTAATTGGAGTTGGTTTCAACATACTTCGCCGAATGGTGGATCCGGTGCATGTGCGGGGTGACGATAAGTTTCCGCAGGCGCAGGTCAAAGCTTTCGCGAATGGATATATTAGAATGATGCAGGATGACGACCGGTAAAAATAAGAGCCCGTACAGCAGTATCGCGGTGAGGCTGAATCCGAAAAAGGGGAACACCAGCAGCCTGGCGACATAAGAAAGCGAGAGCTCCACGGCATGAAAGCGGAGCGCAGTGGTGCTGTTCATCTCTTCATCGATATGATGAAAATGGTGAAACTGCCACAAAAAAGGAATAATGTGGTTGATACGGTGCCACCAGTACATGAAAATATCCAGTAGCAGGATTTGAACCGGCAGCGAAATATAAACTGGCAGCTCGATAAGGTTAAATAGTCCAACATGGTGCCTGCTAAGGGAGGTGATGACCAACTGGAACCCGTAACCACCGGCGAAGGTAAGGGCTGCATTAAAAATGCCGATGCCGAAATTGCGGAAGTCGTGCCTGGAAAGTGCATGCTGTTTGCGCTGGGGATAAATATGTTCTGCCAGGTAGATCAGTAAAAAGACGGAGCCAAGCAGAAAAGGTTGTATGGTTCGCAGGAGGTGTTCCATCAGCATGTAAAGTTAGGGCTCAATCAAATTCGTTATTCGCGGTTAGTTTGACCGCTTAATTTATATTTGATGCTGGTAGGCACTGTGGATGCTGCCTGCGGTAACGCGAAAACATTTCGCAATACGGCAGGAAGTACAAATGCTGCCGGTTTAACTTAACAGGGTTTTAGGTATGATTAGCATTGTGATACCCACCTACAACGAAGCGGACAAGATTGCCGGCCTGGTTGCCTTTCTTCGCAAAGAAGGGAAGGATAAGATTGCTGAAATAATTGTCGCAGACGGCGGCAGCAGCGACCGGACCGCAGACCTGGCCAAGACGGCAGGTGCGCTGGTGGAATGCTGCCCGGAACCGGGACGGGCATTGCAGATGAACCGGGGAGCGGCAGTAGCAACGGCAGAGGTGCTCTATTTTATCCATGCAGATACCCGGCCTCCCGCGTCGTTTGCAGGCGATATTGAACGGAGTATCGGCGAGGGATTTGGATGCGGAAGGTACCGGACTGTCTTCGATTCATCGAAGCCGGTGCTGCGCGTCAATTCCTTTTTTACCCGGTTTGACCTGTTTATGTGTTATGGCGGAGACCAGACATTTTTCATCCGGCGCGATTTGTTTACCCGCCTGGGCGGATTCAACAACAACATGCGGATAATGGAGGACTATGAAATTGTGCAGCGTGCAAAAAGATCCAGCCGGTATAAGATCATGCAAAAAGGCGTCCTGGTATCTGCCCGGAAATACCATGTTAATTCCTGGATTACGGTACAAAAGGCCAATTATACCATTGTACGCATGTATCGGAAAGGAGCCAGCCAGGACGCTATGGTCAATAAATACAGGGAATTACTGAATAGCCGGTAAACCGCGACCCGGGAATTGTGTTGTTGCTGGTACATGAGGTGAATAATTGAAAAAATATGACCGATTTTATTACCGGGATACAGCAGGCGGGTATTGGCGTGACTGACGCCAACGCAGCGAAAATGATTTATAAATCGCTGTTTGGAATGGACACGCTGATTTTTGAAGACAAGGCACCCGCTGGTCTGATGAGCGGCTATACGGGCCACCAGGTGCACGAGCGCCACGCGATATTGTCTATGAATTTATCCGGCGGAGGCGGCTTCGAAATCTGGCAGTTTACCTCCCGTACACCAATGGGCCCGGCCGCCGCACCGAAGTTGGGCGACCTTGGTATTTTTGCGTTGAAGATAAAATCCGATAACGTACCGGCCGCTCACACATTCTTCGGGCAGCAACCCGGTGTGGTGGTGTCTGACCTGCAGGTTGCGCCCGATGAACGGCCCCATTTCTGGCTCACTGATCCTTATGGCAATCATTTCAATATAGTAGAAGGCGACGAATGGTTCCGCAGCCGGAAGCGTATCTGCGGGGGGGTCACCGGGGCGGTAATCGGCGTCAGCGATATGGCGCAATCGGTTTACTTTTATAAGAAGCTGCTGGGGATTGAAGAGACGGTTTACGCGGGTACAGCCCCCATGATGGATGTGCCAGTCGGCCATGAGGAGGGCGCTGTGGTCAACCGCGTACTGCTGAAGAAACAGGTGGCCAGCCGGGGGGCTTTCAGCAGGCTGCTGGGCTCCGTGCAGGTGGAACTGGTGGAGATAAAAGGCGCCCGCCGCCCAAAAATATTCAATAACCGGTACTGGGGAGACTGCGGCTTCATTCACCTTTGTTTTGATGTACTGAATATGGATGGCCTCAAGCAGTTATTCCATGATAACGGCTATGCGTTTACGGTAGACAGCCGCAATTCTTTTGAAATGGGAACCTCTGCGGGCCGCTTCTGCTATGCGGAAGACCCAGACGGTACACTGATAGAACTTGTCGAGACCCATAAAATCCCCGTCCTCAAAAAAATTGGCTGGCATATTGATTTGCAGAAACGCAAGGCTGACCGGCCACTGCCCGACTGGATGATTGCCATGCTCGGGTTAAATAAGATCCGTTAGACCATCACTTTCCGAAAGCGTTGCAGCTTTTCCGGCGGTGTTCGGTTTGTCCCGGTCAATCGTTTTATGCTGGTATCGAACATCCCCTGGAGCCAGGCAAGCACCGGCATCAGGACTGCCAGTGATATTACTATTGGCGAAGGGCCTGCAAACCATACAATGACGATTAATAGCGTCCAGTAAACGGGGTAGATCATGAACAGGAGGCCAAAGAGCACTGAATCGTAAAAGACTGTGCCGGCCGTTTTCTTCCTGGCGAAGTGGCGAATGACCAGGTACAGTGGGCCATGAACAAGGGTCGATAACAAGGCGGGCAAAAAGAGCACTAACACGGTGAAACACGCCCGGAAGGTGTCACGGCCGTTCAGCGCAAAAAACAATGGTGGTATTTCGGCCATATCGATGCCGTTAAAGCCGTGGATGGCCGCCAGCCTGTGCTGCAGCATAGTGATCGCATCCGGAGGCGGCTGCCGCCAGGGTAAGTTGTTGAGTAAACTTCGGAGCGTGTGCATATCGCCATCGTCTTCAAGCACATTCCGGCGGAGTTCTCCCGCCAGCTTCCCATTAAATTCCCGCATCGCTTCAGGTTCGGGGATTGACCCGGTCGAATAGGGGCTGTAGGGTTTGCCGGTGCTGACGAGTATCTGGCGTTCCATTTTTCCAAACACAGTATAGTTCAGCCCAACCGGCACGATCCGGAGATCAGCCGGCAGGTCCTTTCTATCGCCCTTGTAAAAAGCGATTCGGCCAGTACCCTTTTTAAGGGGTCGCAGTATCCACTGATTTTTGCATAATCCTTCAGAAAAAATGAGCACAATGCCACCCTGTAAAAATAGCTGTTTGCATTGTTCAAAGGTGGCGTCATTCAGGGCCAGGTGTTCCTTGCCTTCGCTGAGCCGGTAAATAGGGATCATTTTGAGTGCCCGCAGCAGCCGCCTTGCCAACGGATGCCTGAATGCATCTCCCCGGGCGAGAAAATGTACGGGACGATTAAAGTGACTGCCCACGACGATGGCGTCAAGAAAGGAATTCGGATGATTACAGGCCAGCAGCAGCGGACCTTTTTCTTTGAGGACCGCCCGGTCGGTAAATTTTATAGCTCGGAAGTAGATCAGCAGCCCTGCCCGTATCCAGCATTTAACCAGGAAATAAAACATACGCAAATTGAAAAATAAAATTTAAGCTAAGCATTTTGCAACTGCTGCAGGAAGAAATAAGGATGGTGTCAGTCGTAACTGAAGCTGATGTCCGCTGCCTGATCCACGTCAGTAAGTACCTGCAGCAGTGACACCGAACAGTCCTCCCGTGCGGCACGCGCCATGGTATCCCGGAACACCGTCTGGCTGCTCCAGGCGATGGCGTCAAAAACGCTTTTCAGCGGCTGGTTCATGCCCAGCAGGTAATACCCCCCATCGCGTGCGGGCCCAATCACGAGGTCGGTCTGCTGCAGCAGCGACAGGCCTTCCAATATAATATCCGAAGTTAATTCATAGCAATCGCTTCCAATGATGACCGCCTGCCCAAAGCCGCGCGAAAAAACTTCCGTAAAGGCTGCGTCCATGCGCTCACCCAGGTCGCCTTCTCCCTGCTGCAGTTTGGTGACCTGCGGGCCGGTGAACATATCATGCGCCACTACATCACCTGCATAAAAAACGAACAGCTGTATGCCGAGGCTGCTGACCAGGCCAGCAGTATGCTTTAAAAGGAAAATATAGACCTGCAGCGCCTTTTCGGCTCCGATGACGGCAGCGAGCCGGGTCTTAACTTTGCCGGGTTCCGGCGGTCTGACAAATATGAGGATAGCCGATTTCAATAGTAAACAGGTTGATTGAGTTCATAAAATCCGGAACATTATAAAATCCCGGCTGCACATTTGCGGTCACCAATGGATGTGCCGGCAAAGGTGTACATTTTTTACAGCCCGCTACCCGCTTTTCACTAATTTTATTTTAGGCTGCCGGTAACAGATAGCCGGTTAAAGAAATACATGGAAAATTTATTACAACAGGTCAGCGATACGGCGGCTTTTTTACGGGCAAAAGGATTTACGGGTGCACAGGCGGGCATTGTACTGGGCACCGGGCTGGGGGCTTTTATTGCTGAAATGACCATTGAGCAGGCCGTGCCGTACGCAGACATACCCGGCTTTCCGGTGGCTACGGTTGAATTTCATAAGGGAGAATTGCTTTTCGGAACAGTGGGCAATACGCGCGTTATTGCCATGCACGGGCGGTTCCATTATTACGAGGGCTACAGCATGCAGCAAATCACGTTCCCGGTCAGGGTGATGCATGCGCTGGGTATCCGGCACCTGCTGTTGAGCAATGCCGCGGGGGGGATGAATCCGGCCTATCAGAAAGGAGACCTGGTTCTGCTGGATGATCATATCAACCTGCTGCCCGATAACCCGCTCAGGGGATTAAATGATCCGGCATTTGGCAACCGCTTCGTGGATATGAGCCGGCCTTATTGCGATGTTCTGGGCAGCGCCCTGGCTATTGCGGCGGCAGAAAACGGGGCAAAACTGAAAAAAGGAGTATATGTTGCCGTTATGGGGCCCAACCTGGAAACGCGGGCGGAATATCGCTACCTCCGCGCAGCCGGAGCTGACCTGGTAGGCATGAGCACCGTTCCGGAGGTAATCGTCGCCAATCACCTGGGCATCGATTGTGCGGCTGTCAGCGTAATCACCGACGAGTGCGATCCCGACAACCTGCAGCCTGTAGATATCAGCGAAATTATTGCTGTCGCCGGAAAAGCTGACCGGGTACTGACCGATATTTTTGTTACCTGTCTCCGGAAACTGAGTGTTACTTTATGAAAGCTACGCCTGCCGCAAGCGTCTTCGCCTGCATTATCCTGGTATTGTTTATGTCGCCTGGTGCCTATTCCCAACAGCACGACACTGCTGAGATTTCCCGGGTACACTTTTCCGGGCTGCCTGTGGTCTATTACACCCCTGAAACAAAACTTGCTTTCGGCGGGCTGGGTATCATCACCTTCGCCAACCCTCATTATCGTCAACGATACCCCTCACAAGTGCAACTTGGCGTAGCCTATACCACCAACCAGCAGCTGCTGTTTTATGTGCCGTTCAGGATTTACCTGGCAAAAGATCTCTTTACTGCTTACGGCGAACTCGGGTATTATAAGTATTCCTATTTCTTCTATGGGATTGGGAACACACAGCCGGTGGATTACAAGGAACTGTACAAGGTAAACTACCCGAGGGTGCGGGTAAACGGGCTGATCCGCGTCACTCCATTCGTTTATGCCGGCATCCGTTACTGGTATGAAAATTTTAATATTGTGCAAACAGAACCCGGCAAAGAGCTGGCGACCGATCCCACTATCACCGGAGCCCGCGGAGGCATTACCTCCGGGATGGGACCGGTAGTTAACATAGATTCCCGCGACAATCTTTTTTCTCCTTCACACGGCTGGTTCGGTGAAGCCGCAGTGCAGCGGTACGATCGCAGCCTGGGAAGTGATTTTGAGTACTCGCGTTATTCCGCAGACCTCAGCCATTATTTTGCCGTCACAAAAAAAACCGTGCTGGCAGCGAACATTTTTTTTGACGCGGTAAGTGGTAATGCTCCTTTTAACCAACTCGCACTGCTCGGTGGAAACAAAAAAATGCGGGGATATTATGAAGGGAGATACCGGGATAAAGATATGCTCGTGACCGGCGTGGAATACCGGTTTCCAATCTGGTGGCGTTTCGGGGCCGTGGTATTTGCCAATGGAGGCGGCGTGGCCGATCACCTGTCTGCGGTTTGGAGGAGTTTCCGGACTTCCGGCGGGGCAGGCCTGCGTTACCTGCTGAACAAAAAAGATAAAGTCAACATCAGGCTGGACGCAGCTTTTGGTCAGCATTCCTCCGGATATTATTTTACTATTGGAGAGGCCTTCTGAATTTGATTCTAACCCCTTTCTAATGCGGGTCTAATGAGAAGGTAATGAGCCCGTGTTATCTTTGATACCAGGGCGGCAGTCTTTGTGTGCCTTCACCCATTTTTTGGCTGCGCCGATGAGTAGAAAAAATGGTACATTCATAACGGTACTAACCTTTTAATATTTACAACCTATGTCCACTTCACTTGATAAGTTCCGTGCGAAACTCGTCATCAAAATCGTCTATGCCAAATCCGCCGGGGAAGTTAGGCGATTCATTCATGCGGCAATTCGCGGTATGCAAAGAGCCAAGGTGGGTGGGCAGGTTATTGCCCGATTTGTGGACCGCATCCTCAACCAGCTGGAACTGCTGCAACATCGCGTTGCCGGTGAAGATATCCGCGCCAATATCGCAGCTGCGCGAATGTCTCTTCACCAGGCGCTTGACTTGATCGGGAATAGTCCCGGCCTGGCATAGATACCGGTTTAAAGCCATACGGCTACTCCTTCCAGCGGGATAAGACCGGAAAATCCGGCCCGGAAATGGATATATTCAAACTATTGATTATGTTCATATAATATGAAGTTACCCCCGCACAATCGAATCGACCCCTCCAGACTTGTTATCAAAAAATCTACTTTACCCGGCGCGGGAAAAGGGCTATTTACGCGGCAGCCCATCAGCCGCGGGGAACTGGTGGTGGAATATAAAGGACTTATTACCACCTGGAAGAAGATCAAGGACAGCGAACTTTTCAATCCCTATGTGTACTACGTGAACAGGAATCATGTCATAGATGCCATGGGTGATTCAGAAGCCCTGGGTCGCTACGCCAATGACGCGAATGGCATGACAAAAGTGAAAGGCATTACCAATAATGCCGAGTATTCCATGAGCGCCAGGCAGGTTTTTATAAAAGCTACCCGTAATATTTTGCCGGGGGAGGAAATACTCGTAGCGTACGGAAAGGAATACTGGGATGTGGTGAAATATAACCTTGCGCTCGAAGAAAAAAATAAAAAGGAACGGTTGGAAGTCCGCAGTAAGCGCCGTTGAGAATAGGCTGCCCGGCTGCTTTTCCGTTCGACCGCTATTTCCGGCTGCGCTCAATTTATTGCCGATGAAAATCCTGATTATAGAAGATGAACCGGAGTTAAGCAGGAGCATCACTACCTACCTGGAGGCGGAAAACTATCTCTGTGAAACGGCAGATAGTTTTAATACAGCCATGGAGAAAACGGAACACTACAGGTACGATTGCATCCTGCTTGATATTTCTCTCCCCGGCGGCAATGGCCTGCAGGTCTTAGGCGAACTCAAAAAAAACAGTAAGACTGACGGCGTAATTATCATTTCTGCAAAGGATTCTATCGACGACCGGATAAACGGCCTCAACCTTGGTGCCGATGACTACCTCCCAAAACCTTTCCACCTTCCTGAACTCAGTGCACGTATTGCCGCCGTTATAAGGCGCCGTAAATTTGATGGCAGCAGCACCTTTGCCCTTAACGAATTCATCTTCGATACCCGTGCGAAAATTGTGACGGTAAACCGGCAACCCGTCGATCTCACCCGCACTGAATATGACCTGCTGCTTTATCTTGCCAGTAACAAAAACAAGGTAATTTCAAAGAACGCCATTGCCGAACACATATCCGGTGAAGAGGCAGAAATCTTCAATAACTTCGACTTTTTATATGCGCATGTAAAAAACCTGAAGCGTAAGCTCTCTGCAGCCGGCGCACAGGATTACATCAAAGCTATTTATGGGATGGGTTATAAGTTCGAATTGCCATGAAGCTGCTTAAAAAAACTATCGTTTATTACTTTATTTTTGCTGCCCTTCTCTTTGGAGCAGCCGTTCCCTTATTTTATATCGCGCTGCGTTCCGTGGTGGTCAGCAATGCCGATGAGAAGCTCCGCTCGGTTAAAACCCGCATCATGCCACGGCTGCTCGATGCCGCGGCCGGGAGAGAAAATGGAACGATGGATTATTCGGATTACAGTATCATTTACCGCCGCATTCCTGCTGCCTCGGGCGAAGACTCCCTCTATAGCATAGCGGTTACAGGTACGCAGCCGGGGGAGCGGGTGCCCGGAAGAGCTTTCTCTTCTCATTTTGTGATCAACCAGGTGTGGTACAGCCTCGAGATCAACACCTCGATGGCTGATAAAATGGCGCTCATTAAAAGGATTGTGTGGGTATTGTCCGGACTTTTATTTGTGTTACTGGCAGGCCTGCTGCTGATCAATAACACGCTGAGCCGTAAAATATGGCGGCCTTTTTATCTCACGCTGGAACGCCTTGGCGGGTACCGGGTGGATCAGCCGGATTTATTAACCCTTCCTGTAGCACCTGTTAAGGAATTCAATGACCTTAACCAGGCCATCGCAGGTCTGACCCAGCGCGACCGGCAGGCCTTCAACGCCCAAAAAGAATTTGCAGAAAATGCATCTCACGAGATGCAGAGTCCGCTGGCTGTTTTCCAGTCGAAGCTTGAATTGCTGATGCAGACCCGTCCCCTGAATGAAGAACAGACACAGCTGATTACGGATCTGGCGACAGCCAGTAAACGCATGAGCCGGCTGAATAAGATACTCATCCTGCTCACGCGGATAGAAAATAACCAGTTTCTCGAAAAAGAAACGCTTTCGGTCAGCCAGATGCTCGACAAGCTGCTGGAGCAGTATGCATTCCAGGTAGAAAGGGAGGCAATAACGGTAACCATTAACCGCGCAGAAGATCTGCTCATTTATATGAACAAGACCCTGCTGGAGATCCTGCTGGGCAACCTGCTCTCCAACGCTATCCGTCATAACCACCCTGGCGGCCGTATTCTTGTAACCGTGTCCGAACATAATGTGGAGATTCAGAACACCGGCAGGGAAATGCCGCTGGAAAAGGACAAGCTGTTCCGGCGTTTCCAGAAGGAGAGCGGCGATGCATCCAGTATCGGCCTCGGCCTCGAGATCGTGCAGAAAATCTGCCGGCTGAATCATTTCGAAATTCATTACGCCTACCACGATTCCCTCCATAGTTTTCGGATTAGCTTCCCCTGACCGAGCCGCAAAAGGCCACACCTGCTAAGGTTATCTTAAAGCTTTGTGAAGAGGAGGTTAAAGGATTGCCGGGGCGCTGCTCCAGCAAATTCTTAACACCCTCGACTGCCTGAAATTCAGAAATTTTTCAGCATTGGATCCAACATTTATATTCTAAAAAAATAAAACATGACAAAGACATTAAGATTAACCGCGCTGGCCGTTACTGCCAGTCTTGTTGTCGGAAGCGCTGCGTTGTTCGCGCACAACGCTCACCCCGGCGATACCAGCATTTTCAACCAAAGTGATCGGATAGCCGGCGTTACCCGTACCTCCTATACGGGTGGCAATATTTCCATGACGCCGGTGGATTTTGAAAAAGCCGCCACGGCGGCCGTGCCCTCCGTTGTGCACATCAAGACGATTACCCGTATCCGGGAAACCTCCGGGGAGCAGGGAATGGGCGGCGATCAGAACGATATGTTTCGCCGGTTTTTCGGTGACAACGGTGCCCAGCCACAGTCACAGGATCAGCGCGCATCCGGTTCGGGCGTAATTGTTAGTTCAGACGGATACATCGTAACCAACAACCACGTAGTAGATCACGCCACCGACATCGTGGTAACGCTGAATAACCGCAAAGACTACAAAGCCAAAGTAGTTGGAACTGATCCCAATACGGACCTCGCGCTGATTAAAATTGACGGAGAAAACCTCCCGGTAATTGCAATGGGCAATTCAGATGATGCCCGGCTGGGTCAGTGGGTGCTGGCCATTGGTTACCCGCTGAACCTGGATGTGACCGTAACCGAGGGGATTATCAGTGCCAAGTCAAGGAACATCGGTATCAATAACAAAGCAGCTGCCCCCATCGAGTCATTCATACAAACAGATGCCGCAGTTAACCCGGGCAGCAGCGGCGGTGCGTTGATCAATACCAATGGCGAACTCATCGGCATCAATGCAGCGATAGCCTCACCGACCGGTTCTTATGCAGGATACGCTTATTCCATTCCCTCCAACCTGGTGAAAAAGGTAATCAGCGATATCAAAAAATATGGTACCGTGCAGCGGGCCTACCTGGGCATCAGCATGGCGCCCGAAGGCCTGGATCCCGCGAGGAAAAAAGAACTCGGGATCAATGATGATGTAAATGGCGTTTGGATTGCCGATGTGAGTCCCAACAGTGCGGCTGCAGAAGCCGGCCTGCACAAAGGGGATGCGATCACCAAGATTAATGGTGCCACAGTGGCAACCAGTTCCCAGTTGTCAGAACAGGTGGGTCGCGAAAAACCCGGTGACAAAGTGGAAATAACTTTCCTGAGAAATGGTACTGAACAAACTACCACGGCCACGCTGCAAAGTAAGATGGGCGCGGTGGCAGGTCAGCCCAATGTTTCTTCCTCTTCGCTTGGGGCAGATTTTTCGACGCTCGATAAAGGGGATGCCGATCAGCTGGGCATCGACGGAGGTGTGCAGGTTGCTGCGATACATGAAGGCATCTTCAGCAGCCAGACAAATATGAAAGCCGGTTTTATCATCACTAAGGTGGGTGATCAGCCGGTGCGCAACGTGGATGAACTGAAGTCGGCTTTTGCCAGCCAGTCAGGCAATTTTCAAATCCAGGGTATTTATCCCGGCAGCAGGGAAGTGTACTATTATGGGATCAACGACTTTAAAAAATAGTCCTTTGTTTTGTTTCTTAGCGAAGGCCTCCCGTTCCCGGGAGGCTTTCTTTTTTAGGTATTGCGTTTTCGCGGGGATTGTCGGCTGGCCGACCGGACCTGTGAAAGTGCTGCCCGATCTTTATACTTCCTTGCTGAACCGAAAAAGGTGAAGCGGGAAAATCGTTATATATTAGCCGGGTACAATTGCTGTATATGGAAATGAAAGCGATAAAAGAAAAGCATCCCCTGGCGATTCGGTGGACACACTGGATTAATTTTCCGGTGCTGACCCTCATGATTTGGAGCGGGCTGCTGATCTACTGGGCTGACGACGAATATTCAATTACCGTTGCCGGCCATACTTTTTTCCGGTTTTTTCCAAAAGGGTTTTATACGGCGCTGAACATTCCCCAACGCCTTGCGGAGGGCATGGCTTTCCATTTCTTTTTCATGTGGTTTTTTCTCATCAATGGTATATTGTATGTTGGCTATACCGCTATATCCGGCGAATGGCGGCAGTTGCTTCCCAATCGCCATTCATTTCGTGAGGCCTGGCAGGTGCTGCTGCATGATTTGCATATCAGTAAGATGCTGCCGCCCCAGGATAAATACAATGCTGCCCAACGTATCGCCTACACCAGTATCCTGGTAATGGGTATGGGCTCATTGCTGACCGGGCTGGCGATCTATAAACCGGTACAGTTTGCCTGGATCACCACGCTGTTCGGGGGATACCACACCGCGCGGGTTATCCATTTTATACTGACGATTGGGTACGTGCTGTTCTTTCTCATCCACATCATCCAGGTAATACTGGCAGGCTGGAATAATTTCAGGTCAGTAGTATCAGGGTATGAAACCGTCCCGTATAAACCGGTTGAACCTATAGAAATCACGACAGATGAAGAACCCGTTTAAACTGAGCGATGCGACTACGCTGGTGACCACGAAAAATTTGCGGCGCAGGAACTTCATTGCATTCACGGGATTTCTGGGGCTCAATGCGCTCGGATATATGGCCTGGCGCTGGTTATATAAATCCCCCGATGAAGTGGCGGGTGTAACTGCCGGCGCAAGGCGGCCCTTGCGAAAAGCGCTTAACCAAAACGAATTGATTTTACGGAATACCTTTAGCAACAATCACCTGGTGCCTACCTATCCCACTTCGAAAGCGGCCAGGAATGTGCGGGTCAACAGTCATATCGGCATGACCAATGCCGCGCTGAATCGCGCTGCTTACCGGCTGGAGGTGAAAAAGAAAGACGGGTCATCGCTGCATATTTCGCTGGATGAGTTGCGGTCACTTCCGAAGACGGAGATAGTATTCGATTTTAAATGTGTCGAGGGGTGGGACCAGATTTCGTGGTGGGGTGGCGTCCGTTTCAGCGACTTCGTCCGGCATTATGGCCTGGAAGCAGAAACTGCGATGAAATATGTGGGGATGGCGACAGCGAGCCGGGGTTATTATGTGGGTATCGAAATGCCTGGCGCCATGCATCCGCAGACGATCCTGGCGTATGAAGTCAATAACCAGCTACTGCCCCCCGACCATGGCCAGCCTCTGCGGTTGATCATACCCGTTAAATACGGTATCAAAAATATCAAGCAGATTGCCACCATAAATTTTAGCGACAGCCGTCCGCCCGACTACTGGGCAGAAGAAGGCTATGATTACTATTCCGGTCTGTAAGCCAACATTGCTAAGACACTGCAGATATGGCTCCTTCGTTTTACTGGTTATTCACCTTGTCCATGAATTCGTAACGTGGTCTTGTTGTTTCTATGACTGTCCCTGAGCTGGCATTGATTTGCATAACCGGGGATGGTTTGCCGGCGGTTGCAGCGGGCCAGTTGGGAACCCCGGGTCCGTTGGGGTTGCCTGTTTTTATAAAGTTGGCGAAAAATAGTTGCATGATTTGAGACACCATGTAGTCTTCCGGCTGCCAGTCGTACACCCTGTTGGTCGGCAGGTTGCCCAGGGCATATTCTATTTCTGCGGAGTGAACCGCGCCTCTTGCCGGTGGAGCCTTTTTTACAGTGCTGTCATTGTTCCTGATGATACCACCCGCAAGCCCGGCGGTTGCGTTGCCCATCTCCGCGCGCATGGCAGGCCTTGGTCTTTCATACAGGTAGCGGAATACGGGTCGCTGACCTGTTTTTGTCTGCATATCAAACCATTTCCAGGTACTATAGCCGATGAAGCGATCACCTGCCATGTCTGTAGCCACCTGCTCTACGTCCGCGTCGGAGGCCGCCGCATAAACCTTCAACGCTTCCTCCGCATCTTTACCATAGAGCTTTTGCACGGCTGCCGAATAATTGTCTTTAGTGGGGTTATTTCCCGTTATTGATCCAGGTCCGCCACCTTCCATAGAATTCCAGCCTACCAGCAGGGGCACATGGGCTTCTTTTCCGGCTGCATATATTTTTGACGGTGATTCAGGAAAGAAATAGCCATCGACGGTCACGGGGAAACGGCCGTTGCCTGGTTTTGAAGTGGCATTCAGCAGATCCTGGGCCGTCATAGCGCGCAGTGCTGCCAGTGAGCCGGCACCCAAAGATTTGGCAAATGCTTCTCCCTGTTCTTCGCCTTTGCTGAGCGGAACGGTACCGCCTTTTGCCAGCAGTGAACCACTTTCTCCGATGGCGCCTGCGATCAAATCCCTGCTTAGGGGGGAGGCCATCTGGGCACTGACTGAAAATGAACCCGCTGACTCTCCGGCGATCGTAATCTTATTCGGGTCGCCACCAAAGGCCGCTATATTTTGTTTTACCCATTTGATGGCGGCACTCTGGTCAAGCAGGCCGTAATTGCCTGATGCGTGATGGGGCGATTCTTTACTGAGTTCCGGGTGTGCCATGAATCCGAATACACCCAGGCGATAGTTGACGGTTACCGAAACGATGCCCCGGCGGGATAGGCTTTCGCCGTCGTAACGCGGTTCTGAGCCGTCGCCGGCGATGAAACCGCCCCCATAAAAATATACCAGCACCGGCAGTTTTTCATTAGCCTGCCTGGCCGGCGTCCAAACATTAAGATACAGGCAATCCTCACTTACGCCATCTGACCGGAAATTCATATCTCCGAAGATGGGCAGCTGCATGGCCCGCGGACCAAACTTATCCGCTTTACGGACACCGGTCCAGTTTTTCACCGGTTGCGGCTCTTTCCAGCGCAGCTCGCCGACTGGCGGGGCACCGAACGGGATCCCCTTGAACGTGGCGATGCCGGACTCGCTGAGTCCTTCCAGGATGCCATTGGCGACCTGAGCCCGGGGCGCGGCATTACTGTTAGACAGCTGGGCATCGCAATTCAACAACAGAGCAAGCGAAAGGACGTAAAGCAGGACTTGTTTCTTCATATAGCATGTATCAGGATGAAATGAACGGGCCTTTAAAAGTACTGGTTTAATGGATAAAGGAAAAAATACTTTGGCCAAAACCGCTTATGAATAATTACTGCAGTGCCAGCGATTTTGCAAAGCAGATACTGTTGGCGATATTTTTATACTGACCGTAGCAGTCGATTTGCCGGTAGCTGGTCTTTTGATATAAGCGGATGGCCTCTGGCTGGTTCTTCCCGGTTTCCAGCTGGCACGCAGTATAGCCCAGTTCCCTGCACCAGTTCTCCAGTTCCTTTAAAACTATTGCGGCAATTCCCTTGCCTCGCTGATCCGGAAGTACGTACATGCGTTTGATCTCTGCTGTATGGTCGTCATAGGGCTTAAATGCACCACAGCCGGCAGGGCCGCCGTCAGCATTCGCCACGACGGCATGGCGGATAGCAGCGGTAGCGTTGAACGGCGCATAAAATGCGTGATCGGGTCCGTCGCGCAAAGCCAGGTCCTGGTCAAGTAAGGTGGTAAGTTGAAGAAAAACAGGATCGGTTCCCGCGACGCGGTGCAGCGTAATCATGCCACTAATGTAGAAAATAGAAACGATACCAACCGGCTCGTCAGGAGGATTGCCCAGTCCGGTCTTTGCTCTTTTCATTTTCAAGATCAAACAGGAACCGGAACAGGTTTGTTTCAGTGACAAGCTGCAGTTTCCTGGTGAGGCCGTAGCGGCTGATATCCACGCCGCATACGGAAATAGTCATGCGGTGGGCGGCTTCTTTGCTGGAAAGGTTCATACGCAATTATTTAAAGCGTTTCAGGCTGGGGGCTTTAGCGCTGGAAACTGTTCTTTGAAAAATCAGCAGGAAATCCCCATGCCGCGTTTTATTGTGGCAGATCTGACGGAGGGAAGGGCCAAAGTTTGGATCTGTGCCAGCGACGTACCGGGTCATTTAGGAGTTGGGCCGGCAGACCGTTTCAGTCCAGGTTATCACGCTGCATCTCCCAACTCGAGGTGGGCTTGTTTTTGTGATGACCAGATGACGTTTTCCAAAGATGCAAACGCAAATGTCATTATGAACGTAGATAACAAAATCGCCACGTTTATCATTGGTGCAGCTGGCGGCTATTATAGGCTGATCAGTGCAGAGGACTGCATCGGTATTGAAGCTGCCCGGATACAGTTCCTGGTGCCGGGGAATGGTATCGTTAACACGGGACAGGCGCAAATAATCCTGAAATGCTTACAATATCGACAACCCAGTTATCTTTAGGGAATATTGGTGCGGATGGAAATTCCTGGTACCAGATTTTAAAAGTGAATTACATGAAAAGAATCATCCTGGCATTTGCAATGGTAAGTGTTATTCTGGGTTCCTGCAGTAAAAGCAGCAGTACGCCCGCGGCGACAGCACCGACTAACCTGACGCTGTCGGTAGTGGTGGCGGCTGACAGCACGGGCACCGTCAATTTTACGGCGGCGGCTACCAATGCTGTGAGCTACGAGTTTGATCTAGGGAACGGCGATTATAAAACCGTACCGTCCGGTATCCTGAGTTATAAGTATCCCTCCACCGGAACTTATACCGTAAACGTGGTGGCCAAGAGTGCAGGAGGCCAAACGCTTGCAAAATCAGCCCAGGTGGATGTCGGCGTAAAATTGTCGCTGGTATGGTCTGAAGAGTTCAATACAGATGGTGCGCCTCCGTCATCAAAATGGGGCTACGATACCGGCGGCGGCGGATGGGGCAACAATGAGTTGGAATATTACACGTCCAGGCCCGACAACGTCATCATTTCCAATGGCACGCTTAAAATAATTGCGAAAAAAGAAACCTACGGCGGCAACGCCTATACCTCCGCCCGTATACTCACGAAAGACAAATTTTCCTTTGCGTTCGGAAAAGTACTGGTGCGGGCCAAACTGCCCGCCGACAAAGGTACCTGGCCCGCAATCTGGATGCTGGGCAGTAATATTGACAGCAATCCCTGGCCTGCCTGCGGTGAGATTGACATCATGGAGCATGTAGCCAACCAGCTCAACAAGATCTTTGGTACCATCCATTACCCGAATCACTCCGGGGCAAACGGGGTAGGAGGCAATACCACAATTGGTACGGCTACCACTGATTTTCATGTGTACGGGCTGGAGTGGACCTCTTCGGTACTGCGGTTTTCTGTTGATGGCGTCGTGTTTTTTTCTACGACCAATACCAGCAGCATGCCCTTTAACAAGAATTTTTTCCTTATCCTGAATATGGCGCTGGGGGGTAATTTCGGCGGGTCGGTAGACCCTGCGTTCACCCAGGCCCAGATGGAAGTGGATTATGTTCGGGTATACCAGTAACTAACTGCCCCGGCTGCCTCTTGTACAGCGGTACACGGGTGCGACACAACGATGCTGCCCGGAGGTATATCGCCGGGCAACTATTCCTGGCCGTTATATGGGCCGTTCTGTTAACTGGCCAGCAGGAAAATCCCTGCTGACCATCCGATTTAAATTTTTAACTATGCGTTTTGGCTGGATACTACTGGTGCTTTTAACGGCTGATACACGATTGACCGCACAGCCCGGAAAGCAGGTGAAGATGCCTGCCGGGAAAACCGGGAAGGTGATCTTTTACGATGATTTCAACGGCCCCGGATTGAACCGCGCAAAGTGGGGCCCAGTGGTTACCGGCCTGCATGTGAACGACGAGTTGCAGGCTTACGTAGATTCTGCGGCGGTGTTTTACCAGCAGGGAGGCGCCCTGGTGTTGCGGCCTGCGTACGCACCCGGATATGTAACGGCCGATGGGCAGCATTTTGATTTTGTCTCTGGCCGCCTGACTACCCGGGGTAAGTTCGATTTTACCTACGGAAGAGCCGAGGCCAGGATCAGGATGGATGCGGCTTCCGGTCTGTGGCCGGCCTGGTGGCTGCTGGGGAATGGCGAATGGCCCAACACCGGTGAGATTGACATTATGGAGTTCATCGGGGAAAAGGATTGGGCCAGTGCTGCCGTGCACGGGCAGGGTTACAGTGGCGAAACACCTTTTGTAAACCGGTTGTACTTCCCCGCCCACGATGACGTTACTCACTGGCATGTATATGCGGTCGACTGGACGCCGGACAGCCTGCTGTTCAGTTACGATGGCAAACTGGTTTTCAGGGTTACCAAATCGATGACCCAGCATTACGGCAAGTGGTCTTTTGACACCCCGAAATTTTTGATCCTCAATTATGCCCTGGGCGGTGCATACCCGGAAAAAATTAATAATACCCGCAAACCTTACTATGGCCTTACCGGCGACGCGTTTAAAAAAGTAAAGGAAAAATCTGCGCATATGTATGTGGACTGGGTACGGGTAACGCAGTTCTGACTTCATCAGGGGTCACCACGCGCTGGTATTTTGATGTGTTTTAATGTGATTCTGGCGCCGGGTTTCGGCAGGATGCCTATATTTAAGGCGCTAATCCATTTTTAAAACACCACCGTATGAACAAATTTGTGCCCTTCCTTTTCGCATTAGGCTTATTGGCCTGCATTCACTTTTCTACCGCCGCGCAAGACCCGTCGGGTATCGACCGCTGGTATAAAACCTATCCGGGCTTAAAAGAGTTAGGGCGAAAGCCGTCTCCCACGATCAACAAAGCTGAGCTGGCCCGCCAATATGCGGCCCATAAGGCGTGGTGGGATACTGCCTTTGCCTACCTGAAGCGGACCAACTTAAAAGCACTTACGCCAGGCCGTTATACTGTTTACGGGAAAGACGATGTTTACGTGACCGTTGCGGAAACCACTACAAAAAGCAAAGACAGTGTATTGTTTGAAGTCCACCGCGATTACGCGGATATCCACTGCGTGGTATCCGGCGAGGAAATGATGGGCATTGCACCATACAGCTCAACCACGGTAAAGAAACCGTATGACGCTGCCAAAGACATCGGGTTTTATACCAGCCCGAACGGAAAATATTACCGTGCCGATGCATCGACCCTGTTTATCATGTTCCCGGACGAGGATGCACACTGTGGAAATATCGAGGTAAACCGTCCCGGACCATTGAAAAAGGTGGTGGTTAAAGTAAGAACGGCAAAATAACCGTGTATGATGCGCGGCAGGAAACTGCTGTAGTTTGAAATGGCCATTTCACTCACCCATTTACCGGAACATGCCGTGGAAGCAGGTTTTTGATCCTTTTCATCATATCGGGTGGTCTGCCCTGGTGGCAGCTGTGCCGGTTTTCTTTATTTTCTGGGCGTTGCTTGTACAAAAAATGAAAGGATGGGTGGCGAGTCTTTGGATAGTTGTACTGGTACTGGCCATAGCGATTTTTGTTTATGGCATGCCGCTGTCACTTTCCCTGTTATCGGCTGCAGATGGCGCTTTATACGGCGTGTTTACCATTTGCTGGATCATTGTCGGGGCCATATTCCTATACAATATCACGGTGGCCGGCGGTCAGTTTCAGATCATCAGGCAGTTCATGGCGAGGATCACCGACGATCGCCGGCTACAGGCTTTGCTGATAGCCTTTTCTTTCGGTGCGTTCCTTGAAGGCGCTGCGGGATTTGGTTCCCCGGTGGCCATTACGGCGGCCATGCTGGCGGGGCTGGGCTTTAACCCGCTCTACGCCGCGGGCATCTGCCTGATTGCGAATACGGCGCCGGTCGCGTTTGGCTCTATTGGTATTCCTGTAACGGTGGCGGCGCAGGTGTCCGGTCTCCCGGAAATGGCCTTATCGCAAATGATTGGCCGCACGCTACCCTTTATTTCGCTTATCCTTCCTTTTTATTTGGTATGCCTGATGTGCGGGTGGCGTAAGACGATGGAGGTGATGCCGGCGATCCTGGTGGCCGGGATTTCATTTGCGCTAACACAATTTATAACGGCCAATTACCTGAGCCCGATGTTGCCGGATGTGATTTCGGGCCTGGTGTCCATCATATCGCTGATGGTGCTGCTGAGGTATTGGAAGCCGCGCCAGTCGTGGCGGTTTCCGGAGGAGACGGCGGTATCGGCCAGTGAAGAAGAACAGCATTCAAATGCAGCGATTGCGCGGGCCTGGCTGCCGTACCTGATCATGACCGTTATGGTGGTTGGCTGGGGATTGCAGCCGGTAAAGGACTACCTCAATTCAATCGGCCAGGTGAAATTCTACGTCCCGGGCCTGGCCCACAGCATAGTACGGCCCGATGGCAGCGCGTTGCTGATCAAACCGTTTACCTTTAATTACCTGTCGAACGCCGGTTCCGCGATACTGCTGGCCGGCTTATTGTCTATACCACTAACGGGAATCAGCCTCCGAAAAGCAGTGATTGCCGTTAAACTTACCCTGCAACAGTTAAAAGCTCCGGTGATTACTATTGCCGCCGTGGTGGCATTTGCGTTTGTGGCTAATAATTCCGGGATATCCAGTACCATGGCGCTGGCGCTGGCGGCCACCGGTGCGTGGTTTCCATTTTTTTCGCCGGTGCTGGGTTGGCTGGGGGTATTTTTGACCGGCTCGGATACGTCGTCCAATGCGCTGTTTGGAAAGCTGCAGCTGACGACGGCGCAGCATATTGGCGTTGATCCGCTGATCACCGTTGCCGCGAATGCCAGCGGGGGTGTCACGGCAAAAATGATTTCACCGCAATCCATTGCAGTCGGCGTGGCGGCGGTAGGACTGACCGGCCAGGAATCGCGGCTGTTTGCCTTTACTGTCCGCCACAGTTTTATCCTGTTGCTTATCACCTGCGTTTTTGCGGTGCTGCAGGCTTATGTGTTTACATGGATGGTGCCGCAGTACAGCATCCCTGCCCTGGCACTGCCCGCATCAACTGTGTCGCTTACTACCGGCAAGCAATACTTGCTGATCGTAATGATGGCAGTGGCGGTCATCGCGTTGGTAGTGGGTGTGCTGCATGCCGTGAGAAAAAGAGGCGGCCGGTTCACGACAGGAAATTAACCAGCCGTATGAACCCGGGGCGCCGCCCGGCAGCAGGGGAGCCGGTTTGCCTTCATGCATTATACACTACGTCATGAATATTATTGTCACAGATGCTTTTGCGGTGAACCCGGGAGATTTGGACTGGGCACCTTTGAGGGAATTGGGCGAACTGGTGCTGTATGACCGGAGCTCCCCGGAATCAGTGGCTGCGCGTTGCAGGGAGGCGGATATTATTGTAAGTAATAAGACACCGCTGGATGCCGCTGCATTGCGGGAGTTGCCCGCGTTAAAGCTGGTAAGTGTACTGGCTACCGGTTACAATGTGATTGATACTATCGCGGCCCGGTCAGCGAACGTTACCGTTTGCAATGTTCCCGGATACGGCACGGCCTCCGTGGCGCAGCATGTATTTGCCCTGCTGCTGGAGCTTACCAATCACACCGGCAAGAATGCAGCGTCCGTGGAAGCCGGGGACTGGGGCCGGTCGGCCGACTGGTGTTATACGGTGGCGCCGGTAATGGAACTGGAAGGCAAGACCCTGGGAATTGTCGGCTATGGCCATATCGGCAGCAGGGTAGCGGCTATCGGCCGGGCGCTTGGGATGAAAATTCTTTGCTGCTCACCCCGGCTGGTACCGGGAAGCAGCGGTGAAGCTGCGGACCTGGCGACGGTATTCGCCGGTAGCGATGTTGTTTCCCTGCACTGTCCGCTAACGGTAACGAACACGGCTTTTGTGAATCGTGCGCTGCTTGCTACCATGAAGCCGCGGGCTATCCTGGTCAACACAGCCAGGGGCGGCCTGATCAATGAACCTGACCTGGCCGATGCGCTGAACGCGGGGGTAATAGCCGCCGCAGCGCTGGATGTTTTATCAGAGGAGCCGCCGCGCCGGCCCAACCCGCTGCTGGCCGCACGGAAGTGCCTGGTGACGCCGCACAATGCCTGGATCAGCCGGGAGGCCAGGCAAAGAATCCTGTCGGTGACGGCTGGTAATATCCGGTCGTTTTTAGCCGGTCACCCCGTTAATGTTGTGAACTAATTTATTTTGCTGATATGCACATCCTGGTTGCCCCGAATGCCTTTAAGAACAGCCTTGATGCAACCGCAGCAGCCACGGCCATCAGCCGGGGTTTTCAGGCCAGTCGCCTCACCTGCACCTGTACGGCCTTCCCGGTCGGGGATGGCGGGGATGGCACGGCCGGGCTCATCACCAGTCACCTGCAGGGGGAGCTTGTTCCCGTGGTCGTGTCTGACCCGCTGGGCAGAAAAATAACCAGCCGCTTTGGGCTCATCGACGGCGGGCGTACCGCGGTTATTGAAATGGCTGATGCGGCTGGGTTGCGCCTGCTTCAACCGCGTGAACTCAACCCGCTGACGGCCGGTGCGTGGGGTACCGGCGAGATGATCACTGCTGCGCTTGACCGCGGGGTGAAAAAGGTCATCCTGGGTATGGGTGGCTCGGCCACTGTTGACGGGGGCCGATCGATACTGGAAGCGGTCGGTGTGGTATTCAGGGATGCTGCGGGGGCAGCGGTAGAAGCCGGTGCTGACGGGCTGGGCAGTGCTGTGGGTGCTGATTTATCGGGTCTTGATCCACGGCTGCGTGATTGCGCAATAGATATTTTATGCGATGTGGACAACGGGTTACTGGGGCTGCACGGGGCGGCAGCTGTTTTCGGGCCGCAAAAAGGGGCCACGGCCAGGCAGCTACCACTCCTGGAAGCGGCACTGGCAAGATTGTCCGGCATCGCGCTGCTGCAGACCGGGAAAGATATGTCGGCGGTAACAGGAGGAGGCACGGCGGGAGGGGCGGCTGCCGGGCTGTATGCGTTTTTGGGGGCAGTGCTTGTGCCGGGTATTGATTATTTCCTGAACATCACCCGGTTTGATGACACGATTCCGGCGAGCGGGTTGCTGGTGACCGGCGAGGGTTGCATCGATGAGCAGTCGCTGCACGGCAAAGCACCGGTTGGCGTGGCTGTGCGGGGTAAGCGCGCCGGGCTGAAAGTGATAGGCCTGGCGGGAATGATTCCGCAGCCGGTGCCTGTACAATTCCGCGACTACTTCGACGCGCTTCTTTGCATCAACGATGGGTCGGAAACGCCCGATACGATGTTATTGCATACCGGGATAAACCTCGAGCGTACGGCGTTTACGCTCGGTAACCAACTGGCCGCAGGTGATTTTCCCCGCTGGCCGGCGTGGAATGCAGGCTGTTGACGACAATCATGAAATGGGGGATAGACGGGTAAATCATCCGAATTGCCTTATTTTAGTAAAAATTAACGCTATGCAAAAAATCTCCAACAAAGTTTTCCTGTCGGTTTCCGGTTTTCTCCTGGTGACTGTCTGCCTGTTGTACAGCTGCAACAACAATGCACCGGCAACTGCAACAGATAACAATACCGTTTCTGCGGATACGGTCATGAAAATGAATACAGACTCGCTGAAAATGAGTACCGATACAATGAAAACAGATACCTCTGGTCGCGGCGGCCAGGTTCCTCCTCCCGCACATTGATTTTTTCAACTGCATAATCAGGCAACCGGCAATTCGTCCGGTTGCTTTTTTGTATCCGGCGGGTGATGGTGTTTGAGTGCGTTGAGCCGGGTGAGTTCTTTTATGAGCCAGCGTTCGATACGATGGTGCAAAGGCGATATGATGGCGGCGATCGTTACGAAGATGATGATTTCAATGATCGGCGAATGATTGGTTTTCTCCGCTATGAACGGGTGGAGCAACAGGGTGATGTATTCAAAAAGGAGGAGAATGGAGATGATGCCCGAGAATTCAATCAGCCGCTTGTGTACTTTTCTCCGGCTGAGCACCAGGCTGATAAAAAAGAAGATTGGTATGGCTATGCCGATGATGAGCAGCTGTAGTTTTTGTTTTCGGTCCTCCACTTCTTCCCTTTTTTGCTTGGCTATTTCCTTTTGCCGCAGTTCCTCCTCGGTGGCCAGGTTCTGCATGGCCTTAATCCGCTCCCGGCTCTCGATGGAATCTTTGAGGGCCACTTTAATTTCCTGGTAGGCAAAAGCACTGTCCGTGTTATTTTTTTCTTTAAAGAGTTTCACCAGGAGCGCGCTGGCATCCAGCGCCCGGCTGAGAAAGAGGTTATTGCTGGCAATACGAAAAGAATGCCTGGCAAAGTGAATGGCGGAGTCAGGCTGTTGCCGTTCGTTGGCGATCCTGGCGAGCCCGAGCAGGCTTTCGGTATAAGTACTGAAATCGTTGGTGGCATTAAGGTAGGGAAGGGCCGATCGGTATTTGTCTGCGGCTTCCGGCAGCTGGTGGCGCTTATAAAAGATGTTGCCGAGGTTATTGAGGGCTGTGCCGGTTACCGAACTGTTCCCGGCGAGCACCGCCTTGCTGAAGCAGGTTTCCGTGTAGAGTTGGGCGGAATCCAGGTCATTCAGTTTCTCATAGATCTCTCCCACATCCAGTTCGCTGTAGAGCGCCAGGTTATCATACCGGTTTACGCGAATGATGGAGTCTGCAGTTTTTGCATAGCCCAGCGCCTTGTGATAATCTTTTGAATTGTCGTACAGCAAGGCAATGTTCAGGTAGACGATGGCGATGTTATCGGGATATCCCCGTTTTTCTTCCCGTTTAAGTTGCATGATGTAGTATTCGAGCGCCTTGGGGAAGTTGCCAAGGCTGTTGAAGGCGAAGGCCATTTCAGACAACGCCCAGCTTTCACCGCGCATAAAACTTATTTTTACCGACAGGAAATAGGCTTCCTGGGCATAGAGCAGTGCTGAGTCGGGCTTGGAGCCCTGGAATGCATGGCTGATGTTGCAGCGTGCGATGACCCTGGCGGTATCGGTCGTCGCAGCGGTGAGTGCAATTTGCAGCGAATCCGGCTTTTGGTGCTGGGCCAGCCCGGTAAAAAGCGACAGCAGCAGCATTACGAGCAGCGTACCTTTCATCCTGCGTCTTTAAATTTTGGTAACTTGTAGCGAAAATAAATTATTAAATCTGGAATATGGGTTGGCGGGTAATTTTAGTTTCCTCTTTACTGCTCCCTGTTTTGTTTAACCAGGCACGGGCGCAGCACAAGTATGCCCTGCTGGTTGGCATCAACGACTATTATGAAGTAAAGGGAATTAAAAGCAAAGAGAGCCTGAAAGGGTCGGTGAATGATGCCAATGCCATCCGCGATGTGTTACTGCATCGCTTCGGCTTCGCCGGAAAGGATATTGATACGGTGTACAATGCCGACGCTACCCGCGATAATATTATCGCCGCCCTTGAAAAAAAACTGAAGCTGTGCCGCAAGGGGGATATGATGTTTTTTTATTATTCCGGTCATGGGGTTTACCTGAAAAATTCGGAGGAAGACAATGACCCCGTAAAAGCCGGGTTCAACCAGGCCATGCTGACCAGCGACCTGTATAATTACAGTGATCAGTTTAAATGTTTTCTTCGCGACTTTACGCTGAAACGGTATTTTAATTTGTTTATTGACAAGCAGGTGGTACTCACCACCATTTTCGATTGCTGTTACAGCGGCAACCTCGCTATGGCCTCGGGCAATAGTGAGGTAACGTACAGCAAAACGCGTGCGGTCGATCTGGATGAACTGATGAGCCGGCTCACGGCAACGGCTGCGGATCCGCAACAACTGATAGACAGCCTCAGTGGAAATATAAGCAGCCGCGCGGCGGGTTGCCCGGTGAGCAGGGCTGATTCCATGGAAGCCTCGAGGGATTCCGATGGGGATGGTGTTCCGGATTGCAGGGACGATCAGGTACATACCGAACCTGCGTGTTTCCCGGTCAACGCAAAAGGTATCGGCTCCTGCCCGTACACGTATTTCCTGAACAGGACGCTGAATAGCTATGATTCAGCCGAACTGCAGCAAAATACGGGGCTGTCAGTGCGCTCGTTTAATTCCACGGAAGTGCTGCACATCTCAGAAAAAGATACCATAGCCAGGCCGGCGAGCCGGAAGAATTCCGGGTTTTTATTTATATCGGGCACTACCGACTACCAGAAAGCGCTGGAGTTTCCGGACAGCAATAAGACGATTCATGGATTGTTTACCGGTTCCTTTGTGCGTGTCTGCAGGCTACAGCCCCCGGGCACACGCGTTGATTCCCTGTTCAGCCGTGTGCAGCGGGACATGGCAGGCTACCACAAAAACCAGCAACCGACTATTCACCTTGATCCGGCCAGGGCGGGGGATGACCTCTCGGGCATCAAGGCGTCCCGCGCACGGATCGGGAAGAGCCGGTGAAACCGGTAGTTCCTGGCTGTTATACGCTGGTCGTGGCGTGTTCCCGGTACAAGTCGCACAGTTATTTTTTCCTTTTGAATACAAACTGGCCGCCAAGGTCATCTACGTTTTTGATCGGGTTGTATTGCAGTTGCAGGTGGGTCGATTTGCTATAGTCGCCTTTGAAACGGTCGATCAGCTGTTCGGCCGTAATATATCCTTCACGGTTTTCCTGTAGCGCCAGCCGCAGGTCTTCGATGAATTCACTCTGGTCGGGCACCCTGGTGCGGTTACCGCTTGCCAGGAGCCGCCGGCTTTTGTCCTTGTACGCTTCGGCCACGGTAGCCGGTGCTTCAGCGGGTAAATCACGGAACAGTGATCCGGCAAAACAGGCGTCTGCCACAAAAAGGATGTGCTTTGCCTTGGAATAGCGGATGGTCCGGACCAGGTCGTCACTGCTGATATAGGTGCTGAGGGCACCCCGTTCTGCATCCTGCGGCAGCAGGAAGCCTTCTTCCGAATTATCCGGGTGCGTAATCATCTCACCATGGCCGGCATAGAAGATGAAAAGGTTATCATTTTCTCCCATCTCGTTCGCGCGCTTTACAATCGTTTCGAGGATCGTGATCTTTTTGGCGTTGACCAGCGTATCCACATTTTCCGGCTGGAAATAATAATTGCCGGTCAGCACCGTAAATATTTTTTGCATATCAGTCAGCGGCCCGGTCAGCGAGGGAATGTGTTTGGTGTCGGCATAATCACTTTCCGCGATGAGTATGGCATGATAGACGGGGTTATAATCCACCGGTGGTTTATTGTCCACGGTTGTCACAGCAGCATTTCCCGGTTTGTCGGCACCGGTAGTCAGTTGAATGGTTTCTGACACCGAGTTGGCATTGTTGTCGGTGGCCAGTAAGGTAAATATATTGACCCCCGGTTTAAGTACCACCGTGGTATCGAAATAGCCATTTTCTTCCACTTTCAGCGGGCTGTTGTTCAGTTTCAGGCTCTTGATGCCGCTGGGATCGATGGCCTGCCCGCGAATGGACTGGCGCATGCTGGCCACCTTATCATCTTCCACGGATATGGAGCGGCTTTTTGCGCCCGGTTCCAGGATTTTGATAACCGGGTTGCTATTGTCCTGCGCAACGGCAAGCAGTTTCTTTTCATTAATCTTTTGAATGGACGCCAGCACATCGGGCTGGTTCTTGTTTAGCAGTATCGCTTCGTCGTACACCTGGCGGGCGACTTCTGTATTGTTGAGTTGTTGCTGAACAAATCCTTCAAGGGCCAGGATGGAGGAGTAATTTCGTTTCTGAAAGTCGTCTCCCTGGTCGATGCCGCTTTTGGTGTTATAGAGTTGTTCCGCATTTTTGATAACAGGCAAAGCCCCGGCGAAATCTGACCTGGCAAGATTTTGCGTAACGGCTTCCATATATTTTTTGTAAAAAGCCCAGGACGGACTTTCGATATAACCTTTACTGTAATTGTTCTGGTAATCGGTATAATAACCTGCTGCTTCAGAAAACTGGCGGAGACGGGTCAGCGGTTCGATGATGTTGATGATCGCGTAGGAGCTTTTTTTACCACTGTCGATAGCAATCGCTTTCCTATAATCGTCCACTGCCTGTTGATATAATCCCATGTTCACCTCCAGCAATCCCCGGTCATTGTATGTGTACATGCTGCGGGGGTCGAGTTTCAGCGCTGCATTGTAGTCTGCCATGGCGAGGTCAAACTGATTTTTCTTTCTGTAGCAGGCACCCCGTCCGCGGTAGGCCGGGGCATTGTCCGCTTTCAGGCCCAGTGATTTGTTAAAATCCGTGAAGGCTGAATCGGTTCGGTTTAACAGGTTGTAGCAATTGCCGCGGTTATTCAGGTTCACGTCACTGTTCGGATCCAGCGCAACGGCCTGGTTGTAATCTTTCAGGGCGGTAGCATACATTTTTCTTCCGTAATAATAATTCCCGCGGTTAACATATCCTGCCGGCGAATTAGTACTGGCAGCAATTGCCGCGTCATAGTCTTTCAACGCAAGCTCAGGTTTGTCGAGCGCCTGGTACAGTTGTGCCCGGTAGATGTAGGTATAAGGCATGTTCTGATTAATGGACAGGGAGCGGTTGTAACAGGCCATGGCGGAGTCGTATGCTTTCTTACGGAAATAAGTAAACCCCAACCCCTGGTACATACCGGCATTGTTGGGCGCCAGGCGCAGCGCCGACTGATAATCCATTACTGCTGCATCGAGGTTGCCCGTGAACTGGTAGCAAAAGCCCCTGAGGTGGTACGCATTTGCCATACCGGGGTCAGCTTTGAGGGCCACGGTGAACGCATCGATCGCCTGCGGATATTGCCGGTTGTTGTAATATTTAAGGGCAGCGTTGTAAAGGTCTACACCTGACTGGCCAGCTGCACCGAGAAACAGGAGCAGGAACAGTACGGCGGTAATCAATGCTTTTAACCTGGGAAAATATTTCATGGTAATATGGTTATTGGTGATCGAGGTTAATTAAAAAACAAATCATTTCATTATCCCCCGCGTCTGCCTGGAAACTGATCCGGTCAGTTCCATAACGGATCCTGGACAAGGAGATCAGTTGCCTGGAAAAAAGACTGCTTAGCGCGGCGCCCATATCAGGCCCGCTGGCTATGCCCGACTTAAGCCGGCTGATATCGACGGGCGATTTACTGTAAATAACAGCGATGGCTTCTTTCCGGGCGTCTGCGTTCAAGCTGTAGTGTTTGCTTTCCGACGGCAGGTAAATGGTTGCCGCGGTAGAATTAACGGCCGGACTGATATTACCGGCATACGGGAACAGCGGGGATACCGTTTTATTTTCATCGACAGAAAAAAGGTATACAAAAGCCGGCGCGTTGGTGGTAAACTTTATTTTAAATGCCTGGCCGGACGGGTAAGCACTAGTAAGCCGGTAACCATAAATTTTTTTTTCCTGGCCGGCTACCGGAAAAGAGGAAAGCGGCATCAGGCTGAGGTCCCTGCCCTCCTGGTCCGTTGTCACAAAATCGAGGGTGCCTTTTATTTCCGGCTGAAAGCTGCTGCCATCGAGTCCGCGCTGGGCAACTTCGCGATCCATCAGTTCCAGTGCGTAGCTACCGTTCTGCATGATCTGCGGATAGGTGATCCAGAAGAAGCCGTGGTTGCCCCAGTCCGTTCCCCAGCTGTTCATTACTTCAAAAGCGCCGCCGAATTTATTGTCGTTGTATCCCACGATGCATACGGCATGGTTACCGACTACGGAATCATCGGGCACTGGGGTCCACCTGCCGTCCTGCCCGGTATTGAACAAACTCTTATAACAAACCAGGCTGAAGATGACGGGTTTTTTCTCCGCGATCTCCTTTTTGATGGCCAGCACTTCGTTGTTTGTAATGCGTTTAAATATATTCGTTAGGGACACGTAAGTTTTGATACTGTAATCCCTGGCTTTCTGGTCGGTGGCACTGTCGATGGTGCCCGTGCAGGCAGGAGGGCCGGTGGTCATCGGCACATCGCCTTTACTGCCGAGGATTTTGAGGGCGTCTTCTATTTTTGATCCGCCGGTGCAGTCCTGGTCTCCGGGCGTCTTTACATAAGAGTAGAGGTAAGTGGGAGAAAAACTGAGGGCATTGATTTGAGCCGGGTTGGTAACCTGGTGCTGGATACAATAGCTGATGGTCCGTGCCGCATAGCCTGTGCTCCAGGCAACACAGGTACCGAGGTTACCCTGGTTACGGGGTACCGGCGCGAACAATTTTATTGAGGCGCTGTCCGGAAGATCCGCGATGTCACGGGTGGCGCGGGTGGCCGACCTGGGAATTTTATCAAATGCAGCCTGGTCCGTGTTGTCACCGGTAAAATAAATTTTCTGCGCCGTCACCGCCGGGTACCGGCCGAGCAGGCAACACAACAGCAGACAGGCGGGCGTATAGCGAAAAGCATTCATAGACAGTTGCGGTGTGATGGTTCTGGTTTTGACAGGATATGCCGGGTGCGGCGGGACGTGGCGTATGCATCAACCGGTGTTGGGGCAATACCGGGTCCGGGCCAGGTTTTGTTTTCTGAGGGGAAAGGTATCCGGTAAAGGTAATAAGGGTCAAAAGGTACAAAATTATCCCCTATGTTTCCGTTAATGGGCGTAGACAGCGGTTGCCGGCAACCAGGGCTACCCGGTAGCGGTAGTGCCTCCGGGATATGCAGGCCGTAAAGCGTGTAGCGCCCAGGCGCCAGGTCCCGGGCAGCCGGCGCTTCGTTGAATTTCAAAAGTGCTTTAGCCGGTTCCATAACTGCTTACCTGTATCGTAAGGATAAGCGCGGGGCATGGAATGATGCAGGTGTAACCGTGATAGCCATCGAACAAGGAGCAGGACGAATTAAATAAATCAGTTAATTTGCAAACCGGTCGGGTAGTCCTGGCCGTATGGCTATTCATAGCCGGGATGATTTACTGTCGTTCTGTGCCGGGACCACGTAGGCAGCCGTGACGAGGATGAAGTTAGTAGCTGCCCCGGTTTCATTGGATGTTTGTCCTTTCCCTAATTCGTAAAACTGAATTGCTGCATGCACAGCCGGTTGTTAATTGCCTTGATGTCTTTCCTGTTGTGGAGCGGCCGGATGGCCGCCCAGCAATGCACCGGCAGTCTTGGCGACCCCGTGATCAATGAAACGTTTGGCGAGGGGCGTGCGGTGCTGCCCTCGTATAAAACCCATTTCCCCAACGTCAATGGCTGTCCGCCGAAAGACTCCTACACCCTGAGTAATTTTCTTTTTGGATGCGGTAACCGAACCTGGGTGCAACTGGTCGGGGATCACACGGGTGATCACAACGGCAATTATATGCTGGTCAATGCCGAAAGCGAGCCGGGGATCGTGTATACTGATACCGCAAAAAATCTCTGTGGCAGTACAGTCTACCAGTTCGGCGTTTGGATCACGTCGGTGATGACCAAGATGGCCTGCGGGGGATCGCCAGTGCTGCCAAATATTCATTATAAAGTAAGTACGTTGTCAGGTACTGTATTGGCAGAGGACAGCACCGGCAAGCTGCCTGTGGCAGATGATAAAAAATGGAATTTCTACCCCTTATTGCTGCAGACGCCCACCGGCGTAAATACGCTGGTGATCACCCTTTATATCAATCCCCCGTTTGGCTGCGGAAGCGCGTTTGCGCTGGATGATATCACCCTTCGTCCCTGCGGGCCGTCCATTACAGCTGTCATCGACGGTACCTCCGGGCCGGCGGAAGTTTGTGCTGATTATACCAATCCTTTCCTGATGCAGGCCAGTTATACGACCGGGTTTACTGACCCGGTGCTGCAGTGGCAAAGCAGTACAGATACCGGCAGAACCTGGGTAGACATTCTCGGCGCGACGGCAGACAGCTATGCCGTTCCTCACCGGGGAACCGGAGCCATCTCCTACCGGGTAAGCATAGCCGAACGGGCTAATATTACTTCTTTGTATTGCAGAATTTCCTCCAATGTTATTTTTACCAGTATTCATCCTGTGCCCGACCGCGTGCCGGCCCAGGTGGTCAAAGGGTGTTTGGGCAAGTCGTTCTTTTTCCCGGATGCCGACCCGTTTGCCTTACAGGTGCAGTGGACGGGACCGAACAATTACAATTCTATCCTCGTCCATTCCGGCATCTCTTCCGTGCAGGTAAGCGATACCGGTTTGTACCAGTTGAAGCAGGTATTCTATTATAACTGCCAGTTGACCGACACGTTTTTTTTAAAAGCATTTCCCGGTACCACCGTCACGGTTCCGTCGCCAGACCCGGCCTGCGAGGGGCAGCCCGTACAGTTGTCAGCCAGCGCCGTTGGGCAGGTAACGTATGCATGGAGTCCATCCACCGGTTTGTCAGACAACACATCCGGCAACCCGGTAGCGTTACCTCATGATTCTACGCGTTACAAAGTAGTGGTCACCAACCAGTATGGCTGCCAGGATTCGGCCTACCTGCAGCTTGATATTTACAAAAAGCCCGTTGCCGTGGCCGGACCCGATAAAACGATCATTAAAGGAGACACCGCGGTGCTGCACGGGATGGTTTCGGGCACGGCGGTTACGTATAACTGGACGCCGGCAGACTACCTCGATAATGGCCAGTCGGTTACTCCCCATGCCTACCCGCCCGTCAGTGAAACCTACACGCTCCAGGTGAACTCTACCGTCGGCTGCGGATCGGTTAGCGATGTGGTAAATGTGAAAGTGTATAATATTTTTGGCATCCCCAATGCATTTTCCCCGAACGGTGATTTCAGGAATGATGTATTCAGGGTATTGTTGCCGGACAATTACAAGCTCCTCCACCTTTGGATTTACAATCGCTGGGGGCAACGGATTTTCTCAGCAAGCGGTTCCGGCGCGGGCTGGGACGGCACCTACCGGGGCCAGATGCAGCCTGCGGGGATGTATATCTATGAGCTGGAACTGCAGGCGGGACCGGGCACCGTCATCAGCAAGAAGGGTACGGTAGTGCTCCTGCGGTAAGGGACTATCGAGGGCTGCCGTTTATCACATAATGCGTCGGTACTGCCAAAAGAGGGCTGGATCCCGAAAAGCTGATTACTTAGGAAAATTTCCGAATAATACCGTTTTTTTGACAACTTCCAATCTGTGAATACTAAATATGGTGGAGTGAAGCAAATCTTCAACGGAAATTTAACTTTTTCACCTTAACAAAAAAAAATTTTAAATTTCATTGTCCGTTCATCATAATTCATCTACATTTAACTAAATTTTAATTCTTAACTAACTTTTGCTTATGCCAAACAAGCTCTACTCACCCGGCAGGGGTATGCTCTTTGCTCTAATGCTGGTATGCTCCACTTTTTTTGCTCATGCGCAAACTGTTGTAACCGGTAAAGTTACTGGTAGCAAGGACAACCAGCCGCTTCCCAGTGCGACAGTCACTGTGAAGGGTACAAAGACCGGTACGTCAACCGACGCAGACGGTACGTTTAAAATAACCCTTCCTCCGGGAAAATCTACTTTGACGATCAGCGCGATTGGTTTTGATCCCCAGGATGTATCGACCTCAGGAAGGCAAAATGTATCCGTGACACTCGCAGCCAACCTGAAAGGGCTGGATGAAATTGTGGTGACCGGTTATTCAACGCAACGCAAAAAGGACATTACAGGTGCGGTTTCCGTGGTGAATGTAAACAACCTCAAGCAGGTGCCAGCCGGTACGGGTGAAGAGGCGTTACAGGGCCAGGCTTCAGGTGTTAGCATCATTACCTCCGGCCAGCCAGGTGCCGCCAGCGATATCCGCATCCGCGGTATTACGTCGTTCGGTAACAACCAGCCGCTCGTACTGATCGACGGTATCTCCGGTAGCCTGCACGACCTGAACCCGAATGATATTGAATCTATCCAGGTGCTGAAAGATGCATCGGCCTCTATTTATGGCGTACGTGGTTCAAACGGCGTAATCATTGTCACCACCCGGAAAGGAAAGTCCGGTAAGGCAGTAGTAAATTATGATGCCTACTATGGCGTGCAGACCGCTGGCAAAGGATTTAACCTGGCTACTCCCCAGGAAGTAGCCAACGCGGTTTGGTTACAGCAGAAAAATTCCGGTATCGCCAACCCCAGTACTAAACAATACGGCAGCGGACCTACGCCTGTGCTGCCCGATTATATAACGCCTTATGGTGCGAAAGAAGGTGACCCGATGACGAACCCGGCTACCTACGACATCAATACCAACCAGATTACTAAAGCCAATAAGGGCGGTACCGACTGGTACCATGCAATCATCAAAAATGCGCCGCTGCAGAGTCATACCCTGACCATGAGCGGTGGTATTAACAAAAGCAGTTATTTATTCTCCGTCGGTTATCTCAACCAGGAAGGTATCCTGCTGAATACCGGTCTGAAAAGGTATTCTGCCCGTATCAATACCCAAACGAGCATTCACGACCATATCAGGATTGGAGAAAATGCCTACATGTTTTACAAGAGAAATCCCACGGTCGGCAACCAGAATGAGGGTAACCCCATTGCTTTTGCCTTTCGTGAAAGTTCCATTATTCCGTTGTATGACATTAAGGGAAATTATGCCGGTACTAAATCACAGGATTTAGGCAACGCACGAAATCCGTTTGCTGATGCCTCCCGCAATGGCGTCAACGTCGGAAATACCTGGTCTGTTACAGGTAATGTGTATGCTGAAGTCGATTTGCTGAAACACTTCATGGTTCGCAGCAGCTTTGGTGGGAATGTGAACAACTCTTATTACCACAACTTTGGTTATGTAGGGTATGAAAATGCAGAAGGAAATACGGGTTCAAACTCTTTCAGTGAAGGAGCGTCTTACAACTCCAGCTGGACCTGGACCAATACGGCGACCTACAGTAACACTTTTGGAAGACATACAGTGAAAGCCCTTATTGGAACAGAAGCCATCACTTATTCCGGTCGTGGTGAGTCAGGCACCCGGGGAAATTATTTCTCGCTCAACCCTAATTTCTGGGTGCTGGGAACCGGCTCTCCCATTGGCCAGCAGAATTCTGGCTACGCCTACCAGAGTGCTATCTATTCCCAGTTTGGAAGACTGGAGTACAACTATGCTGACCGGTATCTCGTTACCGGAACAGTTCGCCGGGATGGTTCTTCCGTGTTTTACACCGGTAAACAATATGGATACTTTCCTGCCGTATCTGTTGCCTGGAGAATTTCCCAGGAAAGTTTCTTTAAAGACGTCAGCTTCATCAACGACTTGAAATTGCGGTACAGCTGGGGTAAACTGGGTTCGGCATCCAATGTGCCTGGAACCAACCCATATTCGCTGTATGCCTCTAACGTGGGCCGGTCATTCTATGACATCAACGGCACCAACACTACGCCTGCCTCTGGTTTCTTCGCCAGCAGTATCGGCAACCGGCTGACCACATGGGAAGGTGATATCATTACCAACTTCGGCCTGGATGCCACATTCCTCCAGAATAAATTCGACCTGACCGCTGAAGTGTATAAAAAGAAGGTGAATGGGCTGCTGTTCCCTGCGCAGTACGACGTGCTGGTGAGAGGTGATGCCGGTGCCCCCTATGTAAATATTGGCGACATGCAGAACACAGGCTTCGACGGATCACTGACTTATCATGGCGGTACCAAAAACGGGTTTAAGTTTGATGTGACCGGGCTGGTTACTACTTACAATAATAAAATCGTTTCTATTCCCGGTACCGGCTATTTCACCACTGGCGGTTCCAGGAACGGTAATATCGTAAGAAACGAGGTTGGCCACGAGGTCGGCGCATTTTATGGCTACAAAGTGCTTGGAATTTTCCAGAGTGCAGCAGATGTGGCCAAGTCACCTACCCAGGATGGTGCACAAGCCGGTCGCTTTAAATATGCCGACATCAACGGCGATGGTAAAATTGATCCGAGCGACAGAACTTATTTTGGCAATCCTAACCCCAAGTTTACCTATGGGTTGAACCTGACGGTGAGTTACAAAGGCTTTGATTTCACTACCTTCTTTTATGGTTCCCAGGGTAACGACATCTTTAACGGTACAAAAATTTTCACCGATTTCCCCCAGTTGTTTAAAGGCGGCCTGAGCAAAGAAGCAGCCCTGAATTCCTGGACGCCCACCAACCTCGGTGCGAAAGTGCCCAAACTGGAAAATGACGCCAGCTTTAGTACCACCACGGTCATCAACAGCTATTATGTTGAAAAAGGCTCTTATCTGCGGAACAAACTCATGTCACTCGGTTATACCATTCCAAACAGCAAATTAAGCCGGTTTGGGATCGATAAATTCCGCATTTACGTGCAGGCCATCAACCTGTTTACGATTACAAAGTATTCCGGTCTGGATCCTGAATTACAAAGCTCTGACCCGAATAACCAGAGCCAGTCTATCAATGGCGCTTCCAACTCGTTTGGTATCGATTACGGTAACTATCCCCACACTGCACAGTACCTGGTTGGGGTGAATGTTAACTTTTAATTTCCTTATTTAATTTAATTATATGAAAAGATTTAATAACCGGTTACTGATTTTCGCAAGTTGTGCGGTCATCGCCATCGTGGTGGTTTCCTGCGACAAAAGCTTTTTAAATAAACCCACACTGGGAACATTGGATCCTTCCATCATTGCCAGTGCCGACGGTGTTAATGGCCTCCTGATTGGCGCTTATTCGCTCCTTGATGGCGAAGGGGCCGCAGGGGATGGCACCGGTTCTGGTGCATCCAACTGGATCTATGGTGGTATTGCCGCCGATGATGCGTACAAAGGTTCGGATAACTCGGATTTCAATGACGCCCTGGCACCCGAAACCTGGACTACTACTTCTGCCCTCGGTATCCTCCAGCAAAAGTGGAACGTGGTTTGGGCCGGTGTGCAGCGCTCCAATGAAGTGCTCCGTATTCTTCCTAACGCAAAAGATCTGACCCCAGCTCAATCGACTGAAATTGCAGCGGAAGCCAAATTTCTTCGTGCCTACTATCACATGGAAGCCAAGAAAATGTGGGGTAACATTCCTTTTATCGATGAAACTGTTATCGTGGGTTCCAGCACGCCGATCGACAATACCGTGGATGTCTGGCCGAAAATTGAAGCAGACCTGACTTTTGCGGTGGCCAACCTGGCGGCTACCCAGCCGCAACCCGGCCGCATCAACAAGTGGGGCGCCATGGCGTTCCAGGCTAAAGCCTTTATGTTCCAAAAGAAATATGCTGCTGCAAAGCCCATACTCGCCAGTCTCATTGCCAGTGGTGTAACTGCCAGCGGGGCTAAATATGCCCTGCTTCCCAACTATGCCTCGAATTTTAATGCCATACAGAAGAACAGTTCTGAGTCTGTCTTCGCGGCGCAAATGTCGGTGCAGGATGGTTCATCAGTAGCCTGGGGCGGCGATCCCAATGGCAACTTTGGTGACATCCTGAATTTTCCTTACAATGGAGGTCCGGGTGGCTGCTGCGGTTTTTACAACCCGTCACAGGATCTGGCCAACGCATATAAAACAGATGCCAGCGGCCTGCCGCTGCTGGACAACTGGTACACCGGACCTGGTGTAAGTGCTGTTGCAACGCCTTATGCCGGCACACTGGATCCCCGTATTGACATTTCAATCGGCCGCCCGGGGATTCCTTACCTCGACTGGGGTCCTCACCCCGGCGACGCATGGATTCGTAATCCACAGGCTGACGGTCATTTCAGTCCCAAAAAGAATGTATTTCCGCTGTCGCAGAAAGCCTCAGTTACCGATGCGGGAAGTGCTTACTGGGCACCTACCGAACTTACCGCCAACAATGTGAATTTGCTCCGTTATTCAGACATCCTGTTGTGGGCTGCCGAGTGCGAAATCCAGACCAGTGGTAACGCAGAAACTGCCCGCGGTTACGTTAACCAGGTAAGGAACAGGGTTACTGACCCTACCACCTGGGTATACAAAAACAGCGATTTTGATGCGAGCACTTTCAAATACAAAACACAAACTACCCCGGCTGATAATTATAAAATCGGCCTGTACCCCGCCGGTGCTTTCTCTGATCCTGTTTACGCCCTCAAAGCGATTTATTTTGAGCGCCGTCTTGAACTGGCTATGGAAGGACATCGTTTCTTTGACCTCGTGCGCTGGGGCATTGCCGACCAGGTGCTCAATCCTTATTCTGCCAGGGAAGGTGTTTTGCTGAATTACAAGGCAGGCAAAACTTTCAAAAAAGGTAAAAATGAATATTACCCCATCCCGCTGAGCGAGCTCGATCTGCTCAACAGTGATAAGAAAAATAAAATGGTACAGAACCCGGGTTACTAACTTTTTATTGTAGTGTTAATGCCCGTAAAGGCAGAGTGCTTGTACTCTGCCTTTACTATTTTAGTCCGTTCCTACGCTTGTTTTTTTTAATATTGTGAGATGAAAGTTGCCTGCCGAATATTTGTACTGTCTGTTCTCGCGGGGCTGACGGCCTGCAGTCATAAAAGCACCCTGTTTGAAGCATTGCCATCCTCCTCCACCGGCATCCGGTTTGCCAATACCATTACCGAGAATGACTCCATCAACCCGATCGATCTCACGAACATTTATAACGGGGGAGGGGTGGGGATCGGCGACTTCAACAACGACGGCCTGCCCGATATCTATTTTACCGGCAACCGCGTTGCCTCCAGGCTATACCTCAACAGGGGTCACCTGAAATTTGACGATATAACTTCCGTTGCCGGTGTGGAAGGCGAGGACAAATGGTGCAGGGGAGTAGCGGTAGTGGATATCAACAACGACGGCAAACCCGATATGTATGTGTGCGCCACCATGGATCCCAACCCGGAGAAAAGGCGCAACATTCTTTATGTAAACCAGGGCAACGACAAGAACGGCATCCCGGTTTTTAAGGACATGGCTAAAGCATATGGGCTGGATGATACCACGCATTCCACCATGGCGGCCTTCTTTGATTATGATAATGACGGTGACCTCGATCTGTATATCGCCGTAAATCAAATTATACCCAGCATCAACCCGGCCACCTTCCGGCCAAAGATTACAGACGGTTCTTTTCCCAGCACCGGCAGGCTGTACCGGAACGACTGGAACGCCAGCCTCAAACACGGCGTATTCACCGATGTCAGCAAATTTGCGGGCGTAACTACGGAAGGGTACGGCCACGGGGTAAGTATCGCCGACTTCAATAAAGACGGCTGGAAAGATATTTTTGTAACCAATGACTTTATTTCCAACGACCTGCTCTATATCAACAACCACGACGGCACCTTCAGCAACAAAGCAGATTCCTATTTCAAGCACACGTCAGCCAATGGGATGGGCCAGGACGTAATCGATATCAATAACGACGGCCTGTCCGACGTCGTAGAACTCGATATGAACCCGGCGGACAACTACCGTAAAAAAATGATGTTGAGTTCTTCGGGCTACCAGACCTTCCAGAACAGCGATTATTTTCATTACCAGTACCAGTACGCGCGAAACAGCCTGCAGGTAAACCAGGGGCCGCGCATCAACAGGAACGACTCTGTTGGCGACCCTGTATTCAGTGATGCCGGTTACTTGGCAGGCATCTCAGAAACAGACTGGAGCTGGTGCCCGCTGGTGGCCGATTTTGACAACGACGGTTTCCGCGATATCATCGTCACCAATGGCTATCCCAAAGACATCACCGATCACGATTTCATCACTTTCCGCCAGCAGGCTTCCACAATTGCTTCAAAATCTTTTACGCTGAAGCAGGTGCCGCAGGTTAAACTGCATAAGTATGCCTTTCATAACAACGGAAATCTTTCGTTTTCCGACGTGTCGGCAAACTGGGGATTCACAGCTACCTCCTTCTCTAACGGTGCTGCCTATGCGGATCTGGATAACGACGGCGACCTTGACGTAATTATCAATAACATCAACGATGAGGCAACCATATATGAAAATCACCGGCGTGACAATAACCCCGCTACCAATCATTACCTGAATGTCGTGCTAAAAGGCGATGCACTCAACCGAAACGGACTGGGCGCCTGGCTGGAACTGTTTTATGATCACCGGCAGCAGGCCTATGAACAGACCCCTTACCGCGGGTATCTTTCCTCCATGCCAATCGATCCCCATTTCGGGCTGGATACACTCTCCCGCATCGATTCCATCATCGTGAAATGGCCCAATGGAAAACGGCAGCTGCTCAAAAATGTGTCTACAGACCAGTCGCTTGTCCTCGATATAAAAAATGCCCGTGAACCATTCAGCTGGAGCCGGCCGGCTACTGACAGCACTGCGGTCTTTACCGATATTACCGCTGCCGCGGGATTGAATTTCTCTTATCAGCAAAAAGATTTTGTTGACTTCAACATCCAGAAATTATTGCCCCATAAGTTCTCAGAATACGGCCCTTCACTCGCCGTAGGCGATATCAATGGTGATGGGCTCGATGATATCATTTCGGGCGGTAACGCCGGGAACGGCATTACGGCACTGACCCAGCAAAGTAATGGCGGATTTGCCCAGCAAACCCTTTTTGCACCTCCGCCCGCCAACTATCTTATTGCTTACCAGGATATGGGGCTTATGCTGTTTGATGCCGATGGGGATGGTCGCCCGGACCTCTACGTATCCCACGGGGGCTATGAAAGCAAACCGGGGTCACCGAGTTACCAGGACCGATTTTATCACAACGATGGAAATGGGAAATTTACCTATGATTCGCTGGCTATACCGGCAAACCTCGTGAGTAAGTCATGCGTCCGCGCCATTGATTATGACCGGGACGGCGACCTCGACCTGTTCATTGCAGGCAGGGTGGATCCCTGGCATTATCCCAGGCCGGTTTCCAGCTTTATTTACCGGAATGACAGCAAAGACGGGAAGGTAAAATTTACCAACGTTACCGCTGAAGCGGCAGCCGGCTTAAAAAATGTTGGAATGGTTTGCGATGCCGTCTTTACCGATTTTAACAACGATGGCTGGCCGGACCTTGTACTGGCGGGAGAGTGGATGCCTGTCACTTTTTTCAAAAATGACAAAGGTGTGTTCAGGGATGTAACCGCAGCGAGCGGGATAGGCCGCGAAATTGGCTGGTGGAACAGCATCGCAGCAGGTGATTTTGATAACGATGGAGACATCGATTATATCTTTGGCAACCTCGGTGAAAATTCTTTTTACAAGGCGACGGACCAGTACCCGGTGACTATCTATGCCAAAGACTTTGACAACAACGGCAGCTACGATGCATTTCCCTCCCTGTACCTGCCCACCAGCCAGGAAGACACGGTGAAACGGGAGTACCCCGCGCAGAACCGGGACGACGCCATCAAGCAAATGCTGGGCATCCGGTCAATCTTTCAGAATTATAAGTCGTACGCTACGGCAACCATGGATAAGCTATTCAGCAAAGCGCAGTTGCAGGAGGCGCTTATCATCAAAGCCAATAACCTGCGCTCCAGTTATTGCCGGAACGATGGTCATGGCAAATTTACACTGGTGGACCTGCCGGTCCAGGCGCAGCTCTCGGCCATCAATGGCATGGTCACTGACGATTTTGACGGCGATGGCAACCTGGACCTGCTCATCAACACGAACGACTATGGTACCGATGTAAATGTCGGTCGCTACGATGCAGGCAACGGGCTGATGCTGAAAGGCGACGGGAAAGGCGGTTTCTCCCCGCTCAGCATGCTCCAGAGCGGGGTTTATATTCCGGGAAACGGGAAAGCAATGGTTTCGCTTCGCGGAAAAACGGGGCAGTACCTCGTTGCTGCCGGGCAGAACCGCGCTCCCCTGAAACTACTTCAGTTAAAACAGTCGCTTAAACCGATCCATGTATTTCCCGGGGATGAATCGGCAGTAATCGTTTATAAAAATGGTAAAACCAGGAAGCAGGAATTGTATTACGGGCATGGATTTCTTTCGCAATCTGCCCGCTGCATCTGGGTAAATGACGGGGTAAAGCAGCTGACCATCTCCGATAGTAAAGGGAAGTCCCGGGTAATAACCCTCTAATCAGCGAACCCGCACAACAAAATGTGTGTTTGGCATGTTTGCAGGGTAGGCCAAAAAGGGCAGTAATCAAACAATCAGGACAGGAATATAAACAGCAGGTAAAAACTATTTATGGCAGTTCATGGCACCATCAAAAGGTTACTTATTTATTCAATCGCGGGAACAGTAGCTGCAGGTGCATGCTCCTGTACACACTATGAAAAAAATGCATCTCACCGGAATGTTCCTGATGAAAATATTAAAAAAGGAAAACAGCTGGCTGCCGATTATTGCCAGTCGTGCCACCTCTTACCCGATCCTTCATTGCTGGATGCCAAACATTGGGAGACCGGGGTGCTTCCCGGTATGGGGCCAAGACTGGGCATCTTCGATTACGGCTTTATCCATTATCCCAACAGCCGGAATGATCCCAATGTTGATAAAAACTATTACCCGTCCAAGCCGATGCTGGGTACGCAAAACTGGCAATACATAATCGATTATTATACGTCGCTCTCCCCAGATTCGTTACCGGGGCAGGACAGGAAAACGGCTGTTAAATCCGGGCTTTCCATGTTTACCGTGGTGCCGGCAATTTTTAAGGAGCCCCTGCCCACCACCTGTTTTGTGCAGGTTGATACGCTTGCCGCAAAGAGGCAGGTGGTGATTTCAGATATGAAGTCAAAGCAGCTTATTATGTTATCGGCGGGCGGAGCGGTGCTGGACTCGTTTTCTGTCGCGGGCACGGTGGTAGACCTGGATCACCAGCCGGGCAAACTGGTGGCCTGCAATATCGGTCTCATCAATCCCAACAATGGGAAATATGGAACCATCGGGACTATCGGGTTCAATGCCCTGGGTAAAATGGAATTGGACAGCAGCCTGCGGATCAATGGTCTTGAGCGCCCGGTACAGGTAACTGCGGCAGATTTTAACCGCGACGGAAAAATGGATTACCTGGTATGTGAGTTTGGTAACCTCGCAGGAGCACTATCCTGGTTAGAAAATAAAGGCGATGGTCATTTTGAACGGCACGTCATCCGCGGCGTAGCTGGCCCGATAAAGGCCTATATCAGCGATGTGAACCATGACGGCCTGCCCGATGTGTGGGCTTTGTTCACCCAGGGAGATGAAGGCATATTTTTATTCACCAACCAGGGGAATGGTACCTTCAGGACAGAAACGATCCTGCGGTTCCAGTCTATAGCCGGGTCTTCCTATTTCGAGTTTGCCGATTTTAATAAGGACGGGTATCCTGATATTCTCTATACCTGCGGCGACAACGCGGATTATTCGCCGGTGTTGAAGCCCTACCACGGTGTCTATATTTACCTGAATGATAAGACCAATCATTTTAAGCAGTCGTATTTCTTCCCCATGTACGGGGCCTTTAAAGCGATGGCAAGGGATTTCGACGGGGATGGCGACCTGGACATTGCGGCCATTTCTTTTTTTGCCGATTATACCAATCATCCCGATGAAACATTTATCTATCTCGAAAATAAGGGTAACTTGGATTTCCAGCCTTATTCCGTTCCGGGAACGGACCAGGGCAGGTGGCTTACCATGGATGCCGGGGACGTAGATGGGGATGGCAGGACTGACTTGGTACTGGGCAATTTCTCCATTGCGCCAGCGTTTCTGAAAGGGGCTGCCAACTGGAAAAACGGACCGCCTTATATAGTTTTGAAAAATGGGGGAAAGAAATAAATTGTTAGTAAAAAAGGATAGGGTATCGCGTATTGTAAGAATCAGTACCAACTGTTTGCTGTGGTGTGTCCTGCTTGCGGGGTGCCATGGAAAAAAAACGCTCCCGGATGCAGCTGCCGTGCTGCACCAAAATGAAGACATGCTTACTCAAGTCATCATTTATGATGTCTTTACGCCGCCTGTAGCAAGCCGGATCTATGCCTATTCTTCACTCGCCGCTTACGAGGCCATACGCTTCAATAAAAAAAATGCGTTATCGATAACCGCCCAGCTGCATGGCTTTGGAAAAATGCCCCAACCGGAAAAAGGGAAGAACTATAATTTCGCCCTTGCCGCCACCAAGGCGTTTTTCACAGTAGTCAGAAATGTAAAAGTCTTTTCAGTCGATTCGCTGAAGAGCTATGAAACGTCGACTTACGAGCGCTACCGCGATAACCTGGATGAAACAGTATATAATCAGTCGCTGGCCTTTGGCGAAGCCGTTGCCAACGTGGTGCTGGCCCGCGCGAAGACCGATGGTTACCTGGCTTCGCGGGGTAAACCCAAACATCTCGGCAGTGAAGAAGCGGGTAAATGGCGACCTACTCCCCCGGATTACCAGGATGGGGTAGAGTGGTGCTGGAACACCATGAAGCCGCTGGTCATGGATTCAGCCTCGCAGTTCATGGCACCGCCGCCACCGCCGTTCAGTACAGACAGTACCAGTACCTTCTTCCGGGCCGTGAGAGAAGTGTATGATACCAGTCGCAGTCTTACACCCGAACAGCAGACCATTGCGCGGTACTGGGATGATAACCCGTTTGTCATCGAGCATTCAGGACACATGATGCTGGGCAATAAAAAGATAACGCCCGGCGGCCACTGGATGGGGATTGCTGCCATCGCAGCAAAGATGGACAAGGCCGATGCGGTGAAGACTGCTGCAACTTATGCACTCACGGCCGTGTCGTTGTATGATGCTTTTATTTCGTGCTGGGATGTAAAATACAAAACGAATTACATCAGGCCTATAACGGTTATCAACCAGCAGCTTGACAATGGCTGGACGTCCTTTTTGCAAACACCGCCGTTTCCTGAATATACCAGCGGGCACAGTACCATTACGCGTGCAGCTGCAACGGTACTCAGCGCTTTATATGGGGATCATTTTGCCTTCCAGGATACCAGCGATCTTCATTACATCGGCATGCAGCGACATTTCGATTCTTTTGTAGCGGCTGCTGACGAAGCCTCCATCAGCCGGTTCTATGGCGGAATACATTATAAGGTGAGTGTCAATGAAGGTGCCCGTGCAGGAAGGGAAGTAGGCCTGCTGGTCGCGGGTAAAGTTAAATACCAGTAACCCCAAATGGCAGTGTGTCAATCCTCAACGCTTGCTTTTTCCCGATTTTTTCCGGTTGATCTGATTCCTTTACGCGCGTCGCTGACTTCTTCACAGTTTGCAGGTTGTATTTCCGGCCAATTGTGCCGGTCACAAGATGCGGCAGTCGCCCCATTTTTGTCGGGGTTTCTTCCAAACAGCTCTCGCAGTATGGGCTTAGCGGCCTCAAGCGGATCCTTTTCTTTTTCGGACACTAACGGAGTAGTAGTGACCGCGGGTAACAAAAAAGGGGACGGGACAGGAAGGAGAAAATATCAAAACCGTCTCAGCGCGGCGGGCTAAAACTGCTGTTTTGAACAAAGAAAGGAGCGGCTGTCCCGGGGCTCCCGGCAGGCGGCGTTTGTATAAAAGCGGTTAATCGCTAAAGGCTGACATCGCCAGCGTCGGTTTTCCGGAATTGTCAAATGCCCCCAGCGCATAACCCTGCCAGTTATTATAGGCCTCCGGTTCCCAGTATAACACGCCCAGTCCTTTACTTCCGCTCACTGATTTAGTTTTCGTAATCAGGTCCACCAGGAAAGCGTGAGCGGCGGCAGCATTGTCCCAGGGCATGCCTGCTTCCACTATCATCACTTCTTTATTGTACCGGGCCACCATATCGTTCATATTGGCCAGGCACTGGGCCGTATAGGAAGGCCAGTTCGTGGCGCTGGGATACAGCGACATACCAATGACATCGAACCGGGCACCCTGTTGTACCATGCCGTCGAACATCCAGCGGAAAAGGGAATTATTATAGCCGTTGGAAATGTGCACGATCACTTTTGCGGAAGGGAACACTGATTTGACGGCATCATAGGAAGCATTGATCAGCCGGGCAAAGTTGTTCATATTCGTGGAGGCCCGTCCTTCCGGCCAAAGCATCCCGTCGTTGGTTTCGTTGCCGGCCTGTACCCATTCGGGAATGATGTTGTTATTTTTCAGGAGCGTAAGAACGGTGGCGGTATGGCTGCTCACCGATGCGATCAGTCCTTCCACATCCTGCGTGGACCAGGCTGCCGGTTTGGTTTGTTTCCCCGGGTCAGCCCAGGAATCGCTGTAGTGGAAATCGATCAGGATGCGCAACCCGAGATTTTTTGCCCTCAGCGCCTTCGCCAGCACATCATTTGCATCATTCCAGGCAGGCGAGGGGTTTACCCAAACCCTCAGCCTTATTGTGTTGATTCCGCTGGCTTTCAATAACGCAATCCCTTCCTGCGCTGCACCATTACCGTTATAAAATTTCACCGCCGAGGCTTCCATTTGCGTGATCCAGCTTACATCCGCCCCTTTGACGAAGCTGGAGAGCGTGGTTGCGGTGGGAGGGACAGGAGCGCCGTTTGCAGCGTCTTTTTTACAGGCATTGGCCCATGCCGTCATCAGAAGGATAAGTAATATTTTTTTCATGCGTATACGCTGTTCTAATTGATTAAATGTTTACCAGAAAAAAAGGGATGATTTCATGACCTGTATGATTGCCTCCGCAGGCTTCCCGGCTGGTCAAAACACACATCCGCCTGGTATTTTCAAAGTTAACAATCGTGAATTAACCTCCTTAATTATTTAAGTTATACACACTGTTGTACTATTAGCCCGGTCTTGCCTCCCGACGTGAAAGAAACTTTTTTACACAATGCCGTTCAACAAGGAAACGGTGACGGCAATGATAATTACTTTTACGCGTGGATGTGATTTTTACGAGCGGCATATCGTCTTCTGCCCCTTTAAAAAACCGGTTTCGCCAGCCTGGAAAGGGGTAACTAAATGCCTTACCCCATATTACCTAACGTTTCGGTAACCCTGGTTTAATGATAAGGTAACATGGAATGGTCACTTTTGTATATGCTGAAACTATGGAATTCAATGAATGATTCTCTTGCCGATGCTTTTTCAAGGCTGTTCCTGTTTAAGCTTACCGGCATCTTTTCCTCATTCAGGCATTACGGCGCATGAAGAAAGGAAAACGAAAAATCGATATCCTGGTGTTATCCGATATACACCTGGGTACGTACGGTTGCCACGCCAAAGAATTATTCCAATACCTCAGCAGCGTCAAGCCAAAGGTGGTCGTGCTCAACGGAGACATCATCGACATCTGGCAATTCAGTAAAAATTATTTCCCCAAAAGTCATATCAAAGTTATCCGCCACCTCATGGGGTGGATTGCCAAGGGTACCAAAACCTACTACATTACCGGTAATCACGATGAGCTCCTGCGTAAATTTGCCGGACTGAAAATCGGTTCCCTGCAGGTACTTAATAAAATGGTGCTGGAAACGCCGGAAGGACAGCGGGCCTGGATTTTTCACGGGGATGTTTTTGACGTTACCATGCAGCACGCCAAATGGCTGGCCAGGGCAGGAGCTATCGGCTATGACACCCTCATCCTCATTAACCGTATGGCCAACTTCCTCTCCGAAAAGATTCTTCGGAAAGGGAAACTATCGTTCTCAAAAAAAATTAAAAACAGTGTGAAGAGTGCGGTAAAATTTATAAACGATTTTGAAGTAACCGCAGCTGAAATTGGTATCAGCAACAAATATGATTACGTAGTTTGCGGGCATATCCACCAGCCGGAAATAAAAAAAATCAGCAATGAAAAGGGTAGTATTCTTTACCTGAATTCCGGGGACTGGATTGAGAACCTCACCGCCCTCGAATACCATACCGGCGAGTGGGAACTGTACCATTACAATAAAAACGATTTCAGTGCAAACCCTGCTGACCTGGTTACAGAAAATGAACCAGACCTCGATCAGCGACGGTTGTTTGACAGCCTGTTGCAGGAATTCAACCTGATGAAACCATGAAAATTCTGTATGCCATCCAGGGTACCGGCAACGGCCACCTCAGCCGCGCCAGGGATATTATTCCGCTTTTGCAAGCGAAGGCCGATGTTGATATCCTTATCAGTGGTGAACAGGCCGATGTACAGCTGCCCTACGAGATTCTTTACCGCTACAAAGGACTAGGATTTATTTTCGGAAAAAAAGGTGGGGTCGATCTCGTTAAAACGTACAGAAAAGCACGGTTGAAAAGGCTGTACAAGGAAATCAACCAGCTTCCTGTGGAGGCCTACGATTTGGTAATTAGCGACTTTGAACCGGTGTCAGCCTGGGCATGTTACCGGAAGAACAAACCCTGTGTAGCATTGAGTCACCAGTCGGCCGTCCTCAATAAAAACGCCCCGCAACCGAAACATGCAGATGTCATTGGCCGATCCGTGCTGAAAAACTATGCACCTGCGACGCTTCATTATGGTTTTCATTTCGTTGCATACGACCGCCAGATTTACACCCCGGTCATCAGGAAACAAATCCGCGACATGCGTGTGAGCAGGTTGTCTCATTACACCGTATACCTTCCATCCTATGAAGATGCACGCCTGGTGAAGGTGCTGGGGATCTTTAAAAACACCCAGTGGCAGGTTTTTTCCAAACATTGTACGAAAATAAAAAGTTACGGTAATATCGTTATCTCACCCATCGAGAACGAAGCTTTTATGCAGAGCATGGCCAGCTGCAGCGGTGTACTTTGCGGCGCCGGTTTTGAAACACCGGCTGAGGCCCTGTTCATGGGTAAAAAGCTGTTGGTGATTCCCATGAAAGGACAGTATGAACAGCATTGCAACGCAGCCGCATTAAAAGGCATGGGCGTCCCGGTGATAAAAAGCCTGAAGAAAAAGCACAGCGAAAAAATCGCTGACTGGCTCGCCTCCGGGCACACCGTTCCGGTAGACTATCCTGATATTACGGAGCAAATTATCGATACGGTGCTCTCAAGAGTGCAGGAACTGGCCACCCCGCTATTACCAGGCAGGCGCATAGCGTCGTCGGGAAAGCTTCGCGAGATCTCGCTAAAGAATGTAATTGGACAGCTGATCAAGTAATATGGACATTACGCGCGAAAGCTTTGGACGTGATTTTCACTGGGGCGTTGCAACAGCGGCCTACCAGGTTGAAGGCGGGTTTGCTGCTGACGGTAAAGGGCTGTCCATCTGGGACGAGTTCACCGACAGAAAAAGAAAAATATCCGGGAATGAGCATGGCCGGATTGCCTGCGATCACTACCACCGCTACTACGAGGATATTTTGCTCATGAAGCAGATGAATATTCCTGACTACCGGTTTTCAATTTCGTGGAGCAGGATTTTCCCGGATGGGTGCGGCCAGGTAAACCGGAAAGGGGTTGAGTTCTATCACCGTGTGATCGATTGTTGCCTGGAGGCAGGAATCGAGCCCTGGATTACGTTATACCATTGGGATCTGCCGTTAAAGCTCCAGGAAAAAGGAGGGTGGGTAAACCGCGATATCATCGGGTGGTTCAGCGAGTATACTGCTTTCTGTGTCCGGGAATATGGCGATAGGGTTCAGCGGTGGATGGTACTGAATGAACCGATGGTATTTACCGGTGCCGGTTATTTCCTGGGAATGCATGCGCCGGGCAAAAAAGGACTCAATAATTTTCTTGCTTCCGCTCACCATGCGGCACTTTGCCAGTCGGCCGGAGGGCGGATTATAAAGTCGTGGAAAAGCACGCTGCAGGCGGGTACCACATTTTCCTGTTCGCTGGTAGAGCCTTACCGGGACACAGCAGCCGACAGGCAGGCACAGGTGCGTGTCGATGCCCTGCTGAACAGGATGTTTATCGAGCCGCTGCTCGGTTACGGTTACCCGTCAGCTGATGCCAGCGTGTTGAGGCGTATGGAGCGGTTTATGAGGGACGGCGATGAACAGCAGTTATCCTTCGCGATGGACTTTATCGGTATCCAGAATTATACGCGTGAGCTGGTACGCTATGATTTCTTTACGCCGTTTCTACAGGCAAAGATCGTGCATGCCAGCCGCCGCAATGTTCCGCTTACCGAAATGGGCTGGGAAGTTTACCCGCCCTCAATCTACCTGTTGCTTAAGAAATACGCACGGTACGAAAATATACCGCCCATGGTAATCACCGAAAGCGGGGCGGCCTTTCGGGATGAATTGGTGAATGGATTCGTGGAGGATAAGAACCGGCTTGCCTACCTCAAAGATCACCTGCAGCAGGTCCTCAGCGCTAAATCGGAGGGTGTGATCGTCGATGGTTTTTTTGTCTGGAGTTTCCTGGATAATTTCGAGTGGGCGGAAGGGTACCGCCCGAGGTTTGGTTTGGTACATGTAGACTTCACTAGCCTTCAGCGAACAATTAAGTCGTCCGGGAATTGGTACAGTAAATTCCTGTATCCTTCAACTTGTAAAGATCATGCTCAAACTACGGCAGCCTATGACAACCAGGATCAGAACGTTTAACGCCCGGTTGAAAGTTATTTGCACCATTACCTTAGTGGTGATACTTGCCCCCTGGTCTATCGGCCAGTCGGCGGCCAGCCAGGTGACAGTCGGTAACGAAACCGTACAATTCCTTTTCACTTCTGATGTTCATTTTGGATTGACAAAAAAAATCTTTCGTGGCGCACAGAACGTCTCCGCTGCCGACGTGAATGCAGCGATGATCCGGGTGATGAACCGGCTGCCCGCTTTGAGGTTTCCGGCCGATGGGGGTGTACGGTCGTCAAAACCGGTCGGGGATCTCAGCGCCCTGGTGATCACAGGGGATATTGCCAATCGTGAGGAAGACGGAATACAGCCCGCCGCGGCATCCTGGAAGCAATTTATAGGTGACTACCAGGGCTTATTGCAGTTGAAGGCACCGGATGGCCGTTCACGAATCCGGCTGTTGCTGACCCCGGGTAATCATGACGTGAGTAATGCCATCGGTTACCGCAAACCAATGAACCCGGAAAGGGATGCTACTGCCATGTCAGGGCTGTATAACCTGGAAATGCATCCGGTATCTCCGTTGAGCCGGGAAAACTACAGGTATTCATCAGGCAAAATTCATTACGCGTTTACCCTTGGCGGAATACATCTTGTCTTCCTTAATCTCTGGCCCGATTCCAGTGAACAGGCATGGATGGAACGGGACCTGGCAGGCGTCGATTCCAAGACACCAGTATTGTTATTTGCTCATTCGGTTCCTGACGTGGAAGCGCGATTCTTTACCAACCCCAATGGAACACACGACATTAACCCCGCTGACAAATTTGAAAACCTGCTTCCTGAGCAGTTCAGGGACGGCAAGCTGGTGACTGATTCTGCCCTTGATGAACAACGGGGATTTGCCTGCTTTATCCGGCGGCATCCCAATATAAAAGCCTATTTCCACGGCCATTCCAATTTCAGCGAGTTCTATAACTGGACGGGACCCGATCATGACATCAACCTACCCTGCTTCCGAGCCGATTCACCCATGAAGGGCAAGTATTCTGCTAAAGAGGAAACGCTGCTGGCCTTCGACGTTATTACTATCGAAACTATCTCCGGCAAGCTTACTGCCAGGGTATGTTTATGGAATGCCGATCCACTTCACCCCGACAAGGAGCCCGCCTGGGGTGAGGTGACTACCCTGTCTCTCCGGTAACCTTACTATTTTTAATTAATTTATAATATTAAAGCGACCTGCCCAACATGAAGAAATTGTGATCTCAGGATGAAGAAATTGCTAAGATCCGAAAAGCCGTTTGTGGGCAGGGAAGAAGGAGGGAACATTGCACAAACTAAGCTACGTTTATGAGGATTTTCGCGCCTTCTCCCTCCATCAGGAATTTATTTTTTGTTGTCTTCGTTTCGTGGGGTATGGTTGCTCATTCGCAATCAATAAAAGGATATGTATTTGACAGCAGGACAGGGGAACCTTTACCTGGCACCACCGTTCAATTGAAAGGGACGCGGTATGCGGCATTGGTTTAACTGGACGGATCCTATCATTTCCGAAGTTTGCCACCAGGCCATTATGTTATTGTGATTACCCAGTCCGGGTATAGTTCCCCCGGTGCCATCCCGGTAGATGTGGAAAATAAGTCCGAGGCGAAGCCTGCAAATGTATTCCTTGCCATAACAGTAAACCAGCTGAGTGAAGTGGTCGTGACGGGTAATGGCGGGCACGAATCAGATGCAGCTGCACGGGGCTACGAAAAAAATGCTGACATGGTACAGAATATCTTGTCGGCAAAAACTATTCAGTTACTTCCGGATGTAACCGTAGCCAACGCACTGCAACGCATTTCAGGGGTGGCTATTCAGCGAAGTTCCAGCGGTGAAGGCCGTTACGCGATCATCCGGGGAATGGACGAACGGTACAACAATACGCTTATCAATGGCGTCAAAATCCCCAGCCCGGATGCTAAGTACAGGTATGTGCCGATGGATCTGTTTCCTTCAGACATGCTTGAAAGGCTCGAAGTGATAAAGGCCCTCACGCCAGCTATGGAGGCTGACGCGGTTGGCGGTACCATGAACCTGGTCATGAAAAATGCCCCGGAGCGGTTCTCAGTAACGGCGCATGTGGGAGCGGGTTTATCTGCCCTGTTTTCATCCTCCAGGCCATTCAATTCCTTTCCCCATGGGGCTGTCAGCAGCGAATCGCCTGCTGAATTGTCCGGAAATAATTATGCGGCCGGGCAGAACGATTTTTCCAGGGCCAATCTAAACTTTCGAAATATTGACCACCCAATAAACGCCGTCGCAGGGATTACGATCGGCGGGCGCCTGTTGAACAGGAAGCTCGGCATAATTGTATCCGGATCATTCCAAAATATGTTTCGTGGATCCGATGCTGATTTCCTGGTGCCCAATGCGCAGCCGCAGGTGGTTAACGGGCAGGACAACCAATCGGTCATCAGCGATCTCTACGTTCGTAAATATTCAACCCAAACCACACGATGGGGACTTCATAATAAAATCGATTATATTTTCAATAACCGCAACCGCATTGCACTCTATAACATGTACATACACATGGATGAGTTCCAGGCCAGGTCCACCATCGATTCGGTGTACCTGAACAAGATTACCGATATCCTGTTGCGCAGCCGCCTGCAACGCCAGAGTATTTATAATTCAACGCTGCGGGGTGATCATACCATCAGCGATCATTTTCAATTAAACTGGATAGGCAGTTATGCGCTCGCAAAAAGTAATGTGCCGGACATGGCGGAGTTTGACCGGCAGAGCAAGGGGGATGGTTCCTACATCGTACAGAAGATGAGTCGGGAATGGCAGCACAATACCGACCAGGACCTGGCAGGCTACCTCAACATGGACTACACAGCAAAGGTCGGCAGTCTGCAGCAGGTGCTTAGTTTTGGCGGGATGTACCGGCATAAGTCAAGAGACAATTATTTTAATCATTATAACCTCGAGCCGATATTGGTTAATGGCCAGCCGCAGGTCTACAGTAATTTTAATGCGGCGAACTATGCATTCAGTCCGGCCGCAAACGGCACAGGTGCTATCACCACCGCCAATCCCAATACCTACTCTTCTTACGAGAATGTTTCTGCCGGTTATGTCCAGCTGAAGGTGAATTTTTCAGACAAATTTCAATTGCTCGGCGGTACGCGGATAGAACATACCCTGCAATCTTTCTCGACAGTGATGCCGGAAAATTTTGCCGGGCGGGCAGGCAACGTATCGTACACGGACATGCTGCCCAGCGTGCATTTGAAATACGCGCTGACTGACAAACAGAACATCCGTCTTTCTTATTTCAAGTCTATCGTTCGCCCCGATTTTTATGAGATCATTCCCACGCAAATCGTCGGAGAGCTTTTTAATATCAAGGGCAACGACAGTCTTAAACACTCCAGGGCAGATAATTTTGATTTGAGGTATGAGTTGTTTCCCGGCGGTTCCGACCAGTTGTTGATCGGTGCTTTTTACAAACGTATTGATAACCCTATCGAATACGCTATTGTGAGGAATGGCGGTCCCAGTGCCCAGTTTTTTATGCCTGAGAACTTTGGTACTGCACACAATTTTGGGATAGAGGCAGTTGTCACTAAATTCTTCGGGAAGATTGGTATCTCTGCGAATTATACGTACACCAAATCAAGGGTTACCACCAGCAAGTTGTATTTCTATCAAAGTCCGACAGCAGGATTCACGAGCAAGGTGGTGGACCAGACACGGCCTTTGCAGGGACAGGCTGATAACATCGGCAACCTTTCTTTCCTGTATAAAGACCCCACTATCGGGCTGGATGTGCAGATCGCTTTCGTGTACACCGGGAAACGCATCGCGCAGGTTTCTCCCTATTACAATCTGGATTACTGGATGTTGGGTTATGGAACGCTGGACTTTTCCTTTGAAAAATCAATTTCCCATCATTTTGGGATCTACGGGAAAGTAAATAACCTCACCAATGCTGCTGCTAAAACGGTTATCCTGCAGGCCCCGCAGGCCGGTAATAAATTCCCGGACCAGACGTACAGCGCGCAGACCGTCGTAGGTAAAGATATTTACCAGGTAAACGCCCTGGCAGGTTTCAGGTATAAATTTTAATCCATCCGATAATTCATAACGATAATGAAAAAGTTTTCTTTTTATACCCTGCTTATTGTTTCAGTTGCCAGCTCCTTCCTCAATGGTTGTAAAAAATGGGCCGTAGAGAAATTAGATTTAGCCGTGCCGGTGGTACAGGCGGCACAACCCATCAGCGACGCAGCGCCGCTTTGCAAAAGTATTAAGGGTACGATGCTTTCCGGGAAAACGTATACAATTGGTTGCGTGTGGTCATCAACGCCGGCGATACCCTGATGATTCAGCCAGGCGTACACATCAATGTTACCAATCATTCAGGAATATTTGTGCAGGGATCGCTTATCAGCCTTGGTACACAGGCTGCACCGGTTTGGATTACGGTGGACAGTTTGCAGAAACTAAAAACCGATGCACCGAACCAGGATCCGTCTAAGGATGTGGCGTTTTCCGGAGGTTGGCCAGGCATTTACTGCGCGCCCTCCTGTGCGTTGCTCGTCCTGAAGTGGTCTCATGTTGAATTTGGCGGGGCCGCCCTTACGATTAGCCAGGGCGCGTTCGTCAACCAGAGTGCGGGAACGGCTTTTTCTATTCTATTCCAGAATTCAAAAGGTGTTTTCGTAATGGAAGACAGCTGGTTGTATGGCGGGGTGGATGATCCCATCCGGGTGGCCAACGGCAGGATTGCGTTTATGCGAAACACGTTCGAAAAAGGTGGGCTGCATGGCGGAGATTGCCTGAACTGCAAGGGCGGAACCACCGGTGACATGGCGTACAACCTTTTTGTGGGGATGGCTACCAATGGTCAGAAGGCATCCAATAAAGGGCAGCCGGTAGGGGCGGTACAAACCAATATAAATATGTGGAACAATACGTTCATTGCCTGTGGCTATCGCCAGATCCAGTCGGGCCGTGGCGCCAATATCAATTTTGAAGAAGGTGCACGGGGGATAGCGTATAACAATCTGATGGTGAATTGTAAGTTTGGATTGCGGATACTGAATAACCCCGCAGCAGATACGGCGAACATCCGCTATGGCAACAATTATGAATACGGCGATTCGCTCGCTGTAGTCAACCAGATTTATCCTACCAATGCAGCGCTGTCCGGTGGTTGGAGCCGGCCTCAGTCAAGCGACATCCCAGATTATACCAGCTTTCTTCCGGCAGGCTATAAGTATGGAGACAGCTATGATGGCACCCCGGTTGTACGGAAGAATAACCCATCATTTTACAATTTCCCGCTACCCGTGCCGGGCAATTTGCCCTTGTTTGCTATACAGGCTGTCGGTAATTACGACTTCAGGCTGCAGCCGGGTTCACCTGCGATAGGGAAGGGATTTGTCGGGTTCAACCCGCTGGTGACCGTACCGATTGACCCGGTTTACGGGGCTACAGAGATCACGCTGCCGGGCAAAGACATGGGGGCCTTCCAGTTTAACGGCACCGGCAACCAGCACCATCCGTAACATTCCTATTTTTTCCAATTTGGCCGTCGGCATTGCTGTACAGCTCGATGAAACAAGGCCAAGCTTCGGTTAGCCCTGTTTCATTATATCACAGGAAGTCCATTTTCTCTGGCCATCCGGGCAGTTAATCGGGTTGCTCAAGACTACAGGTGAGGAAAGCAGATACCGCGATAAATTGATTAGCTTTGAGCAAAGGCATGATGCAGGTTGTCGCGGTCCCCGCTGACTATCTTGTTAATTCCGCGGCATTCCCCGAAATCATTGTAAAAGGCAGTTGCCTTTCCTGATGAGCGACTGCGAAATTTCATCGCAGGCATCTAAAATACCTTTATTTTATCATGACCATTTTAATTAATACCGATAACAATTTTACGGTCCACGAAAACTTCAACTCGGACATTACGGGGAAATTGGAAAAGGAACTCGCACGATTCAATGATTATATTACCCGCGTAGAAGTGCATATGTCTGACGAAAACGGGCATAAAAAAGGACCGGAAGACAAGAAGTGTGTACTGGAAGCGCGCATGGAGGGTAAACAGCCCATTGCCGTTAGTGCCAATGCCGGTAATCACGAGCAGGCGCTGCAGGGAGCCATTGTGAAGTTAAAAAGTTCACTGGATTCAATAATTGGTAAGATGAAATCTCATTAGGCCGGCATGGTGCTGGACCGGGATGCGGTAATCTTTCCATCCGGTTGCGTATTTACGGTGATTCATCCGGCAGCGCGACAGGGAAGCCTGTTAAATTTCCTTACGGATATTTTTAAGCAGCTCCATCATTATTTCATTCTGGTTTTCCAGGTGTAACAGGATTATTTCATTTTCCAATGCCGCCTGCACGTTGATTTTCAAATCGGTGACCGATCTCATCTCTGCGTGCCTGGCCTGGATATTCTGCCCGAGCATGATCAGCGGCATCAGGAACAACTGGATCATGTTCGACATGAATAACCAGAGAACGAACCCGGGGTAGGGATCAAACCGGATGCTTTTCGGTGCAAACACATTCCACCCCAGCCAGCCAACCGTCCATATAAAGATAACCAGGAAAAACCCCATGGTTCCAACATGGTCGGTGATCCAAAGTGCGGCGGTGCCAAGGGTGCTGTTTTCCCGCTGTTTTATTTCTGATTCCCTTAATATCGCCTGCCGCTTCTTTTTTAGTTCCTCTAACGCAATCGGAACCTTCTCTTTCATATGATTGGTATTGTGATTGGTGAATCGTGTTTACTTACGAAAAAATAAAATAGAGCAGCGCGATTGCTGCTACAGTCATCAGGATAAATGCGGTGGTACCAAGTATATTGGAAAGGATTCCATTGGTGTTCACCTTCATGATCTTTTTGTTGTTGGCAATATGCATGACGATGGCAATCAAAACAGGAGAGGTCAACCCATATAGGACTGCCGTGTAATAGAGCGCCTTGATAGGACTGACACCGATGTAATTGATCAAGAGGCCGATAAAAAGTGATGCAATAATTATTGCATAGAATGGTTTGGCCTGCGTAAAACGCTTGTCCAGCGTGCCTTTCCAGCCGAAGGTTTCGGACACGATATAGGAAAGCGATCCGCTTAATACCGGTATGGCCAGGAAACCGGTACCTATTACGCCGAGGCTAAAAATCAGGTAAGAGGCGTTACCAGCCACCGGCGCCAGTGCTTTGGCGGCCTGTTCTACTGTATCGATTTGGGTGATCCCGTGGCTGAATAAGGCGCTGCCGGTAGCCAGGATAATAAAAAACATTACGAAGTTGGAGAGGAACATGCCCAGGTTGACATCCAGCTGCATCTTCCTGATGAGCAGGATAATCATATTCGTCTCTTTCACCCTGCTTTGTCGTTTTTCTTCAGGGCCTTTAAATAACCGCCGGCGTGCTAAAATTAATTGGCGGGACGTTTTTACATCTTCTGCCTCCATCGTAACCTGCCAGAAAAAAAGATAGGGGGAAATTGTTGTCCCCAGTATGGCCACCAGTATTTCGATGAAGTTGCGGTTCAGTTGTAAAGTGGGAATGAAGGCGTTTTTAAGTACAGACAGCCAATCGGGGTGGGTGAAAAAGGGCACCGCTATATACAGGAGGATGGAAATACAGAGGTATTTAAGCACCGCCACAATCTTCTTATAAGGAAGGTAGATGATGATGACGAGGAGGGTAACCGTAAAAATTACGCTGAATGCCATGGGCGCCACAGCGGGAATAACCAAGTGGGCTACCGCTCCCATGCCTGCGATGTCTGCCCCGATATTCAGGATGATGGCGGGCACGCTGAACAGCAGCATCAGGTATAACAGCCACTTAGGGTAATGCGATTTTAGCGTGGTCGTAAGCCCGACTGACGTTACTAACCCGATCCTGGCGCACATCTCCTGGATGGCCGCCATAAGTGGAAAGGTGATCAATGCGGTCCACAAAGTGGTAAATCCGAATTTTGCTCCTGCCTGGGAATACGTGGCAATGCCCGAAGGATCATCATCGCTGGCACCGGTTATGAGCCCGGGCCCCAGTGTGGCAAAGAATTTCTTTATCCTTACAGACGAAACTTTGTGGTGCTGCATGAAGTCTATGCTTTAATTCGCCGTTTTTGGGATGTTGTTCGTACGTGCCGTAGTCATTTCGCTAACCGCCATGTATTTATTCGCCTTTCACAGGTGCTTTACTTCAGATACGATTTCTGCCTCAATGCCGCAAGCGGCGCAGTAATTTAGGGGAAATTCCGCCCTGAAAAAAAGAGGTTTCATCAGGCGTATAACGGGCGTTAATCCATACACGGCTTTTGAACGCTTGTTGTCCGGTTCGGTACTTACCAAAACGCCGGAAGTGCCTGCTGCCGGTGTGTCCATAGAACAGTCCGGCTCACTCCATATTTTCATTTTTCATGGTGCCAATGTTTGCTGCATGTTTGATAGACGCTTTATGATCATGCTCACTGGCCCTGGACGCATGTCCGTGTACCACTGAGCATGGCTCGCTGCATCATCATGATTTCCTTTCCCTGATGCTTCTGCGGCGGATTTGTGGGGTGTAGCAGCCGCTTCAGGATGGTCTGCGGCATTCTGGTGATGTGCCTGTGGCATACAATTGTTTCTGGTGGACAAAAATTAGTTCGACCAAGGAGTATATAATTATGTGCCATATTTTTTCACGCGTAATAAATTATTTCTCTTTCAAGGTGAGGGGAATTATGACCACGTTGAAAGAACAATTTTTAAGAGGAAAAACTATCCAATTCAAATAAGCACCTGGGTATGGCAGAGTCACTACCGTCCAATTACTCAAATAAAGACCGGTGGGGCGGAAGGTGGCTTTTCGAAATCGAAGCAGTCCATCATATCACTGCTTTTCCCATCCCGGTCATTGATGGCAGGAATATGGAAAACGGATTCGCAAAACCTGAGCAGACTTACATGCGAATGCTGAACTTTGGATATAAAGCCATTCCGGGCAAACGGGCTGACGACGATACATCCTACACGGTTCCCGTACCGGAACTGGGTACCGTCTTTCCATTTTTCTGTTTCAGGGGGAGCAACATGATCATACCATCCTCCCCAGTCATCCCAGGTAATAAAAATGGCTGTTGACGGCCAGAGACCACCGGTGACAATGGCTTTTATTTGTCTGGTGCTCCATGCGTCACCGTCGGCTACGTTTTCTGTAGGGTGCTCACTTAGATTTTTGGGGCCGTAAACCCACGAGACCTCGGGCAGCTTTCCGGCAGCAGCGTCGATTTCGAACTGGCCTGCCAATACGCTTCTGTTGTTGCCTTTCAGTTTTGTAATATAGTCGAATGCATAGCCGCCGTAATTTTTCCATTCCAGGCCGGCTTTCTGAAGCGATTCAGGCAGGGAAGGAATGTCGAAAGGAGGCTGAAAAGCTGCCGGGTCGGCATGATGTGGGTTATTGATGATGGGGGAATCGGCGGCAATAGCCATCAGGTGATTAGGCGTGGAGGGGCCGGCAACATCCGTAAAATACCTGTCGCACAAGGTAAACTGGTTGGCGAGCGAAAAATAACCGGGTATGTCTTTTTTCTGGTACTGTCCTTTAACTGGATTTACATTTCGCTTCAGCCAGGCTTCATGGGTGTGAACCGGGTCGATGAGCGGCGGGTCAGGAAGATGGGGCAGGCCACTATCTCCGTCACAACCCGGAAAGGTGCCGAAATAATTATCAAACCCGTGATTTTCCTTGAAGATGATGACTACGTGCCTGATGGGAAAGCGAATTGGTTTACCCTTCCCGGGCTTTTTTGTTACATTTTCCGCCATAGTTTTTTATTTGGTAACAATTTATCAAAATAGCCGGTGATCATAATGTTAACCAATTGCTGTTACGTGACCTGTTTTAGACAATGGAGGGTTGTTGCCCTGCTGGTGACAGGTAAAATCATCCCTTGATTGCAGGGCTGAATTCTGACGACATGCTGAAGTTTTCGGACAATGCGCATGTCACTGCCCATTAACGATGTTCCCTATCTTTTCTGTAACTTGCAGGCACCCCTCTATTCAGATCTTTACTCCCGTAATGGATTCATTTTTCAAGTGCTAAACTTTATAGCGGCATTTATGTCATTTCAAATAATGTAATGCCTGATTTGAAGCTGCAGTTTTTTCATATTAAATATAACGGCTTGTGAGGGCAAGGCGAAGTGTGCTGTTCTGTCTGCTGACAATACTGAATACGATACTTTTTGCGCAGCATAAGGGAGGGACTGGGCTTCCATTTGACGGTAAAGGGGTGGAAACCGGTGATTCCGCTTTCTACCAGCGACAACACGACCTGGTGGATGTTTCTCTATTCATTCTCCACGGAAAATACAATTCCCGGTCTGCGGAACATGGCATAACCGATACTAAAATTTATATTTCTGCAGCGCCTGTTGTAGAGTACACCATTGCCACCGGATTTTCGCCGGGAATTGCTGGCAACTTGGCCAAGAGGAGCAGTGTAAACGTGCCTACGAATACGTCTTCGCTTCTCGGGGCGATTAAGTACACGCAGAAAAAACAGTTGTTGCTGCCCTTTCAAACCTCCTACTGGACCCCGGGAAACCGCTATAATCTGTTGGGCGACTGGCGATTTCTCAATTATGTCCAGGACAGCTATGGACTGGGAGGCAACACCCTGCCATCGGAAAAATATACGATTACTTATAAATACATCCGGTTTTATGAAACCTTACTGAAGCAATTCAGTGGCCACCTGTATGGAGGGCTGGGGTACCAACTCGATTATCACTGGAAGATCAGGGAAATTGATATCCCGACAGGGCATATTACCGATTTTCAAAAATATGGTTATGCCCCGCAATCGTCCTCTTCCGGCCTCACCCTGCTTGCTGTCTATGATTCCAGGGAAAACTCGATTAACCCAGAGGGTGGTGCAGCGTATGCGAAGTTGCAATTTTTACAGAATACGACTTTGTTGGGAAGCACATCAAATTCAAACAGCGTGATTGTTGATCTGCGAAAATATTTCGGCGTCAGAAAGCATGATGTGCTCGCGTTGTGGTTTTATTCCTCGTTAACTATTTCAGGAAATCCGCCTTACCTGGATCTGCCCGGAACGGGATCCGACACCTATAACAATGTGGGCAGAGGCTACGAGCAAAATCGCTATACGGGCAAAGAACTTTTATATGTTGAAGCTGAATACCGTTTTGGTATTACCCGCGACGGCCTGGTGGGCGGCGTGCTGTTCTCCAATGTGCAATCTGTATCCGAACCAAATGGAAATACGTTTCGTTACCTGCTGCCTGGTGCCGGGTTTGGGCTACGGATTAAATTCAATAAGTTTTCCAGGACCAATGCCTGTATCGATTATGGGTATGGTACAAGAGGATCACGGGGTTTTGTTGGCAATCTTGGGGAAGTTTTCTAATAGTAGACATCGGTAAAAAAACAGTAAAGAGCCGTGGACCATATTTTTGCTTTGTTGCATGATTACGGGTACTATGTATTGTTTCCCCTCGCTGTGGTGGAAGGACCCATACTGGCCGTAATCGCCGGTTTTCTCTGTGCCAGCGGGATTATGAATCCATTTCTCGTATACCTTTTCATCGTATCGGGTGATATCGTGGGCGATTCGGTTTGTTATTTCGCAGGCCGATCAGGGAAGTCGGGATGGCTGAACCGGGTAGCGCGTTGGTTCGGCGTACGCGAGGATAAAGTTGAACGACTTAAATCAGTATTCCAGGAAAACCCCGTAAAGACGGTTGCGTTGTCAAAAGTGGCACTGGGTATCGGGGTGGTGGGCATCTATCTCGCGGGGCTTACCCGCATACCGTACCGCAAGTTTATCTTTACCTGCCTCGTCACTTCTGGACTACAGTATATCGTTTATATCACGATCGGCGCGTTATTTGGGAGCGCTTATCAGCAGATCAGCCATTACCTCAATGTTACAGCAGCCGTTTTGATTGTTTCGGCCCTTGCCATCCTCGCTTACTTTCTTATTAATAACCTGAGAAAAAAGTTATGAAAATCTTATTTGCTTCAGACACCTATTTCCCCCATATAAATGGTGTTTATTATTTCGTATGCCGGGTGGCGCCGATACTGCAGGACATGGGCCATGAAGTGGCGGTAATCGCGCCGTCAGCTACGGCGGGATATACTAAAACCCGCGTGGATAATATCCGCGTTTACGGTATCCCGTCTTTCCCGGTTTTTTATTATCCGAAATTACGTGTTCCGTCCCCCGTGCTCATCACGTCCAGGTTAAGGCGGATACTGCTGGAATTTGGGCCTGATGTGGTGCATGTGCAGGATCATTTCCTGATTGGCAAAAAATTGATTACTCTCTGTTGCGATAACAACATTCCCGTAATTGGTACCAATCACTTTATGCCGGAAAATCTTACTGCTTTGTTTAAAAACAGCAAGATCAGGAGGGCGGTTACGAAATATTTATGGGCATCTTTTATAAATGCCTATAACCAGCTTGAATTAGTCACGACGCCCACCGAAACGGCAGCCGAGCTTATCCGGTCTAAACTCACTGCAAAGGTAATCGCTGTTTCCAGCGGGGTAGATCTGCTGGAATTCTATCCCGGCAGCGCCTCCGATCATATCCGCCTTAAATATAGCATTCCTGAAAAACCTATCCTGCTGTTTACAGGCCGGCTGGACCCGGAGAAAAAAATCGGCGAGATTCTCAAAGCCATGGCGATTGCCCGAAAGGAAACTGATTTCTCCTTTCTGATAGTAGGCCGGGGTATGGAAGGGCCTGCACTGGAAAAGATGGCGCGGGAATTGGGAATACAGGATGACGTACTGTTTACAGGCTTTGTACCGGATGAAGATTTACCCGAGTTGTACCGGCTGAGCAATTGTTTTATTATAGCCAGTACCGCAGAATTACTCAGTTTGGGAACGTTGCAGGCCATGGCAACAGGTCTGCCGGTGTTGGCAGTGAAAGCCGGCGCATTGCCCGAGCTGGTTGAGAACGGGGTTAATGGTTATTTATTTGAATCCGGGAACCTGCCTGCCATGGTTGAGGGTATCCGCGCTATTCTTGCCAATGATGAGTTGGCATGTTCGATGGGCAGGAAGAGCCTGGAAATGGCGGGGAAACACAGTATCAACGAAACCATTGATCGGTTAATGAAGATCTACCATGCGAAAGCCGGTGGAAAACCGGTTTCCTTTGGTATGCAGCGTGCAGAAGCCCGTAAATAGGCAAACGCGGTATAGGAAACAATATCACTGATTATGCTGAAGACTGTAAACAAGCCCTTTATTGTTTTGATAAGAAGATTGCTACTCATTTTATTGACCCTGCCGGTTGCCGCTACTGTGATTGGCCAGGATAAAGACAGCCTGGATGTTCACGGGGCAGCCAATTATTACGATTCCGGCCGGTACCAGCGGCAGCATGATTTAGTGGATGTCACCCTTTTCCTCCTTCATGGTAAATACAACAGCAGGTCAACTGATCCGGGAATTACTGACACTAAGGTTTATATAACGGCAGCACCCATCATAGAATATACTATCGCAACAGGATTCCTGGCAGGGGCAGTGGGCAATATCGCGTTTAAAAGAAGCGTGATCGTTCCGACAAATACTTCTTTTGTTTTGGCTGAGCTGAAATATTCCCAGAAGAAACAGGTACTTGTGCCGGTGGAATCTTCGTACTGGACAACGGGAAACAAATATAATTGGCTGGGGGACTGGCGCTACCTGGACTATGTGCAGGATAGCTATGGCCTGGGAGGAAGCACAAAGGCGTCTGATAAATATTACCTGAAGTATAAATACCTCAGGTTTTCTGAAATCGTGTTGAAACGGATCAGGAATAATGTCTATGCCGGGGCCGGTTACCAGCTCGACTATCACTGGAATATTACCGAAAGCGGCTTGCCCTACGGGGCGGTTACCGATTTTCAACGTTACGGTTTTGCGACCCATTCGGTCTCTTCGGGTATTACTGCGGTGGTACAATACGATTCAAGGGACAACGCCATCAACCCAGCCGGTGGAGCGTTGTATGCCAAGTTACAGGTGGTGGAAAACAGGAAATGGACAGGGAGTACCACTTCGTCAGCCGGGTTAACGGTCGACCTTCGGAAATATGTGGCCGTCAGAAAGACAAATGTTCTGGCCTTTTGGGTATATGCGGCGCTCACCTTGTCCGGAAATCCGCCATACCTGGATTTGCCTGGTACCGGCACTGATACCTACAATAACATAGGACGGGGGTATGAACAAAATCGCTATACCGGCCGGCACCTGTTATATGCTGAAACGGAATACCGTTTCGGCATCACCCGCGATGGCCTGCTGGGCGGTGTGCTGTTTGGCAATGTACAGTCGGTATCGGAACCTGCCGGCAACGCGTTCCCGTACCTGTTGCCGGGCGCAGGTGTGGGGCTCCGGTTAAAATTCAACAAGTTTTCCAGAACAAATGTCTGCATTGATTATGGACGGGGTGTGCATGGATCAGGCGGGTTTGCCGGGAACCTGGGGGAGGTCTTTTGACTTCGGCCGGCTAATCATTTTACGGGATCCCGTGCCCGGTTATTATCGCTGAAGATCAATACGCTTCATACCAGCTAAACTTTTCCCGGACAATATTCGATTTTTCCTTTTTGATATAAGACAGCAAAGATGCTGGCGCGGGCAACAGCTTCTTCCCTTTCAACCAGATCAGGCTCCAGGTCGTTTTGATGGGCATTCCTTTGATCGGGATGATTTGCAATTCATTGTTGTGCAATTCGTTTTTGATACCAATCAAAGGCATAATTGAGTACCCCAGGCCAGCAAGTACCGCCTGCTTAACGGCCTCGTTAGAAGTCAGCTCCATCTTTTTTAAAGCCGGAATATTGTGTTGCTGAATAAACTTTTCCATCGTTTGCCGGGTACCGGAACCTTTTTCCCGGAATATCAGGGGTAAATCGGTAAACAATTCCCTGGTAGTTGAGGACTTCTTCTTTTTTATTTCATGGTTACCAACCAGGTACAATTTATTTTGTAGTAAATCCAGTTTCTCAATGTTAAGCGTGGTGGGTAAAATGGAAACCAGGGCAAAATCCACTTTGTTGTTTTCGAGGTTTTCCAGCACGGAACTTTTATTGGTAACATCCATGATTAACTCTATCCCTTTCTGGTCCCTGATAAAATCGGAAATAAAATAGGGCATAACGTACTTTCCTGTCGATACAACTGAGATTTTCAGCCGCCCTGTTAACTGTCCTTTATACGCCAGGGTTTTATAGTTGATGGCATGTACCTGGTTGATAATATTTTCTGCGGACACTGAAATCTCCCTGCCGAAATCGGTTATATAAATCTTTCTTCCAACAACTTCTGTTAACGGTATTTCAAACTGGGACTGGAAGTTTCTAAGCTGGATAGAAACGGCAGGTTGGGTTAAATGCAATTCTTCGGCTGCCTTCGTGACACTTTGAGTTTGGACGATTTTGAGGAAGATCTGAAGCTGGCTGAGTGTGTAGTTCATAAATTTTGTTTATGTGAAGCATCATAAAGATAAATAAAAGACAATGGAATAAGGAGTGCATATTTGTGCCGTTAAAATAGAACCGGTACTAAAAGTGTAAGGCAGTTCTTTTAACGCATAAAACTCTCATATGGAAATTCAGCTTATCAGTGGCACGTTTACCATTATGGAGGCTGAGCTTTTAACAGCCATCTTCACAACCAAAATCGCATTTCACGTAAACAGAATACAAACCATCCGGGACGCTGGGGAAGATAGCAGCCATGCCGAAAACAGGGTCATGCTGCTACAGCATACGTTGAGGACGGCGATTGACAATATGAAGCAAAAGGGCCAGTCGCACACCTGCCTGAATGCCTATATCGAGGTGAATACGATACCGCGGCTGACGCAGTGAACAACAGTATTTTCTAACCTTAACACAATACGACTTATAACATGACAAAAATTACGGTAGCAAACGGGGACGGCATCGGTCCGGAAATTATGGAGGCAACTTTGAAAATCATTCTGGCGGCGGGCGCCAGCATCGATATCGAAGTAATCGAAGTTGGCGAGAAGGTTTACCTGGCAGGCAATACCTCGGGTATAGCACAGGATGCCTGGGACGTTATCCGGAGAAATAAGGTATTTCTGAAAGCTCCTATTACAACGCCACAGGGCGGGGGATATAAGAGCCTGAATGTGACGACTCGTAAATTCCTGGGTCTTTACGCTAATGTGCGGCCCTGCATGAGTTTGCATCCCTTTGTCAGCACTAAACACCCGGTGATGGACTTGGTTATCATCAGGGAAAACGAAGAGGATCTGTATGCAGGAATTGAACACCAGCAAACTGATGAAGTTGTTCAATGCCTGAAGTTGATTAGCCGGCCGGGTTGCGAAAAAATCATTCGGTATGCTTTTGAATATGCGGTGCAACAGGGCCGAAAAAAGGTGACCTGTTTTACCAAGGATAATATTATGAAGCAGACGGATGGGTTGTTCCATAAGGTGTTCGATGAATTGGCGGCACAATATCCTGGAATTCAAAATGAACATTGGATTATTGATATTGGGGCGGCTAAGATGGCTGATACGCCGGAATTATTCGATGTGCTGGTAATGCCTAACTTATATGGAGATGTGTTGTCGGATGTGGCTGCGCAGATAACCGGTTCTGTGGGTTTGGCGGGTTCGGCTAATATCGGGGAAGAGTGTGCTATGTTTGAAGCCATTCACGGTTCGGCACCGCGAAGGGCGGGTCAAAATGCAGCTAATCCTTCAGGCTTGCTGCAGGGGGCGGTGATGATGCTTAACCACATCGGCCAAACAGGCGTTGCAGAGAAAGTACAGAATGCATGGCTTAAGACTATCGAAGCGGGCATTCATACCTATGACATTTTTAAACAAGGCGTTAGCAAACATGCGGTAGGAACCAAGGAGTTTGCCAATGCAGTAATAGAAAATCTGGGTTCAAGGCCTTCCGTTTTAAGGCCTGTTTCTTATGCCAAAGCCACCCCTTTACATCTGCCAAAATACCAAAGAAAATTACCTGCCCTGAAAGAGTTGGCCGGCGTGGATGTTTTCGTGCATTGGGCAGGCACTGACCCTGACGCGCTCGCCGCTATGATTCACGGACTCGATGGGAATCGCTTGCAGCTCACGATGATTACGAACAGGGGAATAAAGGTTTATCCTGAAGGCTTTAAAGAAACGTTTTGTACCGATCACTGGCGCTGCAGGTTCAAGTCTCAGGATGGATCGCAGGTGGGGAAGAAAGATATTATCGATTTGCTGGTAAGGGCCTCATCGGCGGATATTGATGTTATTAAGACTGAAAATCTGTATGTGTTCGATGGCCAGGCAGCCTACTCACTTGGACAGGGGCAATAATAGAAAAACAGCCTCCCTCAACGGGTTTGCATGGCGCTGGGGCGGTTAGGGAGGTCATTATCCCAGGGGCTTATTTTGTGTCGCGCAATGACATGACGTCATTATCTAAAATAATTAAAATATACAATCGTATGGTCATTCAACTGATTGATGGAAAATTCAGCACCGTTGAGGCTGTAGAAATGCTGACGCGTATGATTCAGGTAAAAATCCATTATCATGAAAGTAAAATTGCAGCGCATAACAACGAGGAAGATATTAAATACAGGGAAACAAAAATTAAGTCTCTTCAGAAGGAATTATCCGGCTTCAAAGAGAGCGCGCTGGCGAAAAACGATTCTTTACTGATAGATGCCGTGATTAATATCAGGTAACGCTATCTCTCAAAGAAAGTAAATCTGCCTCATGCCTCGTTATTTCCTATTCACTATGCTGAATATGCTATGTCTTTTCGGATTTATTTTGTTATCGATAATCAGCAAGGATAGTATACTGGTTCAGCTGTTTGTTTTGCTGTCCCTGGTTTGCTGTATAAATACTATCAGGCTGACTTCGCCAAAAAAAATGTGAAGTATAGCGAATAGTGACGGTTCGGGATATGGGCCTGTTCGCACATTGTGCCTTGTTCTGACAGGTTGCACGGCTGATGAAATGTGCTACCCATAGGGCGGTTGCAGGCTGGCACAGTTGTAACGACGCTTCCGCAGCTGGTGTTAATGTTGCCTGTGCCACATCATTACTGCTTTACCTCAAGATCAGGTCTGCACACTTTTCGGACCGGTGTCAATTAGACGCAATTGCAGGGCGCGGATCGCAATTCATGCTATAATTTAACTCGTTTGCGACCTACCGGGGCAAGTTCTTATGTGGCGCCCACTTAGAAGGCCCGGATCCTCCGATCAGTGTGAGTAAGGTAAAAAAGTCTCTCTTTTAACTTATTATTTTGATGTATCGTCATTAGCGTAGCGGAGGGAAAGAGCATTTATTTCCAGCAATGAAATTCTACGGGTAAAAACCCATTACGGTTTCAGAATGAGTATCAGGTGTTGAGAAGGCGATGCGATTAAACCCGTTTTGCCTTATCCCGGGGGCATACCCAACCCCTTTAACGCCGCTGTCGCACCGTTTGGCTTTTTACTCTGTCTGCTCCTGCGGGCAAGCTCGCGTCGCTACCCAAAAACCAGTAATCAGGAATGGATTATTAACATGATCCATATATTCCCGAGGTTGGCATACCCAAGGCCTTTAACGCCGCTGTCGCGCCGTTTGGCTTTTTACTTTGTCTGCTCCTGCGAGCAAGCTCGCGTCGCTGCCAAAATAAAAAGCCCTTCAACTTCGTTGAAAGGCTTTGTGCCCAGGAATGGAACATTATATATAATGTATTTAAATGATAATTAAGTACTTATAAATTCTTAAGGTACAATAGGGGTACAAATAATGCAAATTGGGCAATGCTGTGGTTAAAAATCGCAACTATATACTATTTGGGACAGCGGTAGAATTATAGTCTTTATAATCCTCGTTAACATTTACTGGGATTTTGACACCTTTTGACTAAACAGAGCAAATAAAATTATTGAACCCTTTTACCCTATTTAAAATTATTGTACATTTATACACCCCTACTTTTTCTAAATGCCGTACACTATTGATGATGCCGAAGAGCTATATAATAAGTATTCTTCTCTGCTTTACGGATACGTGTTATCCCAAGTTCCAAATAAAGTAAAGGCAGATAAAATTTTCCAGCTTTCTTTTATCAATGCGGTAACAAATATTGGATCAGTTGATGAAACAAAAATTAGGCTGTTTACTTGTTTTATCAGGAGTGCAATTATTTATATTGCAGAAGAACGGAAGATTACAAAAGAGCATCATTCTGTTTCCTTTAACCTCATTACTTCTTCAAAGTCCGTAAAATAATTATTGGGATAGCATTAGACTATTAAAAAAAAGATGTACTTTCTATAACTATGAACGGTAATTATTTTTTCATAGCCGAGGTGCTCGTCCAGCTCGCCTTTGAGCATTTCTTCTACGCCATGCTTGTAGAGGTCCGTAAAAAATGACTGGAAGTCTTCTTTACTTTTAAATTGCTTAAAAACATCCTTCGGGAATTTTGATTGTTGATGGTCCATCAAACTGTATTAAAGTTAATAAAAAAAGACGCCTATTTTTGGCCGCGACCCAGGGCAGGTTCCGCTTCGTTCGGCTCCGCTACGCTACGCCTCACCTGCCCTAGGGGTTATCTCCCTAATACAGTTACTTCAATATTTACACAAAGAACTAAACACTACCGTATAATTTTTTGGATGCTTGCAGGACTTCCGTTTTTTCAGTTGCTAAAAAAAGGCCGGTCAACAAGACCGGCCAGGGTTTTAAAAATTTAGGGATGTCTTTCTGAATGTTTTTTTGCTGCTTCTTCAGCATGTTGATTAGCATGAGTTGTATGGCCATGAGCTGCATGAGCCTCATGAGCTGCTTTTTCATGCTCTCCTTGTTGATTATGCCTGTGCGCGTTCTTGTGGTGCTTTGCTGCTTCTTCATGATGTTTTGCAGCTTCTTCGTGATGATTATGTTTCATATTGCAAACGTTTGATGAACGTTCAAGGTAATAATTCCGAGAAACCTTTTTTTGATTACAAAATATTAATAACAATATGTTAACAATGACTTAGGAATTAACCCTAAAGACCCTTTACAAAGGTCCCATATGCCGCCAGAAGTGGGTGTATTTGACCATTAAACAAAAGCCTTAGTGAACCTCAATATTTTAAAAATCTGTTAAATAAATACGTTGAAATAAATTTTAAAGCAGTTGGCGGATAAGTCATTTAGACATCATGAAATAGTGTTAATTCTAAGAAGGTAAGATAAGGCTCAATACTCTCCCGATTAATTCAAAAAGAGTAAAAAGCTGAATTGAAAATGCCCTCGGGTTCGTTGAAGTGGTAAATGACAAGAATTGAAAAAATCTGTCCCGCTTGCTTGGCTCCTGCAAAATGCTTGACGTTGAACCAAAACATATGGCTGAAAATATTCTAGAGCGGATAGCTGAGCATCAGTTCAACAAAATCCAAGAACTGCTACCACACCGGTTCAAAAAATAATTTACTTCGGCAAGGCATACCTAGAGGAAGTGATACGTTAACCGAACCGTCAAAAATGTACCCAATTCCAAGCAAGCCCTTTCTTATTAAATTCAAGAGAAGGCGTGGGTAATTTTAGACTATTCATTAGGAAGAATGCTGATTTTAGCCATTTTCTTTTTGTTTTTATCTTAGTGAGATCAATATCCGGGGCGAGGTAAAATTGACGGTACCTGATGATATCGGTACGGTCCACCGTTATACCCGCTTTAGTCATCCAAATATTATTTAAGGCCCCCATCATTCCCTCCGCGCCATAACCAACCGCTACGTTCAGCCAGGGAGGAAGGCCGGTTGTTTTGAAAAAGGATTTTAAATTCACACTTAACCAATAGGTCTGCGCATTATAATCCTTCAATAGTCGTTCGGGGAGGTTTTTTCCATAGATATCATCAGCACGGGCATTCAGCAAAGGATTGCCATAGGAATTCCGGTGAGCAGAAAATTTAAACTGGATCCTTTGTTGATGCCAACCTAACTCCTGGGAAATTAATAAGGCGGTTCCTGCTGCGTTGCCTAGATAATCCCCCCAACTAAACCCCCACTCAGCGGAAAACCCATCCAACACTTCGATAATTGACTGATAAGCAAGCCCACTTAACCCACCAATCCAAACAGATTTGTTCGGTGAGAGTCCAGCCCATTTCCAAAGGGCTATACTTGCCCTTCCTTCATTATAGGCACTCCAGGCATGTCCGATTTTATCAACTTGTAACCATTCAGCATTGTCATTAAAAAAGTGAAAATGACTTTGCGGATAATGCTTATACCACGTGTCGTAAAGCGCGACCATGGTACCGCCGTATGCAGCCAGGTTTGATGCAAGGACATATTTTATTCGTCTATGGGTGACTTGAGATGGTGGAAAAGTAGTAATTGAATCCTTAAGATGTGATTCAGTAGTCACCTGACCTTCCAAGAGCAGGTTAACCAAAAGCAGAACACAGAATAGTCCAAGAAATCGCAGAAGGGTGTTCATATAAGTTATTGGAGGTTAAACATTTTTAGTACTATCACCCTGATGAAGGGTATCAAAATTCCGATATGCCCATCCAAAGATGAGAGGAAATATCCAAAGTGAAAATACCATCGCGCATAATATCCCGCCAATAACGACGCGAGCCAACGGCCGCGAACTTTCAGACCCAATACCATGGGAAAGAGCGGCAGGAAGCAGTCCTATTGCTGCCATCAAAGCCGTCATCATCACTGGTCTTATCCTAGAACCGACGCCTAATCGGATAGAAGTGTACAACGACGCTGATTGTCCTTTTATCCTTTCAAGATTTTGTTTGAAGACAGTAATTAGCAACACGCCGTCCTGTATACAAATACCAAAAAGTGCAATGAACCCAATGCCCGCAGAAATACTGAAATTGGTCCCTGTACATAGCAATGCTGCAATTCCTCCAACAATGGCAAAAGGAACATTAAGAAACACCAACGCCGCATCCTTAAAATTACCAAACATCGTAAACAGCAATAAAAAAATGCAAATTAAGCTTACGGGAACAACCTGTGCCAGTCTGCTTTGGGCTCGTTGCTGGTTTTCAAAATCGCCCTGCCATTCAATATGATAGCCACGCTTAACCTGCACACTGGCATTAACCTTTTCCTGAGCCTCTTTGATAGTGCTACCCATATCCCTGTCACGAATTGAAAATTTCAATGTGGAATACCTTTCATTGTCATCGCGAAAGATGAGGCAGGGGCCGGTCTTTTGTGTAATATTGGCTATTTCCTTAATGGGTACTTTGCTTCCGCTTTGAGTAGGAACTAGCAAGTTGCCAATATCTTCCGGCGTTTTGCGGAAAGCTTCCGGAAGCCTGATACGTATATCAAACAATTTAATACCTTCATACAAGGTGCTGGCCGCTACGCCTCCGATAGCTAGAGCGACTACCGCATTAGCATCAGCCGTTGATACTCCATACAATGCCATTTTCTGCTGGTCAAGGTTCACATCCAGTTCCGGCTGGCCCTCGTTGTAAATAATCCCTAGATCGGCTATTCCTCTTACATTTTTAAGGATTTTATATACCTCTCCAACTTTATTTTCCATATAATTCAGCGAATCTCCATATACCTTAACCACGATTGAACCCTTTACTCCGCTTACGGCCTCCTCTACATTATCCATAATGGGTTGGGAAAAATTCAAAGCAACTCCAGGCAACGCCGCGAGTTTTAGATTCATTTGTGCAATAAGGTCGTCCTTGGAAATCTGCGGATTCCAGGAATCCTGTGGGTATAGCATCACAGAAAACTCATTGTTGTAAAATCCCGCTACATCCGTACCGTCATCGGGTCTGCCGGTTTGAGAAACGGCAAATTTAACTTGGGGAAACCCAATGATTATTTTCCTAGCCTGTGCAGCAATTTCCTTCGATTTTTCAAGAGAAATACTATAAGGCGTCTGAATCCTCAGCCAGATCGACCCTTCGTCAAGTTCAGGAAGGAATTCGCTTCCCAGGAATTTGAAAGCAAAAAGGCCGACAACCATTATTACAAGAGACAATCCTACCATCAATTCTTTTCGTTTGTAGGCGCCAACAAAACCCTTCAACATAAATCCTGTGAGATGGTGAACAAACGGGTTTTTCTTTTCTTGTACATTCTTCTTTAAAAGCATACTAATTAGTACAGGTACAAGGGTCAGGGTATTGATTAGTGCGCCAAGTAAAGCAAATCCTAGGGTGTATGCCAAGGGAGAAAACATTTTACCTTCCACTTTTTGAAACGCGAATACTGGTAATAAACCTGTTATGATAATTAATTTGGCAAAGAAAACCGCCTTACCCAATTGCGCACCCTGCTTTTTAATGAGACCCCATTTAGCAAGGCGATTAAATTTGGGCATCCCAACTTCAATGGCCTTATGATCGAGAATAACAAACATGCCCTCTACCATCACTACGGCCCCATCAATGATAATCCCAAAGTCCACAGCTCCGAGGGAAAGCAAGTTGGCAGACATTCCCATCAAGTGCAAACAGATGAAGGCAAATAGCAGAGACATAGGGATGATTAGCGAAACAATAAGCGTCGTGCGCCAGTTAAACATAAAAAGAGAGACCAGAATGGTAACCAAAAGGATACCTTCAATAAGATTGTGCATGACCGTGTGTGTAGCGAATTCAATCAGCTCCGAACGATCATAATAAGGTACAATTTTTGTGTCTCGAGGGAGAATATACTGGTTTAGTTTTTTTACTTTTTCCTTGATTGCTGCCAGGACTTCAGAAGGATTTGCGCCCTTGCGCATTACAATAATGGCCTCTACTACATCAGCTTCATCGGAAATAGCCCTTTTACCTGTTGTATCAGGTAATCCGTCTGCCCTGGCTACCCAACCCAGCCTGGGCAAATTGGAAATAGAAACTTCGGCCACATCTTTCACGAGTACTGGAACACCATTATTGTTCGTGACTACAATGGTTTTGATTTCATTGATATCATTTAAAAGACCAATACCACGCACCACAAATGCCTGATCATTCTCAATGATCATATCCCCGCCGATATTTATATTGGTTTTTTGAACGGCAGTAAGTACATCCAGGGCAGTAATATTAAGGGTAGCGAGTTTTCCGGGATCTACCTGGATTTCAAAAGTTTTGGTTTGACCCCCAAATGAAGTGATATCTCCTATTCCGGGTACTGACCTCAATTGACGGTCAATAACCCAATCCTGCATGGTTTTAAGCTCCCTCACGTCTCGAATACTGCTCCTTAAAGTATACCTGAATATTTCACCGGTTGGACCCGTTGGTGGTTGAACAGAAGGCTGAATGCCAGTAGGCAGTGAAGCATTACCTAGCAAGTTCATCACCTGCTGGCGGGCTTCTGGATCTCGAACACCATCGTTAAAGATTAGCTTTATAAAACTTAGACCGAAAATATTAGTTGATCTGAGGCTTGTTTTGTTTTGCACCGGAGCGAGTGCCAGTTCAATGGGAATAGTGATAAACTTTTCAATTTCTTCAGCACTCCTTCCCGGCCATTGCGTAATGACACTAATTTCCGTGTTAGTAACATCGGGAAATGCCTCTATAGGCATATTTTTAAAGGTAATCACCCCAGCGATGACCAATAGGACTGCACAAAATATAATGAAGTATCTGTTTTTTAAGGAAAACCCTATAATACCTCTAAGAAATTTATTCATATACTATGGACCCAATTTTAATTATTTAGGGCAGTATAGATTTGCAATGCCTGAGAACTGATTAAAAAGTCACCAGGTTGAAGACCATTTTTAATAAATGCCGTATTGCCATTGATACTGATAATATCAACCGGCCGGATTTGCACATCATTTCTACTTTTATAGAGCAAAGCGAAATACTGGCTATGATCAAAAACGATTGAGCTAGCAGATATTGCCATAGCCCTTTCATTTTGCTGATTATTAATAGTAATGGTTGCAAACATCTGCGGCTTCAGGAGGTAATCCGGATTATTCAATACAATCCTCATCTTAAGCACTTTACTGGTGGGATCAAGCACGTTCATTAACTTATCCACCTTACCGTGGAATACTTTATTAGGGTATGAGATTGTCGTAACGTCAGCAGCATCACCCTGATGAACTTTACTAATATTGGCTTCGTAAATATTCGCCTGGACCCAAACCTCTTTCAAGTCAGAAATAGTGAATAACGCATTGTTATTATCTGTACGGATGGACATTCCATTGGTAATGTTTTTTTGAACTACGAATCCATTTACTGGACTTTTTATGAAATACCCACCCTGTCTATTGTCTCCGTTTACGGCCATCACCTGCTGCGCCGCAACACGAGCTGCTTCTGCCTGCTGCGATGCTATTTCTGCGTTGACTACATCAATCTGCGCAACCAGTCCGCTCTTAAACAGGTCTTTCTGCTGTTGCAATAATTTCGCCGTCAACCTGACGTTCGCGTCAGCATTCAAAAGAGCAGCATTATACTGTGCCATTTCAGCGCTTTTCACCTGGCCAAGGATCTGACCGGCTTTCACATAATCGCCCAGCATAACTTTTACATCCTGCACATTTCCACTGACAAGAGGAAAAATGTTGGCCACCCGGTCAGGATTAATATCCACTATCCCATTAAATCTAATTGAATTGGTTAGAGTCTTAACCTTAACTGTATCAATTAACAAGGTCTTAGCAAGTGAATCAGGTAACACATAAGCGTCACGGACCTGACGGTCCTCCTTTTCATTTTTGGCGGAACAAGCAAGATGAAATGTAACAACACAAATGAAAATCAATATCTGAAAAAAGCGATTCAAACATTTTTTAATCATAACTTTTGTACACCAAGTTTTTCAACGGTAAAAAATATTGTAATGTAATCGTCCCAGGAAGACCAAATGCACTGGCATCAAAAATATCGAAAGGGAAAACTTTTAATAAGCCGCAATATTACCTTCTATTCTTGTTAATGAATTTAAGGGAAGGTTAATGCTAAGTTAACTGGACTTTAGAGATGTTAACTTGTTATCCGATAGTTAACCGACTTTTATTATTATTATTCCTAAGAATGTAGGAAAAATGCTTTTAGATAGAAAAGAAGTGGGGCAATGGTATGCGTGTTCGCGGTGTGGGTATCTGAAATGTTACAAGGTAAGAACATATTATCATAGCCACCGGGAATGTGGATGGCGAAGGCGTAACGGCTATTATGGTGTTTCACGGAATGAAAATGCCAATTCTAAAAGTGTTCCATTTTTTTTTCAAGCTGGCTGCAAAGAAGGCAATGTCGACAACGGAATTGGGAGCGAAAGTTGGCGTACAACAGAAGAAAGTCTGGTTGTTTAAAAGAAAGATTCAGGTAGTAATGAAGCAAAACAGTAGTGATAAGTTGAACCGTAATGTAGACATCGACGAGAGGTCATTAGGGGGATATATGAAAAAGCATCGTGGCCGTAGCTTAGAACAAAAGCAGCGGTGCTGATCACCGCTGAAAAGCTTCCAGATGGAAGAACCGGAAATATCAGAAATTGGGCATTAGAAATCAAGTAGCCAGAAAGCTCCTGGTATTAACACCATCAAGGTTTATTCCGAAGGCCTCTACCTCCAGGGTCGTTATCAGCCTGATATAAGGCGGAATGTCAAGTTCTGTTAACTATTCCAGGTGTTTGGTGGAAAAAGGGCCTGATGGGCTGAAAAACGCCTTCAAATGGATTCCGGACTCTCCTCCACCGAATTCTTTATAATTTTCCTTTTATGTAAGGGGTAGGCGCTTAAGAAACGGGATGAGCCGTAACCCTGATGAGCCGTTATTCCCTTAATTTGTTTGACGAAAAAATGCGTCGTACGTTAATGAAGAAAAGACATGCGATCATTTCTTTAAATAGACACAAAAGGCTGAGGTGAATTCAGTTAATTTTATATCCCTACTATAGTCATTG